>NZ_JBEXIL010000014.1:0-158798 GCF_040608555.1 Micromonospora sp. NPDC005172
TTCGGATCTCCGGTACGGTGTAGCCGATCATCATGTCGTCGTCGGTGCTGGTTCCCCTTTTGCGGTAAGGGATCGGGCGACGGACAGCCAGGCGTGGGCGGCCATGGACAGGGTGATGTGGGCGTACCAGGCTCGCCAGTCTCGGACCTGGTATTCGTCGAGGCCGGCTTCGTTCTTGGCCTGCTGGAAGCACTCCTCGATCGCCCACCGTGCCCCCGCGATACGGGCCAGGTCGAGCAGGCGGGTGCGGCGGGGTCCGTAGCAGACGTAGTACGCGATCTCCCCGGTGCTCATGCTGCGCCGGGCCAGCAGCCAGTGCCCGCGACCGGGTTGCCAGCAGATCCGCACCGGCACCCGCGCCCACCAGTACTCACGCGGCCCGTGCGCACCGGCGCCGGCGGACAGCCGACACCACGCCCGAGCAGGCAGATTCGCGATGAGCTGGTCGGCGCGGGCAGTTCCCATCGTCGTGGTGATCATGTCGTCGTTGCGGCGAGTCGCGACCACATAACCCACATCCCGCTGCTCCAACCAGACCCGCAAGGCTTTCGACTGCCCGTAGGCCTCGTCCATCGTTACCCAACCCACCGGCACCCCAGCGTCCAACGCGCGGCCCAGCATCTCCCGGGCCATCTGCACCTTCGTGGCGAACTGCACCTCGTCCGGGATCCCCGCCGCCCGGCACCGGTCCCGGTCATCGGTCCACGACGTCGGGAGGTAGAGCTGCCGGTCGATCAGCGCGTGGCCCTTCGCAGACCGATAGGCCAGGAAGGTCCCGACCTGGCAATTCTCTGTCCGCCCGGCGGTGCCGGAGTACTGGCGCTGCACCCCCGCCGACCGGCTGCCCTTTTTCAGGAACCCGGTGTCGTCGACGATCAACACACCGCTCGGATCTCCGAGGTGCTCAACGACGTAGTCCCGCACGTCGTCGCGGACCGCGTCGACGTCCCAGTCCGCCCACCGCAACAACCTCTGCATGCCGTCCGGCGACACGTCCCCGGCCTGCTCAGCAAGGGTCCAGCCATTCTTGCGCCCCAAGCCCGAGACCAGCCCGCACAGGTACTGACGCACCCGCAGCCGTGGTTCCGACCGGCGAAACCGAGGCCCGATCCGGGCATGCAACCGGTCCAACTCGCCGTGCCACTGATCGACATCAACGTCCGTCACAGCCAGACCAACGAACGCGAGTCGAACTCGATTCGCCTACTGCCGTTGCAGTACTAAGGCCTCGTTATCGTGCCCCTCCGCGGCGAGCTCCCCGATCGAAGCGAGCTCGGATGAGGCCAGACGACTTCCTCGGCTTTTTCTGCATACCCGTGCAGCACGGACTGCTGGTCCTTGGGGACATCAACTCGGTGGACACCCACGACGGCTGGGACGCTACGCAGCGGAGACCTCTTCGGCGAGACCGAAGGGGTCGACGTTGGCTCCGCAGCGGAGGCGGTAGGACTTCCAGACAGGGCGAGCATTGTCGTCACCGTCAGGTGGATTCGGTTCGTATGGTGTGATCGCCTCCGTGATGACGTGGAACGCGGCAGCGTACGAGATCCTTGGCGGGTTCGAGGGGGACGCGGCGGCAGGTACCGAACTGGCCGCGCTCGAGAGATGGGTTAGAGGGCGGCTGCCGGAAGCAGTCCGTGAGTGGTATCTGTTCGGCGGTGACCGGCGCTTGGCCTCGATTAGTTCCAACCTGGTCACGCGGACGCAGGATTTCACCAACCAGACGGTTATCCGGTTCCTCGCGTCTGGATACCTGCTGTTGGAGACCGACAGCCAGCACTGTTGCAGGTGGGTCGTGGAGGCCTCTTCCGCTGACGACGACCCGCAGGTGTACCTCGTCGATCCGGACGACGACGCTTGTACATCGGGAAGCCGCTACGTCGGCACGTTCTCCGACTACGCCTTCACCGCTGCGTGGGATGCGGTGCTCTGGAAGGGCGAGGTGTGGGCCGATTTCGACCATCCACTGCCCGTCGGCGCGCTTGACGCGCTGAAGACCCGGCTTACCCCGCTTCCGACAACGAGCGGGTGGGCTATGAACCAGAGGTGCGACGCGGTTTACCGATTTGAAGGAGTGGCGAAAGTCGCCGTGGCCGTAGCGGGAGGTAGTGCGCTGTGGAGCGCGATTGCTGCTCCGTCCATCGCCACGCGGAGAGCGTTCGCAACGCTCGTCGGTGCCACTCCGGAAGGCGCCGATGATCGTTAAGGCTGTCGTGCGCACCATCGGCTTGCCTGTGTTGGTCACCCGACGCGCACCCTCCTCTGAGGAGCCTCGGAGTACCCCCACTCGGTTATTCAGATGGCGTCGCCGAGCCCGCCGCACAGGCTGAAGGGGGCAGTCTGGCCGATCGCCGCCAGGGTGGACACCGCCACGTAGTTTGCGGACCAGGAGGTTCGGCTGGGCGAGGGGTGGGCGTCACGAGTCAACGGTCCGTCGTTGTGTCGCCGGGCCAAGTCGATGTACGCGGCGCGTAGTTTGCGCCCGAGTGGCGCTTCCACCTCTCGCAGCTGGGAGCCGCGTCACCGATCGCCGGCCCGGCCGATGTACTGGGCCTACCTGCCGGGACCTGGAGCCTGCCTGAAACCATCAGAGCCGTGACGACGTTCCGCCTCCTGCGGCAGACGAATCGCTTTTCGCGATTCGCTCAGGTCACCGTCGAGGTCGCACCGTCGGGCCAGCCTGACGTGGAGGTGACCGCCGTCGTGGTCGACGAACACCGGCGGGAAGCGGCGCTCGGCGCTCGATGGGCTCTGCATGGACTCCCCGCCGCAGCGAGGGTAACCGTGACCGACATCGTCACCACAGAAGCCGACACCAGCGTGGGCGACGTTCACGAGGCCACCTCCCGAGCAGTGTGGCAGGCGCTGCGCGTAGAGCGCCCGATGCCGCACGTAGGCTTCGGCGATCCCGAGATGGTCGCGTCGTGGCTGAAGAGCATGGTGGGCCGACGGCTCGACGCCGTGACGGAGGCCCGGTACTGGTGTGAGGGACGGCGTGGTCCGGATGCCGAGAGCCTGCTGCACGCGTGGCTGTTTTTCGCAGACGCGATGCCGGTCGGTCTGCACGGTCGTGGGGACGAACTCCTGCTCGCGAAGGAATATCCGTACCGCTCCTACGACATGGACGAGTACGCAGAGACCAGGGTCGGCCCGGCGCGACACCCGGACCTGCTGTCCGGGTTCATCGGCGCCCGGCTCACCGACGGCGCTGTGATCGTCGGCCACGACGTTGACGCGGTCTGCGCGGGTCTGGTGCTGCGGTTCGAGGAGGGCGATCTCGTTATCGGCACCCTTGGGGACGAGTGGGTTCTCGCCGTCGACCCGGTGCCGACGGCGGCCGCTCATTACTGGGCTGTGCAGCCCTTCGTGCACGGCGGCTGCCGGTAGCGGCGACTTCGTCAACTCCTAGCGGATCAGGCTGCGCAGATCATGACCGTGTCATCGCAGGCGCCATCCGAGTGTGACAGCCGTTGGAGGTTGCGCTCGTGCCAGTCGGCTCACGCGGGGGAGTCGAAATAGCCGATTTTCGTGGTGCCCGACGCGACGCGGACGCGATACCCCCAGTGCCGTAGGACCTGGGTGATCTTTGCGGCACCGGCCGGGTTGGCGGAATGGACGTTGATGACGCCGACGTCAAAGGGGCGGTTGTCGAAGGCGGCCCGTTCGAGGATCTGCACGACAGGCCAGATCGTGTCGTCCCCGCCGAGGTCGTGGTCCAGCCACAGCTCGTCGAGGCGCCGGTACCGGTACCGACAGAGGAGGTCCACTCCCGCGGCACTGGTGCGGGCCACCTCGGCGCGTCGGCCGTCCGCGAACGAACGGAGGTCATCGATTAAAACGATCGTTCGGCGGGCATCCACGCGACGATGATGCCTGGCAACGTCAGGATCCGAAATCCGGATTCACCACCGACCGCGCGCGTCGGCACCAAGGTCATCCCTCGTGACTACCGGTGGACAGTAGGCGATCGTGGCGATGTCGCTGTCATGGATGTCGACGGGCAGGGCCCGGCTTGTCGGCCGGCCCGTGCGCTCATGCCAAGTTGAGTGCGCCCCCGTGGGAGCGGGCTGCACATTGTCGCTATGGTCGGTGTCGTGGAGACACTGGGCCGACTTGCCGGAGTCACGGTCGACTGCCGGGATCCGCAGCGACTGGCTGACTTCTGGTCTGTGGTGCTTGGAGGACGCGCAACGGAGTCTCTTCCCGGCTGGCGGCGCGTCACTGTTGCCGGGGGCGGTCCGGTGCTGACATTCCAGCCGGTCCCGGAGCCCAAGGCCGGCAAGACGCGACTACACCTCGACATCGCCGTTACCGACGTTGACGATGCGGTCGATCGGATCGAGATGTTGGGCGGGCGGTGGACAGGTGAACGGCATGACTACCAGGAGGGCGCAGTCCTCGTCATGACCGACCCGGAGGACAACGAGTTCTGCGTCGTGCAGTACTACCGGGAGTGATCTGGTCGGGCTTTCGACCGAGCATCCGAGACCTGCTGATGGCGTCGTACGCGCACCGTCGTCGTTGCACACTGATCACAGGCGGCCGCGAAAGCGTGCAGGCGTCGACACACTCCTCTGCAGCGACGCGCGCGATCGGCCAGGCTCTCGGACGTCCGACTCTGTCGAGTTGGGGGAGGCGTTCGTATGGTGAGTCACCGCAGTGCTGCCGCGAGTTCGGCGGCGTTGTCGAACGCGGATGCCGCTCTTTCGGATTCGTCTTCCGTGAGCGCGACGGACTGGGCGCGGGCCAGCATCTCGGCCGCAGTCTTCGGATCGTGCAGCACCATCGCGAGTTCGGCGCGATAGACCAGGACCTCTACCTGCTCGACCGGGTCATCGTCGGCTTGCGTGCGGGCCAACGCGCTGTCGAGGATCCGAACGGCCTGTTCGACGCTCCCCCTGGAATCGGCCTGCACGACGGCATTCGCCAGGGCCTTGGCCAGCCGCCCGGCAGGCGTGGCGGCCGGCATGGGCGCGGTGGCGGCGTCCCGAAAGACGCGGATCCAGTTGCCGCCCGGGTCGATGACGCTGAACCCGCCCAACCCGTCTGCGTTCTTTCGCGCCCTGGGCCGGGTCATCCGCGGCGTTCCGGACACCAGTACCTTGCCGTACGCGACGCGCATGCCGGCCGCGAATGCCCGGTGTAGTCCCTCGATGTCCGCGGTGAGTACGAGACAGGAGCCATAGGACTGCTCCGGGTCAAATTCGGCGATCTCGAAGAACTGCAGATGCAGGTCTTCCCGCTGAACCCCCACACACGCGTTGGGCTTGCGTTGCTTGTACGTGGTGCGGAAACCGAGAACTCCGTAGAAGGTTCCGATGTCGTCGATGGATGCGCACGGCAGGAGGGGAACGGTCCGCTCGTTGGTCATGCCTCCTTCCTAAGCGTCGCAGGGTGTCCGTCGCACATGGAAATAGCCGATCGTCGCCTTCGGTCATCCGATCGGCTGATGACCCAGAACGCAAAGCTTTCCAGCCGAACCATGAGCGGTGCGATCCTGCCTGCCATACGTCTCGCCAAGATCAGGCACCCGGATCTGCCGCGCCCCGCGCGACTGCGCTTGAACTGTCGTCCGACGTACCCGACGTTTGCCGGCACTGCAACCGCTGCCGGGCCTCGGGTATCGCCGCATGGGTCTTGCACGACCGCCCCTGACGGGTGCCCGGCGGCTTTCGGCATGATGGCGGTCATGGACGTCGAGGAACTGATCGCGCAGCATCCGCAGGTCTTCCACACGATGTCGGCGACCGCGTGGCCATCCGTACGACGACACGGCCTCCTATCCACACAGCGACTGATCCAACTATTCGACCTTGATCCGGCCGAGCGCGACCGACTCCTGAACGCCCCTCGCAAGCAGTCCACCGTTCTGCGCGCGCCCGGCCTGGCGCCTGCCGTAATTCGTGATCAGAAGCCCATGAAGTTCGTTACGGAGAAGATCGATCCAGACTCGTCGCTGGCCGAGTACCTCGCGGCCATCAACTCTCGGGTCTTCTTCTGGGCCAGCGGTGAGCGGCTGGATCGGCTGCGTCAAGCAAAGGAGTACCGCACCGAGGACCAGGTGGTCCTGCACGTCGACACCCGTGCCCTCGTCGAGCGACATGGCCCACGAATCGAACTCTGCCGGCTCAACTCCGGTGCCGTGATGCAGAAGAACCACCCCCTGCGGGGGCATCGATCCTGGCTGCCGATCGCCGACTACCCGTATGCCGAGTACCGCCGCCGCTACGGCCGCCATGGCGCCCTGGTCGAGGTCACCGTGTTGGACGCGGTCCCCGACATCCTCGAACTGACTGACAAGATCGAGGGCACCATCAACTGATACCCCACCGGGATGGTGAGAGGACTGCTCTGCGCTCGGGAGTGCGGCACTCGAGCACCTTTGCGCCAATCTGACCACGCCCGGCGTGTCAGGCTAGACCGGTAGCGCCGTTAGGTGTTGCTGCTCCCGGGATGACTGGCGCCGGCCAACGTCTCGGTGTGCCTGAGGAGACGTCTGTCGGATTGCTGCAGATCCTTGTGGAGCTCTGCAGGCGAACTTGCTGGAATCCGTTGGGTTTCTTAGTTCGAAACACCGATCCCACGGGCGGGCGTGACCAGGCCCTTCAGTCTGGAGAACTCTTCGGCCGATCCAAGGGCGTCAGCGTCGGCACCCCCGCGGAGCGGTAAGGCGGCGTTTGCACATGCGGATGCGGGTGTTCGGAGTCGATGTGGTTGCGTCACAATTCCCGGAGGGCGGGTATTTTCGGCGGTGTTCGTCTGCTGCGCAGGCACCCGTCAGTCGACGTCGGCAAGGCCTAGGAGGTCCCGCAGCGCTGCTTTTCCGTTCGGAGTGAGCCGCACCGCCCGACCGGATCCAATTCGGGCCACCCAATCGTTGGCGAGGAACGTCTCACACAGCTTCGCCCCGGCCAACCCGGCTAGGTGCTGCCGCCGTTCCGTCCAGTCGAGGCATCCGCGTGCGAGGGGTCGGTTGCCGGGCCGTAGGTCTTCGGGGCTCAGCCTGAGGGTGTCGGTGAGCCAGGCCAGGCCGGCCGCGGTCAGGGCGAAGCCGCCGGCCTGGTCCAGCAGTCCCGCGCGGGTCATCGCGTCGGTCACCGCCACGCCGAGCCGTCCGGCGAGGTGGTCGTAGCAGGTGCGGCCACGTCGCAGGGCCGAGTTCGCCGTCACCTCCCGCAGCCCTCGCGGCGAAGCCGGGCGGTGCTCGATCCGGGCCGACAGGTCCTCGAGAAGCTGCGCGACGGACGCGCCGGCGAGTTGTACGTATCGGTGACGACCCTGGCGTCGCTCGACGAGCAGCCCGCCGTCGATGAGGCGGTGCAGGTGCTGGGTCGCAGTGGAGGGTGCGATGCCCGCGTGCGCCGCCAACTCGCCCGCGGTCCACGCGCGCCCGTCGAGCAGCGCGAGGCACATTGCGGCCCGGCTCTCGTCAGCCAGCAGAGTCGCGAGCGACGCCAGGTCGGAGGCTGAGGTCACGCACCCAGCGTAGGTCGCTTCTTTTCGGCCGCCGCCGAACGATCCCGACCGTACCGTCGCCTCATGCAGCAGATCAACGGCCGCGACGCGGCCTTTGCCGTCCTGAACAACCCGGCCTTCGTGGTGCCCCCGGTCCCGTCCGGGCCCGCCGGAGTCGCCTGGCTACGCGCCACGGTCGGCCGCTTCAGTACCGGAGAGGCCCACGAGCACCGTCGCGCGCTCTGCATCGCGATCCTGGACGCGATCCCGCCGGAGTCCCTCCGCGGCTACGGCCCGATGCATCCGGTGGCGGTCCTCGCCGGCAAGATGGGCGTCGACGAGCCCGTCGAAGACCTCGTACGCGATGTCGCGCAGGCCTACCAGCCCGGCACCGGCGACGAATCCAGGGCGGACGCGGCGGTCGGCCGGTTGGTTGCGGCCTTCGGCGGCGTCTTTGACGAGCCGACCGCGGCCCGCATCGGGCTACTCGTGCAGGCTTGCGAGGCCACCGTGGCCATGACCGAACGGGCCCGACACCGCCCCGTTGACGAGGTGCTACGCGACGACCCGCCGGTCCCGGCGACCAAGCGGCAGGCGCTCGTCACAGCCATCGTCGGTGACGTCACGGTCGAAGCCGGCGAGGTGGTGCAGGTGCGGCTGGCAGGCGATCTGGCATTCGGGGCGGGGCCACGTCGCTGCCCCGGACACGCACATGCCCTCGCACTCGTCGAAGGAGCCCTCGTATGAGGGACTTCGCCGCCCTTCACCGCAGCGGCGACCCGCTTGTCCTGCCGAACGTGTGGGACGTCGCGTCAGCCCGGTGTCTGGTCGAGGCCGGCTTTCCCGCACTCGGCACCACCAGCCTTGGCGTCGCGGCCGCAGCGGGCCTCCCCGACGGCGCGGGCGCCGCCGACGCCGAGACGCTGCGCCTGACGCGCGCCCTGGCGAAACTGCCGGTACACCTCACCGTCGACATCGAGACCGGGTCGGTCGGCACCGCGGTCGCCGTGGCTGCGGCCGGCGCGGTCGGCGTCAACATGGAAGACAACATGGGACCCGCCGAAGCGCACGCGGCGTTGATCCGAGTGGTGAAGCGGGAGGTCCCCCAACTGTTCGTCAACGCCCGGACCGACACTCATTGGCAGCGCCCCGGCGACCTCGACGAGACCCTACGCCGGGTACGGCTCTACGCGGACGCCGGCGCCGACGGGGTATTCGTGCCCGGTCTGGCGGAGCCGGCCGATGTCGGCGCCGTCGTGGCGGCGGTCGACGTACCGGTCAACATCCTGTTCCTACCTGGCCGGCACACCGTCGCGGCCCTGGCAGAACTGGGCGTCCGACGCATCAGCACCGGCTCCCTGCTCTTCCGCGCCGCCCTGGCGGCGTCCCTGGACACCGCGGAAGCCGTCCGCGACGGCCTCGCCGTACGACCGAACCTGCCGCCCTACGCCCAGGTCAATATCTGGTCGACGGCACAGTGACGCCAACGAAACCATGGCTTGCACAGGCAAGATCAACCATTCGCTCCTGCACTTGTCACGCCGTCAAGGAGGACTCCAGGTCGCGACGGGTGAGAGCGGCGCGTAGCCGCAGCGCCTCGGCCGCGAGATTCTGTCGTCCACCCTGCTCGCGATCGATGGCGCAGATGACCGAGTCGACAACGGCGCCACTGGCCCTCAGTTGCCGGCACGACGCCAGCAACGCCCCGCCGGTGGTGACCACGTCCTCGATCACCACGACCCGCCGGCCGTCCACGGGGCCGCCCTCGGCTGCCCTGCCCGTGCCGTACTCCTTGGCCTGCTTCCGGACGAAGACGGTCGGCAGCCCGGTCAGCTGCGACATCACCGTAGCGATCGGTATGCCGCCCATCTCCATCCCAGCCAGCACATCGCACTCCGGCAGCAGGACGACCATCGCCTCGGCCACCTCACGCAACAGGCCGGGCTGCGCCTCGAACAGGTACTTGTCGAAGTATTCGTCGCTTACCTGCCCCGAGCGGAGGCGGAACGACCCGGTCAGATGGCACGCGTCGTAGACGCGACGCGCGAGCGGGGAAGTCACGCAATCAGCCTCGCATGACCCTGCCCGGTGTGGCCGCCCGAGCTTCCTCTCATGCCGCGATCCGCGCGTAGAGGGCGACCGCATCGCCGCAGCCACCGATTCGATCAAGGCGTCCTACCGCCGCATTGACGCGGGTCTCAGCTCGATCGACCTACTGGTGCGGAGCATCCGGTGACGGGTGCGTCATGGGATGACGCGCACCAGCCGTCGTAGCGCGTCCCGGTCGCCGGTTATCTCGAAAGCATCCAGTGTGGACGGGTCGGCGAGCAGGTCATTGAAGGCGCGCGGGCTGGTGCTGATCCCCGCGTCGGCGTGGGGCGGCCCGCCCGCCTCGACGTGAATGCGGCCGTCCCGGGTCCGCACGGTCCAGATCTCGACGCTTTCGTTTCTGCCGCCCGGTTTACCGTCGACGCTGCGCTCGCGGAACTCGATACGGTAGGTCGCAGGCGGGGCTCCGGCGTCAGGGTGCCCGGCAGTGCGTAGGTACAGCAGGACGGACGTGGCACTGAGCGCGAACGGCTCTGGCGGCCGCGGTACGTCGGCACCCCACTCGCCCAGCGCGAGGAGGACGGGTTCGAGTCGCCGCCCCCGCTGCGTCAGCTCGTAGACCCAGGAGCCCGCCGGCGGCGGTAGCTTGCGGCGGCGGATCACGTCGCGGCCCTCCAGCTCGCGCAGCCGGTCGGCGATCAGGTTGGAGCTGGCCCCGGGCAGGCCGCGCCGCACGTCGGAGAAGCGCCGCGGGCCGAGCAGCAACTCGCGCACGACCAGCAACGCCCACCGCTCCCCAACGACGTCCAGGCTGCGTCCGATCGGGCACGCGTCGCCGTAGCTGCGGGTGGTCGGCATGGTAGAAACTTACAACCTCGTGGTTGTTCTTCACAACTAGCAGACCTATGGTGAGGGCTGACGAGCGAGAGGAGTCGGCCATGGCACAGCCAGTGGTGCACTTCGAGATCATCGGTACGGATCCGACCAAGCTGCGCGGCTACTACGGACAGCTGTTCGGCTGGCGGTTTGACACGGGAGGCTCGGTGGCGCCGTCGATCTCCGCAGCCGGCGACTACGGGTTCGCCGAGCTCGACGGGGTTCCCGGCGGAATTGGCGGGGGCACGGGCTTCGACCCGCATGTCGTGTTCTACGTCGGGGTGCCCGACGTGGAGGCCGCGCTACAGCAGGCCGAGCGCCTCGGCGGGATCCGCCGGATGGGCCCGGATCGGGCGCCCGGCCGAGACCTCGTCGTCGGCCATTTCACCGACCCGGAAGGTAACCTGGTCGGCCTCGCCGGTCCGGCCTGGGCCGTGTGATCGCTGAGGGACTGGCCCGGTCTGAGCCCGATCCGAGCTATTGGTACTCCGTCCACGGCCTGCCCTACGGGTACGACATCCAAGCGGCGGGCGTCCATGTCAAGCGAGTACCACCCGCCGTCCCGCCTGAATCCACGGCAAGGCCGATGGGCCGGCCAAGCATGAGTACGCCTGCCCGTCCCTCGCCGGGCCTTCAGCGTCAGTAGGGGAGCTTGACCGGGTCCGATACCGGCTGGCCGGTCGCCTCGTCGAAGAAGTCGTCGACGCCGGTGGCCCCTTGCCGCGTCAGCAGGTCCTCGGCTTGGGAGTTCTGAGCGTCGTCCAGCGCATATACCCGGCCGTTCCGAGCGAATTTGGTGTTCGCGTTCGCCGGGATCGTCAGGTCGAATGACGTCGACCGTCCGGTCATCTTCCGCCGGGGGTAGTAGTCGATATTTCCGTCGCCATAGTTCACCTCGACGACGAACCAGTACGTCAGCCCCGACTCCGGCTCCCCGGATGCGGTGGCCGTGACCTTGACCGTGTGCGGGTCGCCGGGCGATGAGCTGAGCTGATAGCGCAGATCCTCGGGTGTCGGGCTCGACGTGGTCGGTACGACGCTCGGAGTTGGTGTGGAGGCGGTCCTCTCGCCATCGGGTTCTTCCGGTGCTGCGGCGACGGCGAGCTGGGCGACAGCGGCAAATCCGAAGAGGACCATCGCCACGAAGGAGATGATCGCCCATTTGTTGCTGTGTTTGCGCAGATAGAAGAACGCGGCCACCAGGATCACGGTGATGAGTCCGCTGATGGCGGCGGTGATGTAGAAAGCAGTGCTGCTCACGCGGCGAGTCTGCCGTATGGGGGCCAAGCCGCGCCCTGTCAGTATTGCGACAGGGCGCGGGAGCAGCGATTTTACTGGTCCGGATTGCGGATCGACGGATTCGGCGTTTCCGTGAATGCGGGGGCGGCCCGCTCACTTCAGGTGCGGACGTGCGAAACGGTCGGCCGATTCTGCCGGAGCGTCCGGCCATTCTCGACCATTGGTGCCGTCCAGTCAGCCGGCCAGTTGCCGGCGGCGAGCCGCCAGGTCCTCCAGCACCTGACCGCGCCGGTCGTGCCAGGCCAGGGAATCGACGATCCCGGTGGACAGGTCGCGCTGTGCCCGCCACCCCAGCACCTCCCAGGCCCGGCGGCTACGGGTGAAGGCGCCGGCCGTGTCTCCGGGGCGCCGTGGTGCCTCGCGGACCAGAACCGGACGGTCCACCACCGCGTTGAACGCCGCGACCAGTTCCAGCACCGTCGTGCCGGTGCCGCTGCCCAGGTTGAGGGCGGTGTGCGGAGCACCGCCGACGGCGAAGATGTCGTCGAACCGGTCCAGTGCCCGAAGGTGGGCGTCGGCCAGGTCCCAGACGTGGACGTAGTCACGCAGCCCCGAACCGTCGCGCGTCGGCCAGTCCAGACCGTTGACCGAGAACGGCACGCCGGTCTGGTGCGCCTGCATCAACCGGCCCAGGGCGTGCGAGGGCGTGGCGACCTGGAGCCCGGTGCGCAGCGCCGGATCCGCGCCGATGGGATTGAAGTAGCGCAGGGACAGCACCCTCAGTGGACTGCTTGCCGCGATGTCGGCGAGCATCCGTTCCACCACCAGCTTGGTCTGCGCGTAGGGGCTGGTGGCGTGCAGCGGCGAGACCTCGTCGACGCCGAGATCCGCGTCCGGCCGGTAGATGGCCGCGGACGAGCTGAAGATCAGCCGATGTACGCCGTGCGTGAGCAGTCGGTCGACGAACTCCAGGGTGGCGGAGACGTTTGCCCGGTAGTAGTCCACCGGCCGGGCGACCGAGTCCGGCACCGCGATCAGGGCCGCGCAGTGGATGACCGCGTCGATGTCCGGATGCCGCGTCAACAGCCGGTCCACCCCGTCCGCGTCCGCGATGTCGCCGACATGGAAGGACCGCCCCCGGCAGAATTCGCGGCGACCGGTGACCAGGCTGTCCAGCACCACTGGTGTGTGGCCCGTGTCGATCAGAGCGGACGCGATGGTACTTCCAATGAAGCCTGCCCCACCCGCGATCAGCACCTTCACGAGCAGACCTCCCCCGGCCGGCACCCGACAACGCGTCGCACTCTGCTGCATTCTTTGCACAGCGCAAGGCCGTTGACCTGGGAAATCGACCGATAGGTGCACCGCCGGGGCGTCGACGAATACCGATGACTGATCCGCGACTGGCCGGGTAGGCGGCGGCTCGGGTCGGACGTGCAGGTCGAATCAGGAGGCGGCATGACGGAGGAGCGCATCGGGGTCGCGGTGGTCGGACTGGGTGGAGCGGTCGCGACCACGGCGATAGCCGGGGTGGAGTTGCTGCGATTGGGCATGACGGACATGTCCGGACTGCCCCTGGCGCACCGCACTGATCTGGTGCCCTACGAGTCGATGGTCTTCGGGGGTTGGGACCTGGCTCCGGACGACCTGGCCAAGGCGGCGCACCTGCACCGAGTGGTGGAGCCAGCCCACCTGGACACCGTCGCGGGGCCACTGGGGCAGATCCAGCCCTGGCCGGCCGTGGCGGACCCGGCGTACTGCCGGAACGCCACCGGGGCGAACGTGGTGCCGATCGGGCCGCTGCGTGAACGGGTGTCACACCTGCGCGCCGACCTGGGCCGGTTCAGGTCGGCGCAGGACGGGCAACGGGTGGTGGTGGTCAACCTGGCCTCCACCGAGGCCCGACCGGATCCGGCGTCACCGGCGCTGCAGAGTGTCGACGGGTTCGAGGCCGGGCTGGACGCCGACGATCCGGTCATCACCCCCGGTCTGCTCTACGCCTACGCGGCGATCCGGGAGGGCTGCCCCTACGTCAACTTCACGCCCAGTCTGGGGGCCGACGTGCCCGCGCTGCTGGAGTTGGCCGAGCGGGAGGGCGTGCCGGTCGCCGGCAAGGACGGGAAGACCGGCCAGACACTTGTCAAGACGGTGCTCGCTCCGGCCTTCCGTTCCCGAGCGCTGACGGTGGAGGGCTGGTACTCGACGAACATCCTGGGCAACCGGGACGGGCAGATCCTCGACGACCCGTCGTCGCTGGCCAGCAAACTGGACACCAAGGGTTCGGTGCTCAACCAGATCCTCGGCTACGACGTGGACGACCACGTGGTCCGGATCGACTACTACCGGCCGCGCGGTGACGCCAAGGAAGCCTGGGACAACATCGACCTGATCGGTTTCCTCGGGCAGCGGATGCAGCTCAAGGTGGACTTCCTCTGCCGGGACTCGATCCTCGCCGCGCCACTGGTGCTGGACCTGGCACGGCTGATGGCGGAGGCCGCCCGCCGGGGTGAGAGCGGCGCGCAGGAGCAACTCGGCTACTTCTTCAAGGCCCCGATGACCCGGGACGGCCGGACACCCGAACACGCGCTGCACGCGCAGGAGCGGACACTGCTGGACTGGCTGGACGCGGCGGCATGACCACTGCGCTGGCGGCCCCGCCGGTCGACCGACTGGCCGCCGTGACACCCACGCTGCGCCAGATCGGCGACCTGAAACGGGTCCGGGTGGCCCACGCCGAGGGCTCGGTGGCCGAACGGGCGTTCTCCCGAGCGTGGGCGGCCATCGTCGCCGGTGCCGACCCGGCGGACGTCGCCGACCGCGAGTGCGCCGCCGCGCTGGCGGGGGCCCGCCTCGGTGGGATGGACGCGGCCACCCTCACCGCCTGCGGACTGGCGGAGGCCGAGGTGGAGAACGTCCTGGCCCGCGCTGTCGACGAGCTTGTCGGCTCGCTGCACCCGGACACCGGACGCCGGGTGCGAGCGGCGCTGCCGCGATTGGTTGCCCAATCCCTGCCCGACGCGCCGGTCCCGTCGTTCGTGACGGCCCTGCGCCGACAGCCGCGCGCCGGTGCCACCGCCGCGGGACGGCCGCGCCTGGTGGTCGAGCCCGCTGAGAACCATGCCGAGCACTGCTGGGCCGTGGCCGTGTACGGGGCGCTGCTCGCTGACGACACCGGCGCGGACCCGGCGCAGGCGTTCCTGCTCGGTCTGGCCCACCACCTGCACAACGCCCGGCTACCCGACGCGGGCTTCGCCGGTGAGATGCTGCTCGGCGACTACCTGGAGCCGATGACCGACCGGCTCACCGGGTGGGAGTTGGCCGAACTGCCGGAGCAGGTGGCCGCCCGGGTCAGCGCGGTGCTGGCGTTCCGGGTGGACGCCGACACGCCACTCGGACGGACCTTCCACAGCGCGGACGTGCTGGACCGGGTGCTCCAGGTGCACCATCACGCCCGCGCCGCCGCGTTCACCGTTGAGCAGGCCCTGGTGGACCTGGCTCTCGTGCACGACGGCCCGGTGGTGGACTACCAACGGGCGGTCCTGCGGGCGGCGGGGCTGTGACCGCCGTCCGCGCGGTGCCCGCCGCCACAGCGACCCGGTGGCGGGGACCCGACGGCACGCCCCTGCACACCGACACGTCGTGCACTCTCACCGACGGGGTGCGCCGCTGGCCGGTGGTGGACTCCATCCCCTGGCTGCGTCCCGACCGCGACGACCTGCGGGAGCAGGCGGTGGCCGCACTGGACGCGGGCGATCCGGACCAGGCCGCGGTGACGTTGCTCGCCGACTCCGACGACTGGTGGGACGGCCCTACGCCACCGGCTGACCAACTGCGTGCGGCGCTACGTGCCAGCACCCTGCGCGACGCGGTGGAGCTGCTCGGGTTCGGCCGGGTCGGGGTCTACTTCCTGCACCGCTGGTCCGACCCGAGCTGGCTGGCTGCCCTGGCGCTCACCGCCGCACACCCGCCGCACGGTCGGCCGGTGGTCGATCTGGCCTGCGGCGCCGGGCACCTGCTGCGACACCTGGTCCTGCACGGCCACCGCGATCTGACCGGCGTCGACGTGGTCTTCGCCAAGCTCTGGCTGGCCCGCCGGTTCGTGCTGCCGCCCGACGTGCCGGTGGCGCTGGTGTGCGCCGACCTGACCGCACCCTGGCCGCTACCACCTCCGGCGGCACCTCGCCACGTGGCCTGCCACGACGCCCTGTACTTCCTTGCGGACAAGGCTGCCGTGGTCACCGCCGCGCTCGCCTGCGCCGGCCCCGACGGTGCGGTGCTCCTCGGTCACCTGCACAACGCACAGCATCCCGCCGGTACGACCGGGTTGCCGCTGTCACCCGACAGCTGGACGGCCCTGCTGCCGGGTGCCATCGCGTACACCGAGGAAGAACTGACCGCAGCGGCGGCGGCCGGGCAGCTGCCCGCCCCGGCTGACCCCGCCGCCCTGATCGGCACCGAGGCTGTCGGCCTGGCCCGCGACGCCGGCGACGCGCCGGCCGACGCCGCCCTGCTGGGGCCCGCGCCGGCGAGCCGGCTGCGACCCAATCCGCTCTACATCGACGGGGCCCGCTGCTGGCCCGACCCGCGGTGGGCCGCCGAGTACGGCGACCGGGCCGCCGCGTACCTGCCGGAGCGTTGGCCGACGGACCCGGGCCCGGACGCGGTGCGACGTCGCCTTCTCCTCGACCTGCCTGAGCGGTGGTGAGCGATGAAGCCGGTCGGGTGGGGGGTGGTCGGCTGCGGCTGGGTGGCCCGTGACCACGTGGCCCCGGCCATCCGCGCGGCCGGGCACCGGCTCGTCGCCGCCTGCGACCCGGATCCGAGCGCCGCCGGTGGGCTCGCCCCGGATCGGGTGGCCACCACCGATCTGCACGAGCTGCTCGATCACCCGGAGGTCGAGGCGGTACACGTCGCGACCCCCAACCACACGCACGCCGACGTGGTGGCGGCGGTGGCCAAGGCAGGGCTGCCGGTGCTGTGCGAGAAGCCTCTGGCGGCGACCGTGCCCGATGCCCGTCGACTGGTCGACGCCGCCGGTGGCGCCCTCGCCGGGGCCGCGTTCGACCAGCGGTTCCATCCCGCCCACCAGCGCATCGCCGCGATGGTCGCCGACGGTGAACTGGGCACGGTGACAGCGATCCGGATCGTGTACGGCTGTTGGCTGCCCGAGCGGTGGAGTCCCGACGGTCGACCGCACGACAACTGGCGGATCGACAGGGCCCGTTCCGGCGGCGGGGCCCTGGTGGACCTGGCCCCGCACGGCGTCGACCTGGTCGGTGTGCTGCTCGGCGAGGACCTGGTCGAGCTGACCGTGCGGACACATCGGCGGGTGCATCCCTACCCGGTGGACGACGGCGCCCTGCTGGCCGGGGCAACTGGCAGCGGGGTGCTGGTCCAGGCCCACGTGTCGTTCAACACCGCCGACCCGCTGCCTCGACGCCGGCTGGAGGTGGTCGGCACCGACGCGCAACTCGTCGCCGTGGACACCCTGGGTCAGACCGCCGGCGGCACACTCACCCGTCTCGACGCCGCGACCGGCACCGCCGCCGAGGTGCCGTTCGATGTCGACACGACCCCGTTCACCGGTCAGGTGCGCGCCTTCTCCACCGCCGTGCGCGAAGGCGGTTGGCCGTGGCCTCTGGACCGGGACCTGCGCCTGCACGAGTTGCTGCAGACCGCCGCGGAGAGGAACTGACGGTGCCCCTCCGCCCGTACGCCTGCGCGAACTGCGGCCACTGGCAACGCTGGTTCGCGTCCCCGCCGTTCTGCCCGGTCTGCACGGACGTGCGCAACGCGCTGCCCGAGGACGGCTGGCAGTTCGCCTCCGCCGACGAGGTGGCGGTCGGACGACAGGCACGTCGGGCCGTCGTCGCTCCCGGCGTGACCGGTTACTGGTGCGAGCCGCAGCTCGGGCTCGGCACCACCGGCTGGGTGATCGAGACCGACGCCGGTCTGGTCGGTTGGGAGGCGGCCGGCTGGTACCCAGCCGACGCCATCACCGACCTGCGCGAGCGCGGTGGTCTGGTCGCGCTCGGGGCGAGCCACGTGCACGGGTACGGCGCTCTGTGGCAGCTTCAGGACGCATTCGCCCCGCCGGTGCTCGCGATCGGTGTCGACGATCTCGTCTGGACGAAGGCGTTCCAGGTGACCTGGCCCACCGACGATCGACATCTGCTCGCACCCGGCCTGGTGATGTACCGCAGTGGCGGTCACTTCCCCGGGCACAGCGTGCTGCACGACGAGCAGCGCGGGATTCTCTTCGTCGGTGACCTGATCAAGGTGGAGCTGGCCGGGGAGAGCCCGGTCGGCCTTTCCTGCCACAAGGCGTTCCATGCCCAGATCCCGCTCTCGCACGCCGAGGTGCGGCAGGCCCGCGACCTGGTCGAGATGCTCGACTTCGACGCGGTGGCCACACCCTTCGAGTACGCGGCGCCGGTCTCTCGCCGGCAGGTGCTCGCCCTGTTCGACCGGCAGCTGCGGGGGCAGCCGACGGCCGGACCCATTCCGATCGAGGAGCTGACGTGACCCGAGCCGCCGAACCGCGTACTCCCACCATCTCGGCGACGTCGGTCGCCGACCGGCTCGCCGATGCGCTGCCCGCCGGCGAGGTCGGTGACTTCGACGTCTCCGGGCTGGACCGGATCGGTCTGCCGGTGGTCTCCGCCGACCACCTCGGCGACGGTTGGCCCCGGGCCGCGGCGATGGGCTACGGCGCCACCCTCGAGCAGGCGCGCACCGGTGCGTACGGGGAGCTGGCCGAGGCCCTGTTGCTGCACGGACAACTACGGGCGATGGTTCCCCGGCGGGCTTCGTACGCGCAGCTTCGTACCGAGCTGGGCGTCGGCGGTGTGGTGGATCCGCGGTCGCTGGTGCTGCCCGCCGGCACGACCGTCGACGACGACCAGCCCCGCTCCTGGCTGCCCACCGTGCGGTGGCGCACCGGCGAGACGGTGCTGGTTCCGGCGGAGTTCTGCGGTTCCGCGAGCGAGGACCTGCCCTGGCAGGACCCGGCCGAACGGCTCATCACGGTGATCACCAACGGGTCGGGCGCGGGCGACACCATCGAACGGGCCGTCGCACACGGCCTCCTGGAACTGCTGCAACGCGACGGCAACACCACCGCCTTCCGGGCCATGGACGCCGGCGTGGTGATCGACCTCGACGAGGTCCGGGACCCGGTGACCCGAGCCACCCTGGACCGGCTGCGGGCCGCACACATCGACGTCGTCCCAAAGCTCGCCTCTACCGACTTCGGGCTGGTCGACGTCCACGTCGTCGGCATCGACAGGGAGCCGGAGACCCCACCGTTGGCGGTCACCGCGTGTGGGGAGGCCGCCCACCCGGACCGCGAGACCGCACTGCGCAAGGCGCTGCTGGAGTACGTCTCCTCCCGTTCCCGCAAGGTCTTCTCCCACGGGCCGTTGGAGGCGCTGCGGCGGTTCACGCCGGAGGCGTACTGGCGGCGGGAGTTCGCGCGACCGGCCGAATCACAGGAGACCCGTGCCCTGGCCGCGATGCGCGAGTGGACGCACCTCGACGGCGGGCAGCTCCGCGCCCTGCTGGAACCCGTGGTGCTGGCCCAGCGGAGCAGAGTGCCCTTCACCGCGTTGCCGACCGTCGCGCCCGGAAGCCTCGACGACCCGAGCGCGCTGCTGGCCGACCTGCTGCACCGGCTCGCCGAGTTCGACGTACTTGTCGTCGTCGCGCCCGGCGACGGGGCGGTGGCGGTCAAGGTGATCGTGCCCGGACTGGAGGCGGAAACCATGTCGTACGGGCGAATCGCGGCGCGGGGGGTCGAGCGCCTGATGGAGAGGGGCTCGCCGCTGGTCGGGCTCGGGGCGCCTCCGCACGACGGTGCCGCATCGGTGGTCCTCGACCCGGTGGGCCGGGAACGGCTGGGCGACGAGGCATGGCTCGACCTGAGCCTGGTCGCCCGGACGATCGGCCCGCTCTATCCGCTCTATCGCGAGCCGAGTCGGCACGTCGTCGCCCGGAGTGAGACATGAGCCTGCGATACGCCTACAACACCAATGGGATGACGTCGCACCGGCTCGACGACGCACTGGCCCTGCTCGCCGACTGCGGCTACGACGGCGTCGCGCTCACCCTCGACGTGGCCCACCACGACCCGTATGCGCCCGACCTCGCCGGGCGCACCCGCCGGTTGGCCGGCCGTCTCGACGCGCTCGGCCTCGCCAGCGTGGTGGAGACCGGCGCGCGGTTCCTGCTCGACCCGCGACGCAAGCACCACCCCACCCTGGTCTCGCCGGCCGAGGACGACCGGACGCGGCGGCGCGAATTCCTCCGTCTCTGCGTGGACGTCGCCGTGGAACTGGGCAGCGAGGCCGTGTCGTTCTGGGCCGGCGTACCCGAGCCCGGCACCGACCGTGACCGCACCTGGCACTGGCTCGTCGACGGCGTCCGCGACGTCGTCGAGTACGCCGGCCGGCACGGCATGACGTGCGCTCTGGAGCCGGAGCCCGGGATGCTGATCGACGACTGCGACGACTGGGCCCGGCTCGCGGCCGAGGTTCCTGGTCTCACGCTGGCCCTGGACACCGGTCACTGCCTCGTGTCCGGCCGGTACGACCCCGCCGCCGCGGTGCGCGCCTTCGCGGCCAGTCTGGGCGCCTGCGCCATCGAGGACATGCCCTGCGGCCGGCACGAGCACCGCGCTCCCGGTGAGGGCGACCTGGACTTCCCCGCAGTGCTCGGCGCACTGACCGAGGCAGGCTATCGCGGGCTGGTCAGCCTCGAACTCTCCCGGGACGCCCATCGGGCCGACACGCTGGTGCCTGCCGCGCTGGCCGCGCTGCGCCACGGCGAGCAGCAATCCCGCACCTCCACCGAGCTGAAGGTCGGTGTCCGATGAGGATCTGCTTCGTGTCGCGACGGTACTGGCCGGCGGTCTCCGGGATGAGCGCGTACGCCGAGAACCTGCTGGCGCACCTGGTCCGTGCCGGTCACGAGCCCACCCTGGTGTCTCAGTACCGAGGCGACGCCGCGGGTCGCGCCGTGTACGGCGGAGGCCCACCTCCGTCGGACCGGGTGCCCGCCGGCGTCGAGGTGCACGCTCTGGAGGCGCGCGGGGAACAGGCGGTGGGTCGGGGCGAGCCGGCGGACTTCGAGGCCGACGTCGCGGAGATGACCGACACCGTGCTGCGGCTGCACGCCCGCCGACCCTTCGACGTGCTGCACGCGCAGTACGCGTACCCCAACGGGCTTGCGGTGCTCCGTGCGGCACGGGCGGCCGGGCTACCCGCCGTGGTCTCCGTGCAGGGCGGCGACGGCCACTGGGTCGGCACCTGCTGTACCACCCACGGTCACCTGGTGCGGGCGGTCTTCGCCCACGCGCCGGCATTGCTGATCGGATCACCGTCGTTCGCCGCCGAGGTCAGCCAGCGGCACGAGCTCGACCCGACCCGTTTCACCGTCGTTCCCGGCGCGACCGACACCGAACGATTCGTGCCGGTCGCGTCTCCCGGTCGGGTCTCCGACCCGGCGGTGCTGCTCTACCACGGTCGGGTCGACGCGCGGAAGGGCGTGCTCGACCTGCTCGACGCGGTCGCCAAGCTTCGCGCGGAGGCGGTTCCGGTGCGTCTGCTGCTCTCGGGTATCGGCCCGGACCTGGGCGCTGTCGAGACCCGGATCACGGAGTTGGGCCTCCTCGACACCGTCGAACTGCTCGGTGCGGTGCCGTACGAGCGGGCCCATGAGGTGTACGCGCGGGGAGAGATCTTCGTCAGCCCCACCTACGCGGAGGGTTTCTCCAACACCATCCTGGAGGCGATGGCCAGCGGCCTGCCGGTCATCTCCACCGACGTGGTCGGCGTGCGCGACTGCGTGCGCCCGGAGGAGAACGGTCTGCTGGTGCCGGCCGGTGATCCGGCGGCACTGGCGGGCGCCGTCCGCCGCCTGCTCGACGACGCGGCGCTGCGCCGTCGGCTCGCCGGGCAGGCCCGAAGTGACGTCGAGCAGCAGTGGAGTTGGCCGGTGATCGCTGGTCGGATCACCGCCGTCTACGACGGGCTGGCCGCGTCCGTACCGGAGATACCCGACCCGCCGGTCGACTCGACCTGTCGCTTCCGCGCGGCACCCCACCTGCTGTGAGCGCGAGGAGGAGGCGGGGTCTGCCAGCTCCGCAGCCCGGAACGGCAGGTCGCCGGTGACGACGGGTTCCGGGGTCGCGGTGGCGGTCAGCCCGCACCTGGACGACGCGGTGTTCTCCGTCGGCGGCACCCTCGCGGCGCTGGCCGCGGCGGGTTGGACGGTGCGGGTGGTCACCTGCTTCACCGCCAGCGTGCCAGACCCGTCACCGTTCGCCCTGGCCTGTCAGCTCGACAAGGGGATCGCGGCCGACGTCGACTACATGGCGCTGCGCCGGGCGGAGGACGAAGCAGCCTGTGCGGTACTCGGGGTGCAGCCGGTACACCTGCCACTGCCCGAGGCGCCACACCGCGGTTATCCCGACCCCGCCGCGCTCTTCGCGGGTGTCCGAGGTGATGACCGGGTGGCGGCTGCCCTCGTACCAGCGCTGCGTCCGCACCTGGCGGAGGCCGACCTGATCTTCGCTCCGCAGGCCCTCGGCGACCACGCCGACCATCGCGTCGTCAGCGAGACGGTCGCCGCGCTCAGGCCGGACGGCCTGTGGTGGCGCGATGTGCCGTACGTCAGCCGGCAACCAGCGGCGTCACCGTGGCGTGGCGTGCCCGACGGCGTCGAGGCGGGCGCCGACATCAGCGATCACCTGGCCAGGAAGGTGACGGCCGCCGCCAGCTATCACAGCCAACTCGGGTTCCAGTTCGGCCAGATCGGGGTGGCTCCGCTGCTGCGCAACCTCGCCGCAGAGGAGGCTGCCAGGTTGGGCCTGCCGGGCGCGGTCGAGGCGTTACGCGGGCGGATGGACCATCTCCGGTTGATCGGCGCGGTGTCACCGGGGGCCCGCGGGATGGACGTGGTCCCGTCGGCGGCCGTGCAGCGGGAGCCACTGAAGGACCGTCACTGCGACTGAGCGCCCGGGAACAGCTGAGCCTGCATGGCCGTCGGCGCTCGTCGTTCGGTATAGCAGAGCGTCTGAGCGGAGGGCATCTGTGTGATGAATGTTTGATTCGTCTACATCACGGCGGTGGCAGCAGGCCGAGAGTAGTTGTATACGACGTAGTCTCTGTAGACGGCGATCTTGTCGTACAACGCGCGGGCGTCTGCGTCGACCTCGGTATTCCAGTACAGGCGCGGGGAGCCATGTTCATCGCCGTCCTTCGCCACCCACTCGATCATCGCCGTGGCGATACCTTGGCGTCGTGCCTGCGGGTCTACGAACAATTCCGCCAGGTAGCACCTACCGGCTGACGACGGTGAGGTTAGCCGGCCGGGGTAGGGCTTGCCGGGACAGGAAGCAGGTTGCGCTCCGCGAAGACCTTCTTGGCGACGAGCGTGGCGTTGACGGCCCTCGGCACGCCGCAGTAGACCACCGCCTGCAGCAGCGCCTCGACTATCTCCGACGGCGTCAAACCCGCGTTAAGTGCCCCGTTGACGTGTACCTCCAGCTGGGACCCGGCATCACCGAGACCGGTCAGAATGCCGAGGGTGAGTAGCTCCCGGTCCCGGCGCGCGAGCTGGGGCCGGACGTAGAGATCCCCGTAGGACCAGGCCACGGAGCGACGGCTGAGTTCGGGTGAGACGTCGGCGAGGGCTTCCAGAAGTCTCTGCGCGGCGCCGCCGTCGGCCTGTCGCAGCGCCTCAAGACCCCGCTCGTACTGCTCGTCTCCCGCCATGGTCACGCCCTACCTCTGTCCATCGTCCTGTCGGCTGGACCGACGGGTACCCATTGCCGTGCCGGACAAACGGGTCGCGTCCGGCACGGCAGTCGACAGGGGCCCGGCCCGACGAGATCAAGGAGGGCGTCCTCCAAGTTGCTTTTGCCGCACCAGGACGCCGTCCGAGGCGAGGCCGTCCGTGCTCGCTGATGGCTGCCGACGTGTCGTGCCGATATTAGGGGAGCAGGCTGGGGAGCCGTTGAGTCGGCGGGGACAAGGCTGCGGTCATTCGAACAGTGCTCTGTTGCAGGCGAACGAGAGGTTGAACGATGCTGTAGATATTTCAAGGGCCTTGAGAGACATTTCGTCGGCATTCCTTGCCGTCTCAGCCTCCTCGACCTTTCTGAGCAGCACAGATCCGCGTTGGGTCACAAGGTTGACCCCCGAATGAACTGCCGCCTCGGCGATGGGCCGCATCACTGCCGGGTTGTCGTGGGTGACCGCCTTGTAGGCGGCGATCAAGGCGCTCACCGTGCCATCCAGGTGCCGGTAGCCCGTACCTCCGGCAGTCAACAGCGGGCACGAACGGTCCCGCCTCCTGGGGTTGGCCTGCCCGCCAATTCGTCGTCGGCCTTCGATCTCGTAGCGGATCTCTTGTGCGTCAGGGCAGGGGGTCGAGGTGGCTCGCGTGGTCGGGTGGGCTTGCCGGGCGTCGCGGCTCAAAGGGCGCTTCATCCGTCGGCGATCGGGTACCGGCTGTCAATGCGCTTACACCCCGGCGAGCCCGAGGCCGTTGATCGGCGGGTAATGACCGCGCTCGACGTCGTACGACAGTTGCGCGATGCCTCGCCCGACGTGACCGGCCGTCCGTTGGTGATTGCGATCGACGGCCGGGGTGGCGCAGGGAAAACGACCCTGGCCGACTGGCTACGCAGGTTGGTGCCCAACTCCGCCGTCGTGCACACCGACGACATCGCCTGGAACCATGCCTACTTCGATTGGGGCGCCCCACTCGCCGAGAACGTGCTGCAACCGCTGCACCGCGGCGAGGCGGTGAACTTTCGCCCTGACGCCTGGATCGCTCACGGTCGAACCGGATCGGTGACGGTGCCTGCCGACGTGGACGTGGTGTGGGTCGAGGGCACCGGCATCATCCGTGACGAACTCGCTGCGTGGCTGGACGCCTCGGTGTGGATACAGGGTGACCTCGATGAGCAGGAGCGCTGGACGATCATCCGTGACGGCAACTCCCCAGAGCAGCAGGAACATGTGGCGAGTTGGCTAGCGGAGGAACTGCCGTTCCTGTTACGGGAGCAACCGTGGGCGCGCGCCACCTTGATTGTCGCGAGACCAACGAATATCGATCACGACCCGGGCACGGAGTTGGTCGTAGCCCCACCGATCAGCCCGTAGCACGTCATCGCTGTCAGACGCCGTCAAGTCGACGCGGCGACGGGCGCAGGTACACGAACCAGGTGATCACGAAGCAGAGTGCGTAGAAGGCGATGAAGGCGATGTAGGCCGCATCCGCCGTCTTGTAGGTCAGGAACGACTGCCGGAAGGCGAGATTGACGAGGACTCCGCCGAACGCGCCGATGGCACCCGCGACGCCGATGAGTGCGCCGGAGAGGCGCCGTGCCTCGTGCTCCGCCGCCCGCTCGTGCGGGTCGGCCGCGCCGGCGGCGGTCAACTGCACACCGCACCTGGCTCGGAAGATCGCCGGGATCATCTTGTACGTCGAGCCGTTGCCGACGCCGCTGAACACGAAGAGTGCGATGAAGCCGACCAGGTACAACGGCAGCGAGCGTTGCTGGGAGGCGAGCAGGACGATCGACGCGCCGACCGCCATCGCCACGAAGTTCACGAAGGTGACCCGGGCCCCGCCGAGCCGGTCGGCCAGGACACCGCCCACGGGACGGATGAGCGAGCCGAGCAGCGGTCCGAGGAACGTCAGGTACGCGGCCTTCACCGGGGTGTCGAAGGTATCGGCGAACTGCACCTGGAGCACCTGGCCGAAGGCGAACCCGAAGCCGATGAACGACCCGAACGTGCCGGTGTAGAGCAGAGACATGATCCAGGTGTGCGGTTCCCGGGCGACGTCGCGCATGGCCCGTTTCTCGTTGCGGGCATGGCTGAGGTTGTCCATGAACACCGCGGATCCGAGTGCGGCCAGCACGATCGCCGGTAGGTAGATGCCGGCGACGATGCCGGGACTGCCCGCCCCCAGGACTGCCAGCACGAACAGGCCGACGAGCTGGACCGCGGCGACGCCGAGGTTGCCTCCGCCGGCGTTGATGCCGAGCGCCCAGCCCTTGAGCCGGTCCGGGTAGTAGGCGTTGATGTTCGCCATCGAGGAGGCGAAGTTCCCGCCGCCGACGCCGGCCAGCGCGGCGATGAGCAGCAGCGTCGAGTACGAGACGCCGGGCTGGATCAGGAGAGCGCCGAGCAGGCTCGGGATCAGCAGCAGCGACGCGCTGATGATCGTCCAGTTGCGGCCGCCGAACCGGGCCACGGCAAGGGTGTACGGGATACGCAGTACCGAACCGACCAGTGCGGGCACGGCGGTGAGCAGGAATTTCCCGGCCGGGTCGATGCCGTACTGCGGCCCGAGGAACAGCACCAGTACCGACCACATCGTCCAGATGGAGAAGCCGATGTGTTCGGAGAAGATGGAGAAGATCAGGTTGCGTCGGGCGATGCGGGATCCTCGGCGTTCCCAGAAGAGGGGGTCCTCGGGCCGCCAGTCGTCGATCCAGTGTCCGCGAAGGGTCAGGCTGCGCCGGTCCTGCTCGATGCTGCCGGGCACGGCCGTGGTCATGGTTCCTCCCAGTGAAAGTCGTCGGTCGGCTCGATTCGATCCTCAGGTGGGCGGCAGGCCCACCACCAGGCGTCCGTCGGCGTCGGCACGGACCGGGTACACAGTGAGTGGGGACTGTCCGGTGGTCGAACAGCCGGTCGCCAACTCGAAGGTGTTCTGGTGCAGAGGGCAGACGACGACCGTCATGTCCACCAGGCCGTCCGCGAGCGGCCCGCCGGCGTGCGGGCAGACCGCCGACACCGCGCGCAGGCTGCCGTCACGCAGCCGGAAGACGGCGATCATGTCGGCCCCCACGACATAGGCACGCCCCTCCCCGTGGGGGATCTCGTCGACCGGCCCGAGCCGGTGTTCCACGGCGACGAGCTTGGCCATCACGCCCGCCTCGCGGATGCCGGGCCGGCGCCGTTGCCCTGGTGGCCGTTGCCCTTTTGGCCGTTGCCGGCCGAGCCGTCCGTCACCGAGCCCGGCCCCGGCACGGCGGAGCCGACCGACGGCACCACCGGCCCCGGGACAGAAACCGGTACGGCTTCGCGGACCGGCACCTGGGGCAGGACCGCCAACGGCAGGGAGGTACGGAACTGCCCTGGAGTGACCGGGTCGCGCCGTTCCAGCCACGGGTCGCGGTATGCGGCCACGGAGGCGTCCATTGTCGCGTCGAGCCGCGCCGCGATGCCGTCGCTGTCGTCGACGACCACGGCCCGGATGTGGTCGATGCCGAGCCGGGGCACCCACGCGTACGTGCGTTCCAACCAGTTCGCGCTCTCCCGGTAGTACTGCAGGAACCGGCCGGTCAGGGTGATGACCTCGTCGGGCGAGTCGACGACGGCGAGCAGGTCCCCCTTGCGTACGTGGGCGCCGGCGGCCCCGCCGACGTAGATCTCCCACTTGCCGCCGTCGATGGCGACAACACCAAGATCCTTGACGTACGCCTCGGCGCAGTTACGGGGGCAGCCGGTGACGGCGAGCTTCATCTTGCCGGGGCCCTCGATGCCCTTGAACCGGTCCTCGATCGCGATGCCGAGAGCGGTGGAGTCGCCGACGCCGAAGCGGCAGAAGTCGGAGCCGACGCAGGTCTTCACCGTACGGAAGCTCTTGCCGTAGGCGTACCCGGACGGCATGTCGAGGTCCGCCCACACCCCCGGCAGGTCTTCCTTGCGGATGCCGAGCAGGTCGAGGCGCTGGCCGCCGGTGATCTTGACCAGTGGTACGGAGTACTTCTCGGCCACCTCGGCGATCCGCTTGAGCTGCGCCGGTGTGGTCACGCCGCCCTTGATCTGGGGGACGACCGAGAAGGTGCCGTCCCGCTGGATGTTGGCGTGCACCCGGTCATTGATGAAGCGGGCGTCGCGTTCGTCGACGTACTCGTCGCCCCACATCATCTTCAACAGCGAGGCCAGGCCCATCTTGCTCTTCGCGTCCTCCGCGCCCCCGGGCACGAGGGTGGCGAACACCGCGGAGACGGACTTCAGGCCGTGTTCGCGGATCACCGCCATCAGCTCCGTCTTGGGCATCGGCACACCGGGGACGTACCAGCTCGCGGCCGGGTCGTCCTCGACCTTGCCGTCAGCGGCCCACTCGACGATCTGGGCGACCAGGCCCTTGCACGATCCGCAGCCCTTGCCGGCACGGGTGGCGTCCATGACACCGGTGAGCGTCTTCACGCCACCCTGCACGGTGCCGACCAGCGCCCGCTTGGTGACGCCGTTGCAGTTGCACACCTGGACGTCGTCGCCGAGCTCCGCGGCACTCACGTCGGCCGACGGCGCGCCGAGGTCGAACAACATCTCGACCCGCTCCTTCGGCAGGGCGAGCCCACGGTCGAAGGCCTGCATGAGGAACGCGACCTTCCGCACGTCGCCGAGGAGAGTCGCGCCGACAAGCCGGTCGTCGCGGATGATGATGCTCTTGTAGACGCCCTTGCGCGGCTCGGCGAAGACGACCGTCTCGTCGTCGTCGCGTTCCGCCTCCTTCAGGCCCATCGACGCGACGTCCACGCCCGCCACCTTGAGCTTCGTGGCCAGTCGAGAGCCGTGGTACGCCGCGTTCGGGTTCGTTCCGGTGATGTGGTCGGCGAGCACCCGAGCCTGCTCCCACAGCGGAGCCACCAGGCCGTACGTCGCGCCGCGGTGCTGGGCGCACTCGCCGACCGAGTAGATGTCGACCTCGTCCTGCACGCGCATCTGGTCGTCCACGACGATGCCCCGCTCCACCGGCAGCCCGCTGGTCGCGGCGATCTCGGCGTTCGCCCGGATGCCGGCGGCCACGACGACGACGTCGCAGGCGATGGTGCGGCCGTCCTTGAGTTTGACTCCGGTCACGGCGTGCTTGCCGAGCACCTCGGTGGTGTGCGCGCCGAGGACGACCTCGATGCCCAGTCGCTCGATGCTGCGCCGCAGGATGGCGCCCGCCTGGGCGTCCAACTGGGCGTTCATCAGATGGCCGGCGGCGTGCACCAGGGTCACGTGGGGCAGGTGATTTTGCAGGCCACGCGCCGCCTCCAGACCGAGCAGGCCGCCGCCGATCACCACCGCGCGCTCGTGCTCGCGGGCGTACCGGACCATGTTGCGGGTGTCGTCGATGGTGCGGAACGCGAACACGCCCTGGTGGTAGCCGCGTCCAGGGCGGTGGATGCCGGGAATCGGCGGGACGAACGCCCGGCTGCCGGTGGCGATGATCAGCTTGTCGTACGGCGTCTCGGTGCCGTCGTCCGCGTAGATCCGTCGGGCGAAGCGGTCGATGCGGGTGACCCGGGTGCCGGCGTGCAGGGTGATGCCGTTCTCGGCGTACCAGGACATGTCGTTGAGGAAGATGCCCGCCTCGTCGTCGGCCCCGGCGAGCACGTTGGAGAGCAGGATGCGGTTGTAGTTGCCGTACGGCTCCTCGCCGAACATCGTGATCGCGAACTGGTCGCCCCCGCCGCGTTCGAGGATCTCCTCGACCGTGCGGGCGCCGGCGATCCCGTTGCCCACCACGACGAGGCGGCGGCGCTGGTCGACGATGTCCATCAGACCTCGACCAGACCCAGGTCGACGATCACGGTGCCGGAAACCCCGGCGGGCGCCGCCACGTGCACCTCGATGCCGGTGCCGGAGTCGAGGTCCTCGACCACTCGCAGCGGCACGTGGACGTCGGACCTGGCGCCGATCGGGAAGTACCGCATCGGCTGGCCGTCGCGCATGAGCACAACACAGATCAGCTCGGCACTGGCATTGCCGCCGCGGAAGTAGACCGGCTGGGCCACGACGCCGTCCGGCACCACGTAGCTGAGCGTGCCGTCGACGAGGCCGGGCCGGTCGAGGCCCTTGCCCTCGAAGCTGTAGACGCCTTGCAAGAAACGGGGAGTGGTGTGCACAGCGACGCTCCCTTGCTCAAAGAGATGCTGGATTGGGCGGCGGGTTGATCAACAGGTCGGTGTCGTCCGGGCCGCCTGCGCGCGCGATCGACGCCGCGCAGGCCTTGAAGGCCGGCATCCGCGAATGGCGGTCCAGCGCCGGGTCGGTCAGCGCGTTCACGGCCGAGCTGCCGCCCCAGTGGAACGGGGCAAAGATGGTGTCGCGGCGGATGCCGTTGGTGAGGCGCGCCCGAAAGAAGGCCCGCCCGCGTCGGCTGCGCAGTTCCACCACGTCGTTGTCCGCGATGCCGTGCCGGCGGGCGAGGTCCGGGTGCAGTTCCGCCCGGGCGTCGGGCAGCGCCATGGTCAGGGCACCGACCCGGCGGGTCTGGTTGCCGCTCTGGTACTGCTGCATGTTGCGGCCGGTGGTCAGCACGTACGGGTAGTCGGCGTCGGGCAGTTCCGCCGGATCGCGGTGCTCCACCCGGAAGAACCTCGCCCGCCCGTCGGCGGTCGGGAACCGGTCGGTGAACAGCCGCGGCGTACCCGGATGGTCCTCGCTCGGGCATGGCCAGAAGACCCCCTGCTCAGCCTCGATACGTTCGTACGTGATTCCGGCGTAGTCGGCTGTCCCGCCGGCGCTGGCTCGGCGCAACTCGTCGAAGACGCGGCGCGGGTCGTCGTCGAAGTAGCGGCCGCGTCCGAGCCGGCCGGCGAGGTCGGCGAGCATCCGCAGGTCGGTGCGGACCTGCGGCGGCGGTGGCAGGGCCCGCTTGCGGCGGATGACGCGTCCCTCCAGGTTCGTCATCGTGCCGTCCTCCTCCGCCCACTGAGCCGTGGGCAGCACCACGTCGGCCATGGCTGCGGTCTCGGAGAGGAAGATGTCGGAGACGACGAGCAGGTCCAGCGCCTGCAGGCGGTCCATCACCCGGTTGGCGTGCGGTGCCGACACGGCGATGTTGCTGGCGAGCACGAGCAGCACGCGTACTCCGTCGTCGGTACCGAGCCGGTCGAGCATCTCCCACGCCGACCGGCCCGGCCGGGGCAGCTCGTCCGGGTCGATGCCCCAGACGGCCGCTACGTGTGCGCGCGCCGCAGGGTCGTCCAGACGCCGGTAGCCGGGCAGTTGGTCGGCCTTCTGCCCATGCTCGCGGCCACCCTGCCCGTTGCCCTGCCCGGTGATCGTGCCGTAGCCGGAGAAGGGCCGCCCGGGCAGGCCCAGGGCGAGGGCCAGATTGAGGTACGCCTGCGCCGTGTCGGTGCCGTTGCTGTGCTGCTCGGCACCGCGAGCGGTGAGCACCATCGCCGACGTGGCGTCGGCCAGTAGCCGTACCGTCTCCCGCAGGTCCCGTTCCGGTACGCCGGTCATCCGCTCCACCCGGTCCGGCCAGTACGCCGCGACGGTGGCGCGGACCGCGTCGAAGCCGCTCGTGCGGTCGCGCACGTACGTCTCGTCGACCAGGCCCTCGCGGATCGCGACGTGCAGCAACCCGTTCGCCAGTGCGAGGTCCGTGCCCGGCAGTGGCTGCAGGTGGAGGTGAGCTCCCCCCGCGGTGGTCGTACGGCGGGGGTCGACGACGACGTGCCGCGCGCCGGCGGCCCGTCCGGCGTCGAAGTACTGCATGGACGGCGGCAGCGCATCGGCCGGATTCGCGCCGACCAGCAGCACGGCCTGCGCCTGGGCGATGTCGGCCAGGGGGAACGGCAGGCCACGGTCGATCCCGAGGGAGCGGTTCGAAGCGGTCGCCGCGGACGACATGCAGAACCGGCCGTTGTAGTCGATCGACGCCGACCGCAGCGCCACCCGGACGAACTTGCCCAGCGCGTACGCCTTCTCGTTGGTCAGCCCGCCGCCACCGAAGGCCCCGACGCTGTCGGGGCCGTACCGGTTCTGGCTGGTACGGATGGCGTCGACGATACGGTCGAGGGCCTCGTCCCAGTCTGCCGCTCGCAACGGGCTGGTGCGATCGCCGGGGTCCTTACGGACGAGAGAGCTCAGCAGCCGGTCACCGTGGTCGAGAAGGTCGGCAGCCGTCCATCCCTTGGCGCACAGACCACCCCTGTTGACCGGGAACTCGGTGGGCGCCAGTAGAGGCGGCCCGTCGCCGATCGTCAGGAATACGCCACACTGCATGGCGCAGTAGGGGCAGTGCGTATCGATCATGGACGATGCGCTCACCCGTCCGATGCTTGCCCGGCACTGTTTCCGATCCATGCCGGGGCCGTAACGCTCTGCGTGGCATCCGCTGCGCCATCCCGGTCAAGGTCGACCAGGCCGCGCGTCGTGGCAACCCGCTATGACAAGCGCTGCGATACGAGGCCACCTCTCGCTATGAGCAGTCGCAGAACGCGGTCGCCTGGACGATGCCCGCGACTTTCACGGTGAGCGTCGGAGTCTCCGCGACGAGACCGACGTCCTTTGCCATGTCGTCGGACCAGACGACGAGGTCATCGCCTCCGGGCGTCGGCCGGACGGCGGAAGTCGTGAGAATCGCCTTGATCTGGAACGTCGCGTTGACGGGCGGCTTCTGGACGTAGGCCAGAGCGACCCAGTCTCCACCGGGGACCTCTTGCGTGGAATCCCACTGGACGTAGTACCGGGGCGCGTCTCCGGGGCAGCATTCGCGCGCGATCAGCACATACGAATGCAGCCCCGTCGCCGCGAGCGTCCTGCCGCGCACCTCGACGGCGCAGGCGTCCTTCACACACTTCACGGTCGTGTCATCTGTCGACGTAGGCGTGAGGATCATGACAGGCGGTGGGGTGCTGGGCGCTGGCGCCGGCGGCGACGCCGGGGGCGCGGACGCCGGGAGGCGGTCGGACTCGGCAGACCTGTCCGCCAGAAGAGTCGGTAAGCCGACGGCGAGCGCCACGATCACCCCGGCAGCGGTGGAGATTGCGACCACGGCTTCCCACAGCCGCGACGGAGAGTGGGGTTGCCGCTCTTCGCTACCTCCTGTGGCCGGGGGCGACGCGTCTTTGTCGGAGACACCATCTGTGCTGCCAGGTGGAGGGCTTTCCTGGGCCTCTTCCTCGTTCACCCCGGATCCCCCCAACCATCTCAGCGGTCGTCGCCAGAATATCGTGAATTCCACTATCGGCGATGGGGTCAATTGTCAGCTTGTCGAAGTGGAGGGTTCGTGGTTGAAGCCAATCAAAGGGTGAAGGACGATTTTCGTTGAGGCGCGCGTCGCGGCCGCCGCGAGTCGCCTGGCGAGGGTGAGGCCGTCCGGCTCGCGGGCCCGACGAGCGGCAGTGCGGAGGACGACGGATACTCGCCTGATGACTGAACCGGATCTCGACCCCGAACAGTATCCGCCCATCGACCCACGTGAACCGGTGCCCGACGACGCGAGCGTCCTTCTGCCTGGCGCGTCGGACGAATTGCCCGAAGCCCCGGCCGAACCGATGCCCGACGACGGTGGCAACGCCGGCGGCGTGCGCGAGCCGGCATAGAGCCATCCTCGGTCGAGCGCGACACCGGCTCGACCGAGGATGCCGGCGCTGACGGCGGTCAAGACGTCGGCGTGCCGCCCACCGGAGATCCGTCGACGCCGCCGGCTACGGCTCGTGGGCTTCGACCGATTAGGTTTCCGCGCCGTGCCCGTCTGTACGTGTGAGATCAACCCACGGAAGGCTGGCAGAATGCGGAAACTGATCTTCGGGATGAATGTGACCCTGGACGGCTACATCGCCGCGCCGGGCGATGACCTCGGCTGGAGTGCGGGTGAGGGGCCGGACTCGTCGTCGAGCGGCGAGTTGTTCCAGTGGTGGTCCGCCCGGGTTGGGGCGACTGACCTGGCGTTGTACGGGCGCAAGCTGTGGCAGACGATGAGTTCTCACTGGCCGACCGCTGACCAGCAGCCCGGTGCCACACCGACAGAGATCGAGTTCGCCCGCCGCTGGCGGGACATGCCGAAGGTGGTGTTCTCCTCGACGATCAAGACGGTCGACTGGAACACCCGCCTGGTCACCGGCGACGCGGTCACCGAGATCACCCGGCTCAAGGCCGAGGACGGCGGCCCGATGGACATCGTCGGCGCGACGCTTGCCGGGGCGGCCATGCGGGCCGGGCTGATCGACGAATACGCCCTGGTCACCTACCCGGTCCTGGTGGGCGGAGGCACGCCGTTCTTTACCGCGATGGACACCTGGGTGAACCTGAAGCTCATCGAGACGCGGACCTTTCCCGGCGGCATAGTGCTGGCCCGATACGAGACAAGACGATGAACACGAGCCCGTTGCTGCGAGTCGTGCTCACAGCGTCGGGGGCAGGTTCAGCCATGGTTTGTCGGCGGCGCCGAATCCGGTGAGCTCGGCGATCCTCCCGTCGACGATGCGCAGGACCGCGATGTTGAACAGCCGGTACGTCGGGTTGTCGGGGGTGCGGAGGTACAGCGCGGCGGTCGGCATCCGGTTGACCGTCGTGGTGGTACAGCGCCAGTCGTCGTAGCCGCGCTGGAAGAGCCCGTTGGAGACCCAGCCGTCCACCGCGTTCCTCGCCGTGACGATCAAGGTGCCCGGCGTCGGAAGCATCGTGAACCGCAGATCGTCGCGGAGCAGGGCCATCAGGCCGTCGAGGTCGTTGCGCTCGTGGGCATCGATGTACGCCTTCACCACGGCGCGCTCGTCGTTCGACAGCTCGTGCGTTGCGGCGCTCCGCCAGTCGAGACGGCGGTCGGGTAGCTGCTCGCGCATCGTCACGCGCGCCCGCTGCAGTGCGCTGGTCACCGATGCGACGGTCAGCTCGAGGGCCTCCGCGGCCCTCGACGCTGGCCAGCCGACCACGTCGCGCAGGATGAACACCGCCCGTTGCCGCGGCGGCAGGTGCTGGACGGCGACGATGAAGGCCAGCTCTATCGTCTCCCGCGCCACCACCGAATCCTGCGGGTCCATCGGGAGCATCTGGTCCGGGTAGGGCTGCAGGTAACGCACTTCCGAGCCCGGGCCCGGCAGTTCGGCAGTCACGGGTGTGCGGTCGTTGCGCTTCTCCAGGAAGTCGAGGCAGGCATTCGTCGCGATCCGGTACAGCCAGGTCCGCAGGGACGCATTGCCCCTGAACGACTCTCGTTTGTTCCACGCCCGCAGGAACGTCTCCTGCGTCATGTCCTGGGCGTCCTCGTAGTTCGCGAGCATCCGGTAGCAGTGCACCTGCAACTCCCGGCGGTGACGCTCCGTCAACTGTGCGAGCCGTTCCGCGTCGTCGGAGCGGGCCGCTTCGATGAACGTGGCCTCGTCGGCACGCCGCGGTCTGGCGTCGGTCATGGTCATGGATCCTTTCATCGGTGCGAGGGGGCCACCAGAACCGACGACGGGGCGGCGGGTTTCTGATCGGTGCACCGGGCGACGCGCCTTTCGCGGTGGCCGGTCTACCAGGCGCTCAGGACCCACTGCTGAGCGGCGGTGTTGTTGCAGGTCCACTGCCACACGGCGTTGCCCGCGACAGGGTCGCCCCAGGGCACATCGACGCACTGCTTGGTCTGGAGGTTGCGCAGCGCGTATCCATTCACACCGGGTATCTGTGTGACCGACCAGAGTTGCCGGGCGACCCCCAGGCAGTCCCACAGTTGCAGCGTCTGACCGGCTGCCGGGTTGCCCCAGGGCAGGTCGAGGCACTTGGGGCCGTCCGCCGACCAGAGCGAGCTGACAAGCTGGTAGTAGACGACGCCTTCCCACCTGCCCTCGTACACCATGGTCCATTTCTGGGCCGGGCCGTCGTAGCAGGGCCACTGCTTGATGGCCGTGCCGTTGGCGGTGCTGGCGTACGACACGTCGATACACAGGCTGCCGAAGGGCTGCTCAGCGGTGGCGGAACTCTGGGATCGGAATGAGTATTCGGTGGCGGCACTGGCAGGCGAGGCGACCCCCAGGCTGGCGGCTACGAGTCCGACGCACGCCGCGAGCACCATGGACGTCCGGCTGAGGATATTCATGATCGTTCCTTCCACGTTGTCGAGAAGGGGGTGGCCGCTCGCTCACAGGCGGCCGCTGGTGTAGAGGTAGTCGAGCAACCGGCCGTCCACCCGGTCCTGGAAGGTGTCGGCCAGCGTCAGATCCGGTTGTTCGTACTCGTAACCGCAGCGCACCCAGCGTTCCGGGACACTGGTGACGTCCAGGTAACCCTCGTCGACGCTGCCCACCTCGAAGCCGGGCTTTCCGGCCGACTGCCAGCAGCTGAAGAGGTGACCGTCGGCGTTGACCACGGCGCCGTACCGACCACCCGGCTCCGAGCAGATGTGGCAGATGGTTCTCATGCTGGGTCGGACCATCCGGAAGCCCGCTTCCAGTGCCGCGATGCTCCAACTCGCGAACGCGTCGCTCACATCGTCGATGTGCCGCATGGTGTTGCGGTAGCCGAAGCCCGCGTCCCCCACCCAGGCGAACGTGATCGTGCACCGCTCGGGGCTCAGGTCGGCGGCCAGCTCCCCGACGAGGTTGGCGATCCGGTCGACATTGTGGTGCGACACGTTCACCCGCAGGTTCCAGTTCAGCCCGGTCACCTCAGTCGCGCGGGCCACGTTGCGCAGGATGGCATCGAAGGTGGGCGCCCCGGACCGCTTGACCCGGATCTGGTCATGGTCAGCCCGGCTGCCGTCGAACGTCACCTGCACGCCGTTCAGACCTGCCTCGTACAGCTCGCGGGCCAGTCGCGGGCTCAGCAGAACACCGTTCGTGGTCATGGCGGACTGGTCGAGCCCGATCGCACGGGCCCTGTCCAGCAGGCTGAGGCAGCCGCGCGGGTTGAGCAGCGGCTCACCGCCGAACAGCAGCAGGTAGAGGCGATCCAGCTCAGCTCGACGCATCCGGTCGCGGGCAAATGTGATGATGCGCTCGACGGTGTCGGTGTCGGTGTCCAGCCAGGCCCGCCGTATCCGTGGTGGCCGTGCGCCGCCGGTGTCGTCCAGCCCCGTGTTCTGGAAACAGTAACCACAACCGAGGTTGCAGGTGGTCGTGGTGAGCACGGTCAGCGAGAACGAGGCCGGCAGACGCGGCCGGAACGCCCCCGTACGGTGAAGGAAGCCAGTGGTGGTGGCATCCATCGTGCCGTCGGGCCCCACACACTCGGGCCGCAGCAGGGTCCAGGTCTGGTTCCCGATGAACCACCAGCCGTGTTCGCTACGGATCAGACGCGGCGCGTCGATGTCGTCCAGGCGGGTGCCGATCATGATTCACCTCCATCGGTGCTGCCGGATGTCGGGTGAGCGGGACCCGTAGGCAGTCGTAGCCGCCGACGGGCCCCGCGGTGATGTGCCCGGCTAGGCGTTCGGGTTGGCGTTGCCCTCCAGCGTGGCGTTCTCCGGCGCGCCGATCTGGATCCCGCAGGCGGCGTCCGTGAGCTGTGCGGAACTGCGATTGGCGAGAACCCGGCTCACCTCCGGTGCCCCGATCTGGACGCCGCAGGCGGCGGCCTCCTCAACGGAGACGTCCGGCCCTCGGTTGACGAGGATGTTCTCCAGCTCTTCGGCGCCGATCTGGATACCGCACATCTGTCCTGCTCCCCTCTCCGGCGGAACGACTTTCCGCCGGTCTTGTCAATACGTGGCGGCAGGGCCGGTGCAGATACCGATCCGTCGGGTTCTATCCACCGCCCGGGCACAACCCGGTGCCACGGATCGGCAGAGCGCTGTCCAGGTATGCCGCCGCGATCCAGCCGGTCTCTCCGAGGACTGTCGTCCGGGCCCATACGTCGTCGTCCTTGACGGCTTGCCCGGTGCGGTAGCAGGTCACCCGGCCCAACGTGCCGTCGGGCACCTTCCGCAACACCCGGTCGCCCGTGGAAGGGCCGGCGCGGAGCGATACGTCGGGTCGGGCCTTGACCGCGACGAGCCGGCCATCGCCGGGAACCAGGCCGTCCTGGAGTCCCCGGCAGGTGAGCGCCGACGAGCCGATCCACATGATGGTGTAGTCCTCGCCATCGCGTTTCTGGTGGCTGGTGTCGAAGCAGTACGCCGGGTTGTCCTGGTCCGGTCCGATGCCCTGGGTGGCCAGATCCAGGAGCGGGATCTGCTTGATCAGGAAGCAGGCGGCGGTGTCGGCGACCGCGCCGAGGCGGCCACGGAGGACCGCTACGACGCCGATCGCCCACGAGTCGCGCCGGCTCTGGTAGATCCGCACCGCCAACCGGTCCGTCTGGTAGGCGCACTGGACGGCGTCGTCGACCTGCCCGAGCCGGTCGGCAAAACGGCCGAGGTTGTTGAGGAACTGGCCGACCCGGGGCCGTTGCCCGGGCACGATCCGTTGGGTCACCTCGCTCACCAGGTCGACGTACGGCAGGCAGGGGTTTTCGACCGAGGTGTAGCTACCCTCGTCCAGCTTCGGGAGCAGTCCGCCGCTCCGGGTGCCGGCCGCCGGACAGCCGCCTCCGGCGATCTTCGCGAGGCCGTCGGCGGTGCCCGGGCGGTTCTGGGCGCCGCCGCTGGTGGCGCCGCCGTTCGTGCGGCACCCGACCAGGAGACTGGCCGCCACGGCGAGCACGGTGATGCCGGCGGCGAGAGCCGCCCGGCGTCGGAGCTTCCTCACATTGTGGTCAGTCATGCCTGGATGGGGGACCGGGCGGCATCCTGGATACCTGCTGTCGGCAGGATTCTGAGGCTGTCGGCTCAGCCGGCACCGAAACAGACGAAGCTCGGTTGCTGGTTGCCGCGTACGGCCTCCGCCAGTGCTGCTGCCGGCGGCCGACCGGCGACGACCGCCCGATGGTAGGCGGCCATGATCTCCATGGCCGCCTCGTCGGCGACCCGGCTGACGCTCGCGACGACAGTGGCGGTGCCCGCGGCGAGCAGGGCCGTCGGCATCCCGAGCGCCTCGTCGCCATGCCGCACATCGGTCAGGCCCAGGTCACAGCTGGACAGGACGACGGTACGCGGGGCGGTCCGCAGTTCCTGCACGTCATATCCCATCAGCGGACCGCCGGCCAGCTCCAGCGTGGAGAACAGAGGGTTCTCCATCTGGTGCTGCCCATGCGCGGCGATATGGGCGAGGCCGACGCCCGCCATCGCCGCGAGTGCCGCCGCCGGGGTCGCCTCCGGCCCGGTGAGCAACGCGGCACCTCGGTGCAGCGACGCCACGGCCCGGGCCTCCGCCTCACCCCGGGGGATTCCCGGTCCCGCCACCACCGTCACCGCCGACGACTCAACGGTGGGCCTGGCATCGTTCAGGCGGCGCCGGGCGGCCAGCCAGACCGCGACCGACGGCGCCACCGTGACCGACCGGGACGCGCACGCTGGCAGGGCGTGCCAGGGCGTGGTCAGCAACAGCCCGGTCGGAACCACCACCAGCTCCCGGTCGCCGACCAGCGGAAGCACCGGGTCGAGCACCATCGAGCCCAATCGGTCGGCGTCCCGACGCGTCGCGTCGCGGACCACGGCCGCCAGCCGGGCGGGCATCGCCCGGCCCGCCTGCGCGTCCAGGTCGGCGCGTAACCGTCGTACCGCCTCCTCCGCCGCGCCGCGATCACCGAGCACCACCACCGAGGTCGCCCGGTCGGTGACCACCAGCGCACGCAGGACGTCCCCGGCGGCCACGTACACGACGAGCGCCGCGCCGGCCAACTCCGCCGTCACGGCGCTCAGCGGCGCCGGCGTCGGCGGCGCCGCGTCCCGGGGGCCCGGCGTCGCCCAGGCGCGCTCCCGGATCATCCGCCGGAGCCCTTCCATTCGCCCGTGGAAGGGCACGGTCGGGCGGCCCGCGAGTTCGGCCTGCCGGACGCGGTGCTGTAGCTGGCGCAGCTCCTCCAGTGCCTCGGCCGCCACCGGGTCGTCGGGTGGCCGTACCGGCGGCAGCAGCAGCGCCTGGGCCCGGACCCGCTCGGACCACCGGTAGACGGCGTTGGCGGAACCCTCCGCCAGCGCCGCGGTGAGCCCCGCTCGGGCCAGGTCGCGGCCATGCACCGCGGCCCCGGTCTGCAGGTCGGCGCAGCCGAACCGGGCGCGGTGCCGGTGCAGAGCGGTCATTCCGGCCAGCAGACTCCGCCGGGCCTCGGCCGACCGGCCGACCGAGGCCGCCACCTCCGCGCGGGCCAGGTGCCAGAGCAGACGCGTGTCAAGGCGATCGGTCCGCCGCGGTCCGGTCTGTCGCCCGATCAGCTCCGCCGCCCGGCGGGGTCGTTCGGCGGACACCAGCGCCCGGGCCTTGACCATATCGGCGACCCGGGCGTCCTCGGGCAACCCGAGCCGGGCCAACCGGCCGGCCAGCACCCCGGCGCGCCGGGCCACCGTCGCCTGGTCGACCTCGCCGACTGCCTGGTCGGCGCGAAGCTCGAGCAGGGCAGCCAGGGCGGCACGGCGGACGTTCGTACGGCCGAGGAACGCGGCACGGGCGTGTCGGGCCCACCGCGCGGCAGCGACCGGCTCGCCGGCAAGCAGAGCCGCCTCCGCGCGAACCTGGAGAGCATCCGCGTACGTGTGTCCGAGCTGCTGCTGCGTCGCCCGCTCCACCGCGCTCGCGAGTTGACGCTCGGCCTCGCGGTACAGCCCTGCGGCGACCAGCGCGCGAGCCCGTTCCACGGCCAGGTTGGCGAGCCGGCCCGGCGCGAGCGCCCGGTAGTCGACGTCGGAGCGGGCGAACGCCCGCAGCGCGGCGGGCAGGTCACCCGCGATCACGTCGAGACAACCCAGATTCGTCCGCGCCATGGCCACATGCAGGCCGAGCCCGTGCCGGGCGGCGACCTCGGCGCAGCGCAGCAGGTCGGCCCGGGCGAGCCGTACGTTGCCCGCCTCCAGGTGCACGAGGCTGCGATTGTTGAGCGCCTTGACCAGATCGGACGGGTGCGTGAGGTCACTCAACAGGTCGACGGACTCGTCGTACTGGCGCAGCGCCTCCTCGTTGCGGCCGCTGCGTTTGAGCAGCAGGGCCCGCTGGCCGAGCAGGATCGGCCGCTGTGGGGGAGCCACAAGTGTCTCGGCCTCGTCCAGCAGCCGGAAGCCCAGCTCCACCCGGCCTCGCTCGGACTCGGCCCAGGCGAGACTGATCAGCAGGCGGGCGTGGATGTCGCGCAGGGCCGGGTGGCTCTTCGCCAGCCGCAGGCCCGCCCGCAGTTCCCGGGTGGCCCGCCCTGGCTGGCCGGCGTCGCTGGACGCCAGACCGGCCGCGTGCCAGCGGGTGGCCCGGCGAGCCAGCGCGGTCGGGTCCATGTCACAGGGCGAGGGCCGGCGTGACCACCTGGGGCGCGTGCTCGCCGCGTGCCGGGTGCACCACCACCTGCGCCAGGCCGTGTGGCACGCCGTCCAGCACGAACCGACCGGACGCGTCGGACTCCACCGTCTGGGGCGGGTCGGGCGCGGGGTACCGCAGTTCGACCCGTACGGCGGCGCCGGGCGCGAGCCAGCCGTCGATCCGGACCAGGCCGTCGGGCCGGTCCACGATCGTGATCATCACGGTTCGACTCTCCGCGTCGAACGTCAGGGTGCGGGTCCGTTCCGTGCCCCGCACCGCGCCGACGAGCTGCTCTTCGCGCAGCCGAGCGACCTCCCGGTCGACGTCGTCGAGTGCCAGCACAAGGCGTACCCGGTCGTCGAGGTCGGGAGGCGGCGGGTCGAGCTGGGCGAGCACCGAGGCCAGCTGGTCCAGAATCACCTGGTCCAGGTCATCGAGCGGCTGGTCGGAGGAGTGCGGGGTGGTCATGTCGGGCTCCACGTCGAGTCGGCGGCCAGCATCTCCCGCAGCTTCGCCAGGCACCGGCCGCGGGTCGGCCCGATGCTGCCGCGCGGCATGCCCAACGCCTCGGCCACCGCCGTGTAGTCGGGGCGGTCGACGTGCGCGACGATTCGCAGCAGCGCCCGGCACCGCTGCGGCAGCCGCGCCACGTGCCGCCACAGCGCCCGGTCACGTTCCTCGGACAGCAGCAGGTCGGCCGGGCCGGGCTCCGGGTCGGGCGAGGACTCCAGCCTCGCCGCGTCATGCGGCGTCTGCCGCTGTGCGAGCCCCCGTACCCGCCAGGACTCCCGGCGGGTGGTGGTCACCAGCCACGCGGTGAGCGCGCTCGGGGATCGGATGGTGTGCAGTCCGCGTACCAGCTCCAGCCAGGTCGTCTGGACGACGTCGGCCGCCTCCTCGGCGTCGAGGCCCTGTGCCCGGGCGACGTGCCACAGCAGCGGGTTGAGGTCCCGGACCACCTCGTCGAGGGCATCCCGGTCGCCAGCCCTGGCCCGCTCGAGGCGTTCGGCGAGGCGGGCCGCGCGGTCGAGTGACGCGCCTGCCCGGTCCACCGGCACGTTGGGCATGTCGTCAGTCCAACAGTCGCACGGGTGCCGGCACCAGCCTCTGGGCGAGCCGGCCCGCGTACCGGGCCGCCGCGAACGAGGTGCCGGTCCAGTAGGCGTACGCGCCCAGCTCGACGAGCGGTGCCGTGGACAACGGCATGATGCTCACCGCGTTGGTGCCCTCGTGCCACTGGCGCACCCACACCCCGTGGTTGCTGTACGGCGCCCGGGCGGTCGGCGTCGCGCAGGCTCCGACGCTGACGACCGTGAGCGTCGGGTCGACCGCGAAGGCAGCCGGATAGACGGGGTTGTCAGTACCGTCGTTCCCGGCCGAGGCGACCACCGGAACCCGATGGTCCGCCAGGCGTTTGAGCGCCTTGCGGACCGGCTCCATCTCTTCGTCCTGGCCGACCAGTGGGCGGCCGAACGCGGTCAGCACGACGTCGACGCGGTGACCGTCGCCGACCCGGTCCGCCAGCCAGTTCAGCGCGTGTGCCGCGTTGAGGTCGCTGACCCGGCCCGCGTCGCTCATCACCCGCAACGAGAGGATCCGCGCGTCGGGCGCCTCGAGGCGGACCAGTCCGGCGAGGAAGGTGCCGTGCCCCCAATGACTACCGAAGTCCGGATCGTCATCCTCGCCGCGGCTCTCCTGGCCGGCGACCTCCGCAAGAGTGCGCCGCGGCGTCCATCCCTGCGCTTCCTCCCAGTACGGCTCGCCGTCGGTCTCCGCCAGCCAGTCGTGCTCCCGTACCCCGGTGTCGAGCAGCGCCACCACGGGCCGTCCGCCCGGTAACTGGCTGGCCGGGCGCCGTAGGGGCTTCGGCAGCATCACGTAGTCGGGTGCCGGAAGCCACGCAACGGTGCCATGCCCGCTCTTGCAGCCGCTGGCCCGGAAGTACGGGTAGAGAGTGCTCTCCGGTCGGGCGTCGTCCTCCACCGTGGCGGCAACGCACTCGTAGTCGGGGAGGCACTCCGGCACGTCGACGTCGACGTCGGATCGGCTGGCCAGCCGGCGGATGGCCCGAGCCACGGCCACCGGGTCGCCCGCAACGGGCAGCTCCACCAGTTCGACGGCGGGCGGTGCGGGGGCAACCGGCGGGGACAACGGCTGGCCGAGACCAGCCTCGGCCAGCAGCTCGTTGAGGCGCTCGACCGTTTCCGGACGCTCCGCCACCCACGCGGGCACGAGTACGACGTCAGGACGGTACGGGGAACGGGACACCTGACCTCCCGGTAGTACGACCGATGCACTGAGGTCCGTCCTGCGCCCGGCGCGGGGCGGCGGGCCACCAGCACAGTTGAGCACGTTCCGCTGCCGCCGCCAATGGCCCGGTCGTCGCATCGACGACAGCCATTCGATGTGTATTTCACGAGCCCGTCCGCTCTCCTGCTGTGGATGGGTCGCACGCCCCGTCTCGACGGAACCCGGGTCGAGACGTTGCCGCACGCGCCGCGGCTACGCCCTCGAATCGGGCAGCGCTGGCGCGTTCGCGGCGCTGGGCGGGCAGGACGCCGGAGGATTCGCCAGCAGCGGTGTGTCGAGGGCGACTGCGGCTGCCGGCATCATCGGGCACGATCGTCGCATGGTCGGCATCAGCCAGGAGTCCCCTGACGAGACCGTGCTGCGGCTGCGGCAGGTCATCGCGGCTGCGGAGCTGGTCATCTTCGATGGTGAGTGGTCGTTTCACGAGGCGCCGCTCACTCAGCCACCGGCCCTGACGGTCGACCTGCTTGCCGTCGTGCGCGACGAGGACCGGTGGTCCTGGCTCGCGCCAAGCGGCGGCGCGACCGACGGCGAGTGCTTCACGGTCTTCTCGTTCCACTTCCCGCCGGGCGTGGACAACAGCGGGTTCGTCGGATGGCTGGCCACCGAGTTCAAACACCGGCTGGGTACGGGGGTGTTTGTCATCTGCGGCCACAACAGCGACCGCGGTGGCATCTACGACTACTGGGGCTGCCCGGCGCAGGTCGGCGCCGAGGCTGTGCAGGTCCTTGGTGACCTGCGCGCCGGTCGGTAGACATTTGCGGCACGACTGACGGGGGCACGCACCTTCGTCGAGAGCGAGGCCCCCTGTCCAGCGGCGAGGCCCACAGTGTGCCTCCGACACCGCAGCCACCGAGCGCGCCGAATTCGTTCCACCTTGCGCCCATCCGTCTCCGGCTCGGCCTCGAATGCCTCATGACAACAGCAGTGACGTACAAGCATTTGAGGAGTTCGGATGAAGCGACGCCTTTTTGCCTCGGTTGGCGTGATCGCAGTGCTGGCCCTGTCCGCCTGCGGCGGCACCGACAGCGACGACGGTGCCAGCGGCGCGCCGAGCACGTCGGCCAGCGCGCCGATGGCATCGGCATCGCCGTCGACGATGATGTCGGGTCAGTTCGGCTCGGGATGCGCCGCCGTGCCGACCGATCCCTCCAACCCGGGTAGTTTCGACGCGATGGCGAAGGTGCCGGTGGCAACGGCCGCGTCCGGCAACCCGCTGCTGTCGACCCTCGTGACTGCCGTGAAGAAGGCCAACCTGGTCGACTCGCTCAACGGCGCGCAGGGCGTCACGGTATTCGCGCCGACCAATGACGCGTTCGCCAAGATCCCGAAGGCGGACCTGGACAAGGTCCTGGCCGACGACGCCATGCTGAAGAAGGTGCTGACCTACCACGTGGTGCCTACCCAGTTGTCGCCGGACACCCTGGCGGGCACCCACAAGACGTTGCAGGGCGGCGACCTGGAAGTGACCGGCAGTGGCTCGTCGTTCACCGTCAACGGCACCTCGATGGTCGTCTGCGGGAACGTCTCGACGGCCAACGCCACCGTGTACATCGTCGACACCGTTCTGATGCCCAAGAGCTGATGGCGTCGACCGACATCGAGCCCCGGCCGGCGGCCCGCCGGTCGGGGCCGTCCCTCAGCATGACCGCCCTCCGCGGCCCCGTCGTCGGCGTGCTGACCGCCGGAGTGACCCTCGCCGTGGCGCATCTCCTCGCGGCGCTGCTCGCCCCCGTCGCCGATCCGGTGCTGGCAGTCGGCGGTGTCGCCATCGACCAAGCACCGCAGCCCGTCAAGGCGTTCGCCATCCGCACCTTTGGCGCCCACGACAAGATCGCACTCCTCGTCGGCGTCTACGCGCTGCTGGCCCTGGCCGCGGTTCTGCTCGGCGCGGCGGCGGTTCGACGAAGACGCTACGGTCTGGCCGGCCTCGCCGTGTTCGCTGCCGTCGGCGCGGCCGCCGTTCTGTCCCGTCCGGGGGCGACGCCCTCGGACGTCCTGCCGGTGCTGGCAGGTGCGGGTGTCGGGTCGGCCGCGATGCTGGTGGTGGTGCGCGCCGCCCGAACGGTCCGGGTGGGCGCGTCGAGCCGGCCGAGGCTGCTCAACCGCCGTCAGTTCCTGGCCACGGCGGCAGGGGCAACGCTGAGCGCCGGTTCCACGGCCGCGATCGGCGAGGCTGTCGGTCGCGGCAGCGCGCTCGGTGACCGTTCCCGTGCCGCCGTTCGTATCCCGCCGCCCGTGCGCCCCGCGCCGCCGCTACCCGCGGCTGTCTCCGCCGGCGTCGACGGAGTCTCGGTGTTCCTCACCCGCAACCGGGACTTCTACCGGGTCGACACGGCTCTCACCGTCCCGCAGGTCGACGTGAAGACCTGGCGACTGACCCTCGACGGGGCGGTCGACCGTCCTCGTACCTGGAAATTCGAGGATCTTCTCGCCCGTGGCCTCGTCGAGCGTGACATCACCCTCAACTGTGTCTCGAACGAGGTCGGTGGCCCCTACATCGGCACCGCCCGCTGGATCGGCGTCCCCCTCGCCCCGCTGCTGCGCGAGGCGGGCATCCACGCCGGGCAGAACCAGCTGGTCAGCCGCTCGGTGGAGGGTATGACCATCGGCACTCCGCTCCAGGCGATCCTCGACGGGCGCGACGCGATGCTGGCCGTGGCCATGAACGGCGAACCCCTGCCCCTGGAACACGGCTTCCCCGTCCGCATGCTCGTGCCCGGCCTCTACGGCTATGTGGGCGCCTGCAAATGGCTCACCTCGATGAAGCTGACCACGTTCGACGCGTTCGACCCTTACTGGGTGCAGCGCGGCTGGGCCGCGGACGCGCCCGTCAAGACCGCATCACGCATCGACACCCCGCAACCCTTCGCCCAACGCCGCGCCGGACCTCTCATGATCGCCGGGGTCGCCTGGGCGCAACGGCGGGGGATCACCGCCGTCGAGGTGCAGGTCGACGACGGGCCGTGGCAGCGGGCACTGCTCGCCGACGGTCCGTCGCCGGACCTGTGGCGGCAGTGGACCTACCGCTGGGACGCCACCCCCGGCAGCCACACGTTGCGTGTACGGGCCACCGATGCCACCGGTGCGACCCAGACCGACGAACGGGTCGCGCCCTTCCCCGACGGCGCGACCGGCTGGCACAGCACCACCGTCACGATCACCTGATCGGGTGCCTGCCGTCCGGCGGACCGTCAGCGACATAGTCGAAAAAACCTCGTCCGGCACCAGTCCAGCGACCGCCACGGCACGAATCCCTCACGACCGCACCCGAGTAGCAACGCCGTATGCACGCGGAACGGAGACGTGGAGTGCACTGCCGCGACAATGTCATCGTCTACCCGCGCCTCGCTCACGCGCACGTCGCCAAGCATTCGAGCATGCGGCGGCAGGCTGAACGGCCGCCAGCACAGGAGAGGACATGCCGAGGATGAGCGGTGACCCGGAACACGTGCGGCGATTGCGGTCGGTGCCGCCGGACACCGTCACGCCGCCGAGCCCCGACGAGCTGTTGTCTCGGGTGGCGCGGGGTGACGAGGCGGCGTTCGCGGCGCTGTACGACGCCGTGGCCGGCCGGGTCCTCGGGCTGGCCCGCCGGGTCCTGCGTGACCCGGCGCAGGCCGAGGAGGTGACGCAGGAGGTGATGGTCGAGGTGTGGCGTACCGCTGGCCGCTTCGAGGCCGGTCGTGGCTCGGCCTCGGCCTGGATCCTGACGATGGCGCATCGCCGGGCTGTGGATCGGGTGCGCTCCGAGCAGGCTCACACCGACCGCAGCCGGCGCGTCGCCGCGACCGAGACGCACGTTCCCTACGACGAGGTCGTCGAGGACGTCACGGCCCGGTTGGAGAGGGAAGAGGTCCGTCGCTGTCTGGGCCGCCTGACACCGGTGCAGCGGGAGGCGGTGACCCTGGCCTACTACGGCGGCCACACCTACCGTGAGGTCGCCGAGAAGCTGAACACGCCGCTGCCGACGGTGAAGACGCGGATGCGCGATGGACTGATCCGGATGCGCGACTGCCTGGGCATCGACATGGAGGGACGGGCATGAGCGCCGACATCCACACCCTCGCCGGCGCGTACGCCCTGAACGCGGTCGACGAGCTTGAGAGGGCGACGTTCGAGCGGCACCTGGCGGACTGCGAGTCGTGCCGTCTGGAGGTGGCCGAGTTGCGGGAGACCGTCGCACGGCTCGCCGACGACACCCTCGTCGAGGGCATGCCGCCGGCTCTACGGGAGCGCACCCTCACGCAGGTGGCGCGCACCCCGCAGGTGCGTACCGCTGCCGCAGGAGACAGCGCCAGAGGGCAGGCAGGCAGGTGGCGACGCCTGACCGCGGCCGCTGCGGCGGTCGTGCTCGTGGCCGGCGGCGCGAGCGCGGCCACCTGGGCCGTGACCAATGATCGGGTCAGCGACGAGCGGGCCAGCAGTGACCAGGCGCGGCAGATCGCCGCGGTCCTGGATGCCCCGGACGCCCGGGTGTTCGAGCGGTCGCTGCAACCCGGCGGCGCCGCGACCGTGGTGGTCTCGCGCGACCGGGACCGTGGGGTGGTGCTGCTGCGGGACCTGCCCGAGGCCGGCCCCGGGCGGATCTACGAGCTGTGGCTCATCCGGGGCAGCGAGCCCCGCAAGGTGGGACGACTGGCAGAGGGCGTCCGGGAGTCGACCATGGTCGTCGGTCCGGTTGCCGAGGCGGGCAGCTTCGGCGTCTCCAACGAACCCGTGAGCGGTTCCGTCGTCCCCACACGAATCCTGGGTACGGTCGAGCTGAGCTGAGCACGGTGAGCACCCGTGCCTCTGTGGCAACGTCAAGTACCGGCCGGCAGGCAGGCAGGAGGGCGGCTACCACGAGACTGCCCTCAACCGTCGATGAGCATGTATACGTGGAGCGCGCCAGGTCCGTGCCGGACTGCGATGATCGACGCGTGACGTACATCCCTGACCTGGCGCCCTATGACTACCACCCGGGCGCCCCGGACGGCCTCGCCATTGGTTGGCTGGATTCGAGCATGCCCTTCACCACCGGAGCCTGCCCCCGCGACGTGCGAGATCGCTTGGTAAGCCTCGGCACCACACCGGTACGGCTCATGCGTGGCTACCACTACTGCCAGTTCTGCCCGGCTGCGGTTGAGCCGCACGTGACCGGGGTCGACACTCGGCTCCCCGAAACGTCCGATGTCGCACGCGGGAACGGCGAGATCTGGCTCACCGGAGTGGGCGGAACGAACTTCGCCGCACCGGCGCTGATCGGCCACTATGTCGAAGAGCATCGCTACCTGCCACCCGATAGCTTTATCGAGGCGGTTCGGACCGGTGTCCCCACCCCCGGTGTCGCATAGCAGCGTCCGGCTCCTACCGCACTCGGCTGGCCCCGAAGTATGCGCTGACCGCCGTCGAACACGGCTCTGGTCATCCTGAACCGCGACGGTTGCGCAAACTTCCCACCGGCATGATCCTGCCGTCGACCGGCCCACCCCAAAATGACGCCTCTACCCCTGTCAAGGCGCCATGATGACGCAGCGCTCCGTCCGGCCGCGCTACTGCAGCAACTCGGCGTGTGGATGCTCCGGCGACACCGGACAGACGTAGAGCTGCAGGTTGAACCCGGCGATGGACACCAGGCTCGGCCGCGCCGGGTCCGGGTGGGCGTTCCGCATGGCGGCGTCTCTGTCCTCGTAGGGGATCCAGCTGTGGTTGCTGTCGTCCCACTCGCTCGAGGCGATCGTCAGCAGTGGTTCGAGCGGTGTTCCGCAGCTCTGGCAGGGCAGCGCCTGAGGGTCGATGAAGCTCCAGGGCGCCCAGCCGCCGACCTTCCAGCCCGGTGCGACGGACAATTCGTACTGGTAGAACGCCGACTCTGCCTGGTCGTACGCGCTTCCCGGGGCAGCGTCGGCTTTCTGCCGAGCACTCCACTGCTCCACCTGCTCGCGCAGACCCTGCTTCAGCTCCAGCGGCGCGGGATACTCCGTCACCTGCTCGGGATGGACGAGGCACGGTTGCGGCACGTAACCCTCATGTTGGACCGCGACGGGTTGCGGGGGAGTGACGACCACGTCCGTGAGTTGGGTCGAGGAGCGCCAGAACAGCGCCGTCCTGGGTATCTGCTGCTCGGGGTGGTCGAACGGGCACCACAGCACCTGCACCATGTCCGCCTGCTCGGGCACACGGAGATGGGGCACGTCGCGACGATAGAGCTGGGCGACGGGCAGCAACGCCACCGGCTCGTCGGGCCAGGGGCGGCCACGATCAATACGATCCACGACCTCCTGCTCCTGCGGTGTGAACAGCATGTCACCGGCAGGACGGTTGTTCGCAGCCGTGATGAGCTGCCGCAGCAGTCTCACGTCCTGCACCGTCGTCGCAGGTCGGCCGTCCGGTTGGTGCGGACCATGGCAGATCGGCCATGCCTCGGTGACCGGCCACAGCAGCGGCCCGCCGACCGAACTTTCGCGAACAGACGGTGAGCCGGGACGTGGGTGCAGGCGTGTCGTCGTGCGTGCCAGCGGCGCCAGTTGCGGGAACACCGCCGCGATGTCCGCCGGACGTGGCGGGGTGCTGCGGGGGGCGCCGGCTGTCGATGACCCGGGACCGTCAGTTTCCAAGGTTGACCACCGCTCCGTTGACCGTCCGATTGTTGGGCACCATACTGCCGCTGAACAGGGGCTGCGTCGTGCCGTCGGCCTTCTGGACGGTAGCGCTCATGGTGACCGACGTCGGGATGGTGCTGGTGGCGTCGCGGTACTGCGCCGTCACCTCGTAGTACACCGCCTCGCCGGCGTTCAACCGCCCCACCGCTGTCTGGGCGGTCTGCTCGTACGTGCGCATGCTGGGCGTGCCGGTGTTCATGCCCACCTGCCAGCAGGGGACCAGGTTGGCCGCGATGCCCTTGCCTCCGAGGACGTTGGCGACGAGGTGGCACCGGGCGAGACTGCCGCCGCCGTTTCTGGCGGCGAACGATTGCGCGTCCTGCCAGCCGGTGATGTCTCCCTGAGCGGCGGTTCCCTTCGCGGCGGGCCTGGTGATGCAGGCGGTCGCCTGGCTTGCCCGAGCACCGGGACCGCCTGGGGGAGTGGTGGTCTTGTTGCGGTTGGCCACCGGTTGGGTGGTGTTCACGATCCACCCGCCGCCGCTGCCCTGCGCGCCCGGCGGACGGGAACTCACGCATGTGCTTCTGCTGGGCGAAGGGGAGACGGTGGCGGGTGCGGGCGATGCGCTGGCGCTCGGCGCGGCCGTGGGCGTCGGCTGCAGGCGGGTGCGGGCGTCGTCGAGCCACTCCTGCAGCTCGTCGAGGATCCGCTGGACCTGCACGCGTGTCACCGCCCGCGCCAGCACCTGGGCCTGCGCCGCGTAGACGTGCGCGCCGCGCTGAGTACGGGCCCGCAGGTACCAACTGGTCCAGGTGGGGGACACGTTGGTGCAGCTGAGTTGGCCAGTGGCGTTGACCGGCAGGGTGCCTGTGGTGGCGCAGCCGCCGACTGGTCTGCCATCACCGGTCATCGTGACGGTCATGGTGGCGCTGGCGGACTTGGGCGTCTGCAGGTCCTTGCCCACGAAGCGGCTGCTGATGGTGACGGTTATCCGGCAGGCGCCGGGACCGCATCCGGTGAAGCGGGCGTTGCCCTTGGCCGTGAACTGGTAGGACAGGTCGAACGAACTCTCCAGCTCCTTGGCTTTTCCGGTCAGGTCGCGGAACAGGGCATCCACCTCGGCTTGCCCCATGTCGGCCACGCGGATCCGTCCGGGCAACGTCGGTGCGGCAGGGGCCATCCGCCGCCAGCTGACCTGTCGCGAACCACCACTGCCGGCCCCAACAATGGAGGTGTGCGCGGCGCCCTGCAGCGTCGGCATGCCGGGCAGTGTCGGCAGGCTCGGCGGCGACGGCAGACTCGGCAGATCAGGCGCTGAGGGGTCAGCGCCCCTGGTCGGCAAGGCCGGCAGGCTCGGCAGGGACGGAAGTGACGCACCTCCCTCCTTCGACACGATCTGCACCAGCCGATACGGACGCTGTGTGCTCACGAAGATTTCGGCCTGAGGGGTGGTGGCCTTCCAGGTCGTCACCCCCTCCGCCGGCGTTGTCTCAGTTGAACGCGGAAAAGTGGTGCCCTCGGCGCGGAGGCGTTCGTCGACGGCGTCAGCGAGGGTGCGGGGCGTGAGAGGCTGCTGGGCGGCGGGACCGGTTGCGGCCCCTCCGGTGAGCCACTTACCGGTCAACGAACTCGACTGCGTGCCGGTGGTGCCAGGGACCGCGAAGCCGTCCGGGAAGCGGACATAGACCTTGCCGCCGATGCTCAAACTCTGCACATCGATGCTACCGAGTGCCATCGTGCTCAGAGACTGGCCGGCACTGGTGGCGCGCGTGGTGACCGCCGCGCCCCCCAGATCCGACGTGTACTGCAGCGCGGGTGCCTGCCGCATCGCTTCTATGGCCGCTGTGAAAGCGTCCTTGGTGCCGACCTCGACCTTCTTGCCTCCGCCGGTACAACCGGTGAGCGCTAACAAGGCCACCGAGACGCCGCACAGAAGGGCCTGCCGCCGCCCGCTCATAATGTCCTCCCCGTTGGACCGACTGAGCCGCGAAACGTCAACGGTAGAGCGAGACACTCGTGATCGCTGTCTGGTACCTGACGACCTTTCACGAAAAAGGCGGTGCGGTTGATGCGTTGTCAGGCTGGCAAGGTCACCTGCCGTCCAACACCCGCTGATGGGAGGTGTCGAGTGCGGCCTGGACAACGGGCTTCCACTGGGCAGCGAAGGCATCCGCGAATCGCTCATGGTCCGACCGCCGCTGGATGTTGCCCACCTTCCGAGCGCGGTGTTGGAGCAGATGATGGCCAAGCTCGTGCAGCAGTACGTCGAAACGCATGAAGTCCCGCAGCCGAGCCGCTTCGCGTGCCGGTTGTTCGTAGAGAAGGATCTCGCCCGGTGCTCTGGTCCTGCCAAGGACAACCGATCCGAGGTCGAAGTCCTCGGTCTGCCGCAACTCGATGACGCGTAGCCCGTACCAAGCGAAAGCCCCGACGACCTCCAGCACCTCACGAACGTCACGCCCGCTTGCCGGATGCGCGAATCCCGGTCGCGCTGCATGAACGTGGATCCGTACCCGTTCCACCCCGTAAGCGCGACGGTGCGCCTGGCGCGACCGGGGATCTGTACGCAGGCTTCGGCTCACCTCGCCCATGCTCGGCGACCCCACGATGTGCGACAACCGATTTCACCGCGGAACGTACGTCTCCTCCACAGGGTCAGTACGGCTGGCCGCACACCTTCCAGGCGCCGTCCTCCTTCACCAACGCGAACATGTGCCGGTCGGTGAAGCCGCTGTCCAGCGTCAGGGCCATGTTCACCGTCGCGGACGTGCGGCCGTTGACACTCGACACCTTGACGCCGTTGACCTTGTGGCCGCGGATCTTCGGCTGCTTGGCGACGCCCTGGACGAACGCCTCTCTCGTGTAGCTGACGCGCGTGGCGCTGCACAACAGGCCGTACGCCGCGTCGGCATCGTTCTCCTCCAGGTCGCTGACGAACGACTCAACGGCCTGCAGCGCGGGATCCGTTGCCCCCTTGACTCCCTTGTACAGGAAGAAGCCGCCGACGCCGGCTCCACCGCAGCACAGCACGACGACCACGCCGACGACGATCAACACGGTTCGCAACGTCCGCCGCTTCGGCGGTGGGGGCACCTGGTACGGGTGGGTCATAGGTGGGGACGGTAAAGGATGCGAGAAGCTCTCGACAGCCGCGGTGGGCATTCCGGCCGTGGCCGATGTTAGGTTCGCAAACGTGACGGTGCAGATCACCGCTGGTGGTTTCCACGCGGCTGACGGTGTCGAAGACTGGCGTTGTCTCTACCACCTGGTCTCGGCCTACCTCCGGACCGGCTCGCTGTCGGCGGGGATCGCGTTCGTCGATGAGATCGGCCGGCTGGTTGGTCGCGACGAGCAGGAGCACCTCAACCTGGACCTGCGCCACGCTGGCGTCACCGTCTCGCTGTCCCGGCGTGACATCTCTCTGGCGCGACGGATATCGGCCGCGGCCCGGGCGCTCGGCATCCCCGCCGACCCCGGTGCGGTGCAGCTCGTCAACATCACCCTCGATGCCCTGGTCAACTCGGACGTGCTGCCGTTCTGGCAGGCACTGCTTGGATACCGGCAGATCGGTGACGACTACCTGGCCGATCCGGCGCGACGAGGCCCCGGATTCGGGCTGCAACCCATGGAGACAGAGCGACCGCACCGCAATCGGATGCATGTGGACATCGCCGTCCCGCACGATCAAGCGGAGGATCGCATCGCTGCCGCTCTGGCCGCCGGCGGACGCGTCGTTTCCGACGCACATGCGCCGATGTGGTGGGTGCTGGCCGACCCAGAGGGTAACGAGGCGTGCGTCGCGACCTGGGTCGGACGCGAATAGCGGAGTTTGACACCATTGCCTTGTGCGGCGACATCCGAGCGAGTCACCAACCTCAGTGCTGGCGGGGGCCGACGTGGCGCTCGTGGGCCTCTTCTCGGCAAAGGACAAGGAGTTCGGCTCAGAGCTGGACGCGTTGGCGGCCTCCGTGGAGGGCCATGGCGGACGGGTGGTGTGCCGGCACGTACAGCGGCGGGGGGTGTCGCTAGGCGGTGCGGCCAAGATGGACGTGCCGTTCTCGCGGCGGACACTGCTCAGCCCGGGCAAGGCGCGCGAGATCGCGCAGGCGTGCCGGGCCGCAGAGGTCGATGTTGCGGTGTTCGTAAACCCGCTCACGGAACACCAGCGGGTCGTCCTCGGCGACATGTTCGGGTGCCTGGTGACCAGCGCTGAAGACCTCTTCGCCAGGTCACTGCACAGCGGTGGCCGGGGGATGATCGGCTGAATCGGGGCAGCGAAAGATGTACAGCGAGTAGCCACGGCCGATCTGCACACCAACGATGTCTGGGGACGCGCTCGGGTTCTCCTCGGACGGGCGCCAGCTGCAATGCATGCCGTTCCAGTCGCCCGAATCCACAGTGAAGATCAGGGTCATCGTGGTGCCGCAGGCAGCACACTCCATCGGGTACGGATCGGTCAGTGACCAGTTCGCGAACCCGCCGACCTTCCACCCGGGCGCCAGCGACAGGTCGCTCTGATAGTGCGGGCGGCTCTCATCGTCGTCATCCCACTCGTCGAGCCGCTCGCGCAGGTCATTGGGAAGTAGGTCGGCGTACTGGTATTCGCGGACCTGCTCGGGGTGCACCACGCACGGGATTGGCAGGTACATGTCGCTGATCACCGGCGGCTCGGGAGGCGCTTCGAGTAGCGGGCCGACGGCGGAACTGTTGCGCCAGTAGAGGAAGACGCGAGGGCTGTAGTGCCGGTCCGAGTGGTCCACCGGGCACCACAGCACCTGGAACAGGTCGGTGCCGTCCGGACCGGCGTAGTCCGGGATGTCTCGTCGATACAGCTGGGCGACCGGAACCAACGGGATGGGATCCTCGATCAGGTCGTCCAGGTCGAGAGCATCGGCCGAATCGAGCTCGGCCCGCTCATCCGCCGTCAAGAAGTCCCCACCCGGTAGTGGCTCCCGGGCTTCTGCGGTCGCGAGGATCTCCCTCCTGCGGTGCAGGGCGGCCAGGGTCGTCAGGTTCCATGGCTCGTGCGCTCCGGCGTCGTCGCAGGCGGGCCACACCTCATCTGCCGGCCACAGAAGGGGTCCACCGACCGAGCTGTCCCTGACGCTCGGAGCGCCCGGTCGGGGATGCAGACGGGTGGTCGTCACGGAATGGTCCCGCAGTTCGGGAAAGACCGCAGTGATGTCCAAGGGGCGCGGAGGCGTGGTGCGGAGCATGTCGGCGGATCTTATGGCTCTCGTACCTGTCCTGACGTCCCGGCCGACGAACTGCCCCTCGCGGGCAGGCGCACCCATGACGACAGGTGCCCGCAGGGCATAGCGTGCATTAGATGATCCGATCTGCCTTCCTCGACATGGCCGGCACCGCCGCGGCTCTGTTGCGTGAACCGGTACTGGCCGAGCGGTGGTCCCGGCCCAGCGCGTTGCCTGACTTCTCGATGGGGGGCCTGGCTCGTCATCTCGCCTACCAGGTGACTCACACGGTGATCTTCCTGGGCGCTGCTCCAGGCAGGTCGGCGATCTCGGTGCTGGAGCATTTCACTGGCAACACCTGGGTGACCTCAGGCGTCGGCAGCGTGGACAACATCGGTATCCGGCGTCGCAGCGAGCAGGCAGCCGCGTCGATCACCGCCGAGGGCCTGGCGGACGCCGTCGATGCCGCGTTGACCGAGCTGCGGGCCGTCGTGCCGGCACAACCTCTCGACCGCATCGTGGACCTCGGCGAGTGGGGTCTGCGCGTCGATGACTTCCTCCTGACCCGTGTCATGGAGCTGGTCGTGCACGTCGACGATCTGGCCGTCAGCCTCAGCTTGCCGACGCCCTCGATGCCGGCGGCAGCGACCGAAGCGACGATCCATCTGTTGACCAGCCTCGCCGCCTGGCGACACGGTTCCCTGAACGTGATGCGCGCACTTGCTCGACAAGAACGAGCTCCCACCTCGATCGCCGCCCTCTGAACGCCGCAAAGCAGTGCGGCGTCGCCGTGATCTCCGCCAAGCTCACCGCTCCGGCACACCAGCAATCGCCGATGTTTGCCGCCTAGCACTGCGCAGGATGGGACGCTGGCACCTGGACTGGGCAGGAAGTCGGGGGAACCTGGCATCGGGATTACGGTGAACGGCCTCTGATGCGTACCGCGTTGATCGTAGTAGCCGCGCTGGCGGCGGCGGTGGTCGTGGACTTGATCTCCGGCTTGCTGATTCGTCGGGTAGCCCGTGGCCGTTATCGGTGGCTGCTGGAGCCGTTGCGGCATTCCTGCCGGCGCCCGGCGGCAGCGGTGCTGCTGACCGGGGCGCTGTACTACGCGCTGCCGCTGGATTCGGTCGGTTGGCAGCGTCATCTGCGGCACGCGGTCCTGGTGGCCCTGGTTCTGTCCGGGGCCTGGTTGGTGATCAGGGCGTTGCACGTCGCCGAGGCGGTCGCGTTCAGCCGGCTGCCGGGTGACCCGGTCGCCAGTCGGCGGGTCCGGCGTGCTCGGACGCAGATTCGTCCCGTGCGACGGCTCACCGTCGCCGTGGTCACGATCGTCGCGATCGGCCTGATACTGATCACCTTTCGACCGGTACGCCTCTTCGGTGTCTCCGTGTTGACGTCGGCGGGGGTGGTCGGGGCGTTGATCGGTCTGTCCGCCCGTACCGCGCTGGGCAACGCGTTCGCCGGCGTCCAGGTCGCCTTCGCCGACGGGCTGCATGTCGGCGACGTTCTGGTGGTGGACGGTGAGTGGGGCCGGGTCGAGGAGGTGAAGCTCACCAACGTGGTGATCCGGCTCTGGGATGAACGGATGCTCATCCTGCCGACGACGTACTTCACCGAGCGGCCGTTTCAGAACTGGACCCGAAACGAGTCCCGCGTGATCGGCAAGGTCCAGATTCACGTCGACCACACCGCCGACCTGGATGACCTGCGCCAGGAAGCGCGCCGGCTGGTCGAGTCCTCACCGCTCTGGGATCGCGGCCAGTGGGTGCTCCAGATGGTCGACTCCACACCGCAGACGGTGGTCATCCAGGTGCAGGCCTCGGCCGCCGACGGCGCCAGCGCCTGGGACCTGCGCTGCGACCTACGCGAGGGACTGGTCTGCTACCTGCGCGACCATCATCCGCAGTGGCTTCCCCGCACCCGCAGTCAGTATCAGCCCTGAAGGACGCCGCAGGACACGCATCCGGCCACCGGGCGCGTCGCGGTGGCCGGATGCGGGTGGTCGTCAGGGCTTGAGAACGACCTTCTCGCAGTTGTCCTGCTTGTTTTTGAAGATCTCAAAGCCGCGCTCCGCCTGGTCGAGCGGCAGGGTGTGGGTGATGACCCGGGTCGGGTCGATTTCCCCCCGTTCAATGCGCTGGAGCAGCGGTTTCATGTAGCGCTGCACGTGGCATTGACCGGTACGCAGGGTCAGCGCCCGGTTCATCCACGCCCCGGCGGGGAACTTGTCGAGGAAGCCGCCGTACACGCCGATGACCGACACGATGCCGCCGCTGCGGCAGGACAGGATCGCCTGGCGTAGCGCGTGCGGCCGCTCGGTCTCCGAGCGGACTGCCTGCTTGATCCGGTCGTACGCGTGCACGTGCGCGGCACCGTGGGTGGATTCCATGCCGACCGCGTCGATGCACTTGTCCGGCCCCCGCCCACCGGTCAGTTCCAGCAGTCGGGACCGCACGTCCACGTTCTCGAAGTTCACCGTCGTGTGGCCCGCACGTTCGGCCATCTGCAGCCGGTACGGCTCTTTGTCGATGGCGATGACCTTCGCGGCGCCGAGTGCCCGGGCGCTGTCCATCGCGAACTGCCCGACCGGGCCAGCGCCCCACACCGCAACCACGTCGGTGGGCTGGATGTCGCACATCTCGGCGCCCATGTAGCCGGTGGGCAGGATGTCGGAGAGGAACAGCACCTGCTCGTCGGTGAGGTCGGCCTCGATCTTCAGGGGACCGACGTCGGCGAACGGAACCCTCGCGTACTGCGCCTGACCGCCGGCGAAGCCACCGGTCAGATGCGAATAGCCGAAGATCCCGGCGACCGGATGGCCGAACATCTTCTCGGCGATTCCGGCGTTCGGGTTGGAGTTCTCGCAGCAGGAGTAGAGCTCTGCGGCGCAGGCGCCGCACGCGCCGCATGCGATCGGGAACGGCACGACGACCCGGTCCCCGACGCGTAGCCGACCCGGGTCGACGCCCCGGCCGACCTCGATTACCTCGCCCATGAACTCGTGGCCCATGACGTCGCCGTCCTGCATGGTGGGCACGTACCCGTCGAGGAGGTGCAGGTCCGAGCCGCAGATCGCGGTAGAGGTGATGCGTACGACGGCATCGCGATCGTTCAGGATCTTCGGGTCCGGCACGTCACGGACCTTGACCTTGTTGCGGCCCGCCCAGGTGTTCGCCCTCACGCGCCTGCCCCCTTGGCCAGCTCGGAGTCCGACAGCGGCTGCGCCGGACGCTGCGGGAACTCCTTGCGGGCCCGCTTGCCCCACGGGGCGCCCTCGGATCGGACCACCTGCCCGGTCTCCAGCACCTGCTTGAGCCGGCGCAGGTCGTCGTCGAGCTGCTGGTGCGGTTCCTCACCGAAGTACCTGGCGACCGCCTTGCCGACCGCGCCGCCCGGGAGGTCGTAGGACATGACGACGTGCACCTCGGTGCTGGCACCATCCGGAGCGGGCACGAAGCGGACCGTGCCGGCGTTCGGCACGTCGGCGTTACCGGTGGACCGCCACGCGATCTTCTCCCCGGGCGCCTCGTCGGTGATCTCCGCGTCCCACTCGACGTTCCTGCCGAAGGGAGCGCTCGCGGACCAGTGGCTCGTGCGGTCGCCGGTGGCACGGATCGTCTCGAGATGTGCCATGAACGTCGGGAGGTTGTCCAGGTCACGCCAGAACGCGTACACGGTGGGTGGGGATTTGCGGATTGTCGTCGTGGCTGTCAGCTCCATGGATCCTCCTCCGCGTGAACCTCGTATCGCCGGCGCCGAACCGATCCTCTTGACGCGGGTGGCCTGCACGGCGGTCAGCAGGTCCACCACCGTGATTCCGACGATGGCGCTGGTGACACCGACGAGGCGACGCCGGCGGTGCCCGCCACGGTGGGGCATGGCCACCCCGAGAGAGGCCAGGTCCATCGCATCGCCCAGCACTCGGGTCCACACCCAGATGCCCTTGCGACGGCTCGTCAGGAGCCCGGCCGCATGGACCAACTCCCGCGCCCCGACAAGCGGCACCACCGCCCGGGAGGTCGACGAGTCGTCCACCCCGCTGATCCGGCGCACCGTGTCCGGTGCCGCGAGCTGTGCCACGCCCAGACCGAGAATTCATCCAGCCCAGCCGGCGTCCTCGCCGTCGCACGTCGTCCTGCCTGGCCTGCGCTGCCTCTCGGGTTGCTAGTTGAGTCACGGGTGGCCCTCCGTATCCGGTCGCTTCCCGGCCGAGCCATTGCGGCCCACGGAAGTCCGGGGACGCGACCTGTAGAGCCCGCATACCCCTCGAAAACCACCTCAATCCGTGCATCGGTCGCGTCATGGAGGTGATCCCTGTCCCGCTGCTCAGCACGGGGTCCGGGCCGCGACCGCCAGCGGCAGCCGCTCAGGCCCGGGCTGATCCACCGGAACCTGAACCCCACCGTGTCAGGCCGACGCCATCTGACGAACGTTCTCGCCCTGGGCGAACACCTCGACCATCTTGGCGCAGAAGGCCGGAAGGTCGCTGGGGTTGCGGCTGGTGACCAGGCCGTTGTCGACCTGTACCTGTTGGTCAACCCAGTTGCCGCCCGCGTTACGGATGTCGGTACGCAGGCTCGGGAATGAGGTGAGGGTTCGGCCCTTGACCATGCCGGTCTCGACCAACGACCAAGGGCCGTGGCAGATCGCCGCCACCGGCTTCTGTTGCTGGAAGAACGCCCGGACGAAGTCCATCGCCTGCGGGTTCATCCGGAGCCGGTCGGGGTTGACAGTCCCGCCCGGCAGCAGCAGGGCGTCGTAGTCGGCCGCATTGGCATCGTTCACGGTCCGGTCCACCCGAAAGCGGTTGGCCGGGTCGATGTCCTGGTTCATCGACTGGATCTCGCCGGAGTTCAAGGAGATCAGGTGGACCTCGGCGCCCGCCTGCTCCGCTGCGGCTCGGGACTGGGTGTACTCCACGTCCTCCACCCCGTCGGCGGCGAGGCAGGCGATTCGTTTGCCGGTCAGTGGCTGCTGGCTCTGCGCCATCTTGGGCGGCCTCTCCTTCGCGGCGCCGCCCCGTCGGCGGCGCATCGTTCGTTCGCGGTCGTCTTCCCGGTGGCAGAACCGGGAAACAGCTCACCGAGCGCCGCTCAAGGGCGGACGGGTCGATCCGCTCGCCGATCAGGCAGGTCTGCGCACCCTACGAGAGTGCTTGCTGTCGGAGCGGGTAACGCACACAACCACCGGTGCCGAGGCCCAGAAAGGCCGACATGACCCTCCCTACCGCTCCCATCGAACTGCCCTCCGGTCAGACCATGCCCGTGCTCGGCCAGGGCACGTGGTACCTGGGGGAGCGCCCCGCGCGGCGACGGGACGAGATAGCCGCCCTGCACACTGGCCTGGACCTGGGTATGACCTTGATCGACACCGCGGAGATGTACGGCGATGGCGCGTCCGAGGAACTTGTCGGCGAGGCTATTGTCGGACGACGCGGCGATGTGTTCCTGGTCGACAAGGTGCTGCCGTCCAACGCCAGCCGGCAGGGAGCCGTGCAGGCCTGCCGCCGCAGCCTGCAACGACTCGGCGTCGACCACATCGACCTCTATCTGCTGCACTGGCGCGGCACACATCCACTGGCGGAGACGATCGAAGCATTCGCCGAACTCGTCGACGCCGGCGACATCGGGCAGTGGGGCGTGAGCAACTTCGACCTTTCCGACATGACCGAGCTACTCGACGCGGGCGGAAACGGCTGCGCCACCAACCAGATCCTGTACAACCTCACCCGCCGCGGCCCCGAGTACGACCTGCTGCCCTGGCTACGTGAACACCGGATCCCAGTGATGGCGTACTCCCCGATCGAGCAGGGCAGACTGCTTGGCCACGAACAGGTCGCGGAGGTCGCCGCGCGGCATGAGGCGACGCCCGCCCAGGTCGCGCTGGCCTGGGTGCTGAGGCAGGAAGCGGTCGCGGCCATTCCCCGATCGTCCAACTCGGAACACACCCGGGAGAACGCGGAAGCACGCGACCTGAATCTGACCGACGATGACCTCACGTCACTCGACAAAGCATTCCCGCCTCCTACCGGCCCGCAACCGCTGGAGATGTTGTAGGGCTGCCTGCGGCGGCCCAAACCGCTGCGGCGACGTCCTGCCGAGTGCCTGCCGGTCCGATCGCGACGCACGAGTGCGTGCGCCCACTCACCTCCCGTTACGAGACTGTCCGTGGCCTTTCTCGTCCCGCCAGCTGCCGGGTTGAGGGTGGTAGCCGTAGGCGGCCGACCGGACCGTCTCCTCGTTTTCCAGCCCTGAGCCGATCGCGCCGCCGACGGTGGCCAGTGAGCTGGTGATCCAGGCGAGCGTCAGATAATCGCTGGCATTCGCCGGGCGCTGCAGTACCTGTTCGAGCACTGATGTGTCGATCAGTAGCGCTCCGACGAGCACCGTTCCCACGAACAGCACCACGTAGGACACCGCCGTCGCCAGAGTGAGAGTGAGGATCGTACCCAGGTTGAACAGCCGTGCAAGCTCAGCCGGGGTTTCGCGGCTCGGCTTCTCCCACAGGTCGTGCGCAACGATCAACCAGGCCACCAACGCACTCAGCCCGAGCAGCATGATCACGGTGAGCCGGAGTCCGCCGAGGGCATCGCCCATCTGCCAGATGGTGTCCGTGGTGAGCGCGAACGCAGCCGTGCCGAACGCGCCGACCAGGAGTTTGGACAGGCCCAGCAGGGCGCGTCCCGGGCGATTGGCGCGGACCATGCCGGTCAACAGGCGCGCCCGGCCGATCAGCCCTGATGCCAGGTAACGCCGCTCACCGTCGTCGGCTTCGCCGCTCACGCGATGGACTGCGGGAATATGCCGTGTCGTCCCGGCTGGTGCCCGGTCGGCCAGTGGCACCCGGCCGGGGGCCTCTGCCAGCAGCCGGCCCACCAGATCCGGGACGGCTGCGCGGACCGAGCGCAGCTGGTGGAGTCCCAGCGCGGGCAGGGAAATCATCCCGACCTGGCGCCGACCGGAGGTCTGGGCGACCAAGGGCACCCGCTCGGCGTGCAGTGGCAGGTCGGTCAAGCAGATGGCGACGTCCCACTGGTCGTCCGTGCGCCGCCGGGCAAGATCGTCGAGCAGCGCGTCCGCGCCGCCGTCGCGGCGCGGCGCCACCTCTCCCCAGCCTTCCCGGACGATCCACCGCACGTCCGCGCTCACCTGCTCGGTGAGTCCGCTGGCCAGTTCCGTAGCGAGCCTCGCGGCCACCCGAGCCGGCTGGTCGGGCGGAGTTGCCACCAGTCCCACGACGATCTCCGGGCGATGCCGTTCGGTCTGGGTCACCGCTGCTCCTCACCGATAGCCGGGCTCGGACGCCGACGGCGAAAATCAGGGCATCACGGGACGTCGCGGCAGTTCCCGCTCCGGCTGACGTGGTGGTAGAGCCAGGCCGCAAGGGGAACGCCCCGACCAGTCCGAACAGCGCCACACGATGCTGCGTCGAACCGGGCGGCCCGCCCATGCAGCCTAAAAGACCATCCCGAATGGTGCAGCGGATTCGATGGGCTCAGGCCGGCCCGAAGGCAGCCCATAGGTGGGCCAGGCGAGGGCTCGCTGCTTCCCGGCGCAGACTGCCTGCCCGGGAAAGCGAATCAAACGTTGTCGCAGCGGCAGGCCCAGCTATGTCGATGAGCGGATATCCGCCACCGCCGCGATGATCAAAGATGTAGCCATGAGCCACGTACACCGCACCTTTCACAACCCTCCGCCGGCAACGCCGGCCGATGTGCGGCGGGCTCTCGACCGCAACGACATCGCCGGGGCTACGGATGCCATGGTCGGATGCGCCCTGTACGGCGACGGCGACTGGAGGGAATTGCAGGAGCTCTACCTGACCCTGCTCGATCACCCTGACCGTCAGGTGCAGGCGCTTGCAGCCACGTGCCTCGGGCACCTCGCGAGGGTCTACGGTCAACTCGATGAGGATCGTGTCGTCCCCGCACTCCGCCACGTACGCGCCAGGCCTCACGTCAGGGGGACTGCCGGCACCGCGCTGGAGGACATCGAGGCCTTCCTGCATCCGCGGCGTGCGCGCTGGCGCGGGCGTCTGTGGCGACTGACGCGACCGGGCACCTGGTTCTGACGCAGCTTGGCGGACGACGCCTTCCACACATTCACCAGGGTGCACACCCAGCTATTCCTGAGCACATGTACTCCCCGCCGGAGCGGTGTCGCTCCTTCCCGCAGGTCGTGGCCGACGGCATCGCAAGCTCAGGGTTCCGGTACGCGGATCTGCGGTCGACCGCGCTACGCCCAGTCGCGATGCAGTACTCACTCGAGTAGCGCGGCCGCCGCGGCCAGAGTGGCCAGCGACAGTGTCGTGGTGACCACCACCGCCCGATTGGCCACCGCCTCGCCGACGCCGTACTCCTGGCCGAAGATGAACGTGTTCTCCGCTGTCGGCAGGCCCGCGCACACCACCACGGCGAGCAACTGCGGCGCGGACAGGTGCAAGGCCAGGCCGGCCGCGTACGCGATGACCGGCTGTGCGACGAGCTTCAGCGCGGTGATCACGGCCAGCTCGACCGGCGCGGTCGGCTCTGCCGTTGACGGCACCGTGCGGTGCAGTGACGCGCCGAGCGCGACGAGAGCAGTCGGGACGGCGGCGCCCGCCAGCAGGGTGAGCGACGCGTCGGCCGCCGACGGCAGGTGCAACTCGGCAGCCGAGAACGCGACACCGAGCAGCGACGCCAGGATCACTGGGTTGCGTACCGGCAGGGAGGCGATACGGCGGACCCGTACCCGCCCGGTCGGGTCACTGTGCCGGTCCAGGGCGATCAGAATCACGGGACTCACCACCAGCACCTGTAGCAGCACCACCTCCGCCAGGAAGGACACGTTGCCGAGGACCTGCGTTGCGATCGGGATGCCGAGGTTCGCGGAGTTCACGTACCCGGCGGCCATGCCCCAGATCGGCCGTTCTCCGGGAGTGCGACCGAACAGCCAGCTCGCGGCGACCCAGCCGAAACCGACGACTGCGGCTGTGCTCACCCCGAAGGCGAGCAGCGAGCGGCCGGCGAACCCGGACAGCGGCATTCGGGACAGGGTCAGGAACAGGGCGGACGGCATCGCGAGATGGAATACGAACCGGCCGAGCACCGACGCCACCGCCTCGCCCAGCAGGCCGCAACGACAGGCCGCGTAACCGACTGCGGTGAGGGCCCAGATCGGCACGAACGCCGATACCAGACTCATACGGGCGTCACCGGTGGCGGGCGTCGGGCCGGCTCAGGGCATGAAGGGCGTCCGGGGGGTACGAGCCGGAAGATCCGGCGACAATGTACGTCGATCGGGGAGCCTGCTGTTGCTTGGCCGCGTCGTCGGCGGTGATGTCCGGGCTGGCGTCAAGTCTGGCGGTGATCTGGGCCCGCAGTTGATAGGGATGTTCGACAGGCAGGTGAGCTGCCGCCGCGTGCTCGTGTCCGCTGCGCAGAAGGTCCCGGATCCGATGAACGGTGGGGGTGATGTCCGTGACGGCCACAATCCAGTCGTCAACGTATCGATCGACCGCCTCGCCCGACAATCCGACCTGCAGCGACCGGTACGGCAGCGCCTTCAGGTGCAGTGATCGTTCTGGATCCCACTGCACTCGTACGGGGCTGGTCTTCAGTTGCCGGGTCCAGGAAGCCCTGTCGCCGTGCAGGTCGCGGTCGTAGTGGCTCAGGCTGGCTCGTGCCAGCGCCCACTCGAATCCCTCCCGCGTGATGTCGATGGACAGCACGTGCTCCTGCCCGGGCTTGGTGGCCCAGCCGCAGCGGTACATCATCCACAGGAATGAGGGCTTGATCCACGTCATTCGGTCCCGCTTGAAGGGGGCCACGAAACGGCCGGCCTCCACCGCTGGCAGCGCAACCTGCGGAGGGTATGCCTGGTAGACGGTGATGGTGTCGGTCGAGTGGCGGGCGCGAATCTGACGGGCGGGTACGGACACGGCTTGATCGTCACGGATCGGGACTCGCCTGCGCCACCGAGATTGCGGGTCAACACCAGCACCGGCCGACATGGACCCGCGGCTGCACCCGATTCGGCGCACTTCCGGTGCTGACGTCGACGTGCTTTGGTAATCACATCACCGCCAACCATCAATGGGAGTAGAGATGATGCGATTTGTTGGCAACCGTTTATTGGCCAGTCTGACCGCAGGCACCCTCATCGCGACGCTGGGCCTGCCCGGCGTCGCCACGGCCGAGTCGACGCACCAGAGCGTCTCGACCTGTGCGCTACAAACCCTGCCCTATCCGACGGACATGCATGGTCGAGCTACGGCCGTCGACCCGACCGGCAAGTTCATCGCCGGTATCGGTTACGGGGTCGATGACGACGGGTGGCGGCCGCGGCTGCTGCTCTGGGCCGGAGCGCGCCCCGGGGCGTGGAACCAGCCGCGCCTCACCATCGTCGAGACAGCAGTGGTGGAGGAGGTCGAGGGCATCAATCGCAACGGCGTCGCCGTTGGCAACGCCGTCGTCGACCACATCTACCGCCCCTGGCGCTACCGCGACGGGCGGCTGGAGTGGCTGCCCGTCCTGCCGGGGGCCTCCAACGTCTTCACCTCTGGGATCAACTCGCGCGGCGACATCGTCGGACGTGCCTCCGTTGAGGAGACCGAGACATCTCTGCCGCTGCTCTGGCCGGTCGACCGACCGGGCACCGTCGAGGTGATCGACGCCCCGTACGACGCCGGCGCGACGGAGATCCTCGACGACGGCACCATCATCGGCGGCGCTGGCGGCTTCGGCTGGGTACGCCATCCCGACGGAACGACTGATCGACTCACCGTCCCCGGCGCCCGGTGGGCGGGGATCGTCGCGGCTCGGGGGACCTGGGCGGTCGGTAGCATCGGTACCGGCCCCGGGGAAGAGGACAGGGCCCCGGTGCGCTGGGACCTACGGACTGGCGTGGCGACCGCCGTGCCCCCGGCGTTGGTGTCAACTCTGGACGTCAACAGTCAGGGCGCGGTGCTCGGTGACCGGGCCGTCGCCCACGGCGACCGGATCGTCCCACTGGGCGGCGTCATCCCCGGTGTCCAAGACCCCTTCGGCTGGGGAATCGCCGACAACGGCCTCGTCGTAGGCTCCGTCAACGGCTCCCGACTGCGCCCGGCGCGCTGGACCAACTGCTGATATCCATGCATCGGGCATCCTCGCGCGAGGATGAGACGTTTGCGGGCAGGGCGCTAGAGCACACGGCGGCGTACCCGCCACACCACCACACCGATCAGGACCATCGCGACGGCGGCGAACAGGGCCGCCTCGACCAGCTGGAACGTCCAGAACCGCTCGGCCGGATGGTAGACGCCGAACTGCTGGATGCCGCGCGCGTGCAGGAACTGGTTGAGGTTGGTGCCGGCCCGGTTGGCGGCGTCCTCCAGTTCGAGGTACTCGGTCGAGCTCAGCCTCCGCCCGGTGGCGTCTGCGTAGCCGCGTTCGATCATCCAGCCGGCGAAGCTGGGCACGGGTCGGTGCCCCGCCTGGTCCTCCGCGCCGCCGACGGGGACCGGTGCCATGGTGGTGAGCGGGGTGGCGTACGCGGGACGGGCCAACAGCGCCACCGCCATCCGGGCGGCGAGGAACGCCCCGAACGCGACGCCGAACGCGGGCAGACTGCGCCGCAGGATCGCCCCGGCGGCGGTGGCGACGGCGAACGCGAACAGCGCGTACGCCAGCGGGACAAGTCCTTCCAGGTCGAAGGCGTCGTACTGGAACCGCCCTTCCCAGGCGTCGAATGGCTGACGGAACCAGGTGAGCACGGCGGTGAAGACCCCGGTGAGCGCGACGGTGACGCCGGCCAGTGCCGCGAGCTTGGCCGCCAGCCAACGCATGCGCGGCACGGCCTGTGTCCAGGCGAGCTGCCAGGTGCCGTCCTCCAGTTCGCGGGCGAGCAGTGGCGCACCGAGGAACGCACCGATGACGACGGGGATCAGATAGAAGGCCGCCAGGAGGTTCTCGACGTACCCGTACTCCTCGTCGAGCCGGCGGAAGGAGGCCGTGCAGCCCTCGTTGACACCGGCCTCTCCCGCACACCGGGCGGGACCGCCCGGGAACAGGTCGTGGGCCTGCGTCCCGAGCACGAGCAGGGCGATGCCGAACAGGCCGACGAGCAGACCCAGGACGAAGACCTCGGTCCGGTGCTGGCGCCAGATCAACCACGTCATGCCGCCACCCCCGACGTGACCGCGGCGCTCGGCTCGGGCGGCCGGCGCAGGTACGCCAGCACCAGGTCCTCCAGCGCGACCGGCTGGGTCTGCCACCCGGGCGCGGCCGGGAGCGCGCCGTCGCGTACCAGCAAGGTTGTGTGCCGGTCGCTGTGGACGGCCTCCACGACGGTGCCGGCCCGGTCGAGGTCGGTGGCCGTGCGCGGGCCGACGAGCAGTCGGTGCTCGGCGAGGAGGGTGTCGATGTCGCCGGTGAGCGTGACCCGGCCCTGGTTGAGCACGACCAGGTGGTCGCAGACGCGCTCCAGCTCGTGCAGGACGTGGGAGGAGAACAGGACGGTCACTCCGCCGTCGGCCACCGCGCCCATGAGGATCTGTAGGAACTCGTGCCGGGCCAGCGGGTCGAGGCTGGCCACCGGCTCGTCGAGGACGAGCAGGTCCGGCCGTTTCGCCAGCGCCAGAGCCAGAGCCACCTGGGCCTGCTGCCCGCCGGAGAGCGTACCGGCCCTGCGGTCGAGCGGGATGCCCAGCTTCGCCAGTCGGCGCTCGGCCAGCCCCTGGTCGAACCGCAGGTTGCAGGCCCGGCCGAAGCGGAGCATCTCGGCGACGGTGAAGCGCCTGTACAGCGGGTGGTCCTGGGCCAGGAACCCGACCCGGGACAGAGTCTGCGGGGTGCTGGCGGTGACGTCGTGGCCGAGGACCTCCACCGTGCCGGTGCTCGGCGCCAGCAATCCGACGGCCATGCGCAGCAGCGTGGTCTTGCCCGCGCCGTTCGGCCCGACCAGCGCGATCACGCCGCCCGCCGGCAGGGCCAGTGTGCAGTCGCGCAGCGCCCAGCCCTTCCGGTACCGCTTGCCCACACCATCGGTGCGCAGCGCCAAATCGACCGCTGTCACGCCACGTCCTCATTCCTCGTCTGCCGGTGGACGGAAGTAAAGAGCGCGTTGACCGCCTGCTCGTCGAGGCCGGCCGCGTAGGCGCGGCGCAGCCAGGTCGCCAGGCTGCGGTGCAGCGAGGTGTACGTCGATGCCGACATCACCGCCGACTGCTGCTCGTTGACGAACGTGCCCTGGCCGGGCCGGCCGGTGACCAGGTCCTCCTGCTCCATCTGCCGGTAGGCCTTGGCGACCGTGTTCGGATTGATCGCCAGGTCCTCGACCACCTCGCGGATGAGCGGGAGTCGGTCACCGGGTTGGAGGAAGCCCAGCAGCACCGCCTGGCGGACCTGCTGGACGAGTTGCAGGTACGGCGGCACACCGGAGTGGGTGTCGAGCCGGAAGACGAACACGGTCGCTCCTTAACTGCTTTCCTAGTGCCATAGTAAAGCAACAGGAGGCTCGGCCGGCCTCGTCCGGTGGGTATCGGGGTCGCCGGACCGGTCCCGACCCGGCATGATCCTCAAGCCGCCGCACCCGACGGGCCGGTCATCCTGCGCGTGATGACGTGAAATATCGAGCTCATCCTGGCTGGCAGAGGCTTGGTTGCGCTGCTGAGCAGAACACTGTGCGCTGCACGACATGCGGGACCGAACTTGAAAGCCCCGGCCAAGGTCATACGTGTCGGTCATCGGCACCTCCGCCCGCGCCCAGGGCGGCAGGTTGGGACGTCGCGACCTGGTTCGTGGCCGGGTTCGCCATCCTCTACGCGCTAGCCGCGATCGCCGCAGCCATCTTCGGCAGCGCATCGAGCGACCCTGCCCGGCCGCTGCGGTTGTCCTCGGCCAGCACCGACGCCGCGATCGGGTTCGTCCTGGCCAGCCTGATCCTTGTCGTCGCCATCATCGGCCTGGCCGTCAGCGGGCTGATCTGGGGCCGCGCCACTCGTCGGATCGCCGAAGCGAACGGCTCCCCGGGCCGCTCCTACAGCCGCCACTGGGGCCTGCGCGTCTTCTCCTCCTGCCTGGTCTTGAGCACCGCGATGTCCTGTTTGGCCACCGACCGGACCGTCCCGGCCGTCCTGTTCGGTCAGGCGGCCCTGCGCACCCTCGGAGCGGCCGCGCTGATCGGCGGCGTGCTGCACAGCCGGACGCGGGTTCTGCGGCTGATCGCCCAGGTCGACCGGGTCATCGCGGGGCACCACTCGCCGGTCGCCCGGCAGGACCCGGCGTGGCCGCTGTCGCCCACTCCGACCAGCGCCGACTGGAATGCCAGCCAATGGGACCCGGAGGTGTTGCGCGACATCGAAGCCCGCCGGCACCGTGACAGCACCTGATCTCGCTCGTCGAGAAATTCGAGGTCGTGTGCACCTGCGTCAGCGGATCTCGTTGTCGGGGTGGTCGCTGTCGTAGGCCTGACGGGCTTCGGAGATGACTGCGCGGTGTGCCAGTGACCAGTCCGCGAGTGCCTTGACGAGATGGGTGAGGCTTGTGCCGGTCTCGGTGAGGCGGTAGTCGACCTGGGCGGGCACGGTCGGGTACGCGGTCCGAAGGACGAGGCCGTCTCGTTCCAGGCGGCGCACCGTGAGGGTCAGCATGCGCTGGGAGATCCCGTCGATGGCGCGCTGGAGCTGGCGGAAGCGTCGCGGCCCGTTGGCGAGTTCGACGATCACGAGAACCGACCACTTGTCGCCCACCCGGTCAAGAACGTCTCGGATGCCGCAGTCCGGGTGATCCGGCTGTCCGCATGGTTCGAGGTCGGCGGCGCCCGTGGTTACTTCGGTGTGCGCTGGTGACACGAGACTGCCTCCTTGTGGGCCGCCGGGCGGGCGTCCAGGCTCTCACTGTAGTTACTGAAGAGAACCACGGTGGGAGGCCGATCCGCGTGATCATGGTGACCGGTGCCAACGGACAGCTCGCTGCGCTCACACTCACGGAGCTCAGCCAGCGGGAGATATCTGTCCTGGCGGGGAGCCGCACTCCCACCGGCGCACAGCGCCACCTTGACTTCGACGACCGCGTAACCCTCGACCTCACAGGCGTCTCGACCCTGGTCCTCGTCTCGGCCGGATATGCCGAGGACGACCAGGTCATCGCGCGTCACCGGACTCTCCTCGACGCTGCACGCCGCGACGGCGTGAGCCACGTCGTCTACACCAGCCTGACCAGCGCGGGGGACCACCTCGGGTTCGCACTCGCCCACCGGGCCACCGAGCGGATGATCAGAACCAGCGGGCTCGCCTGGACCATCCTGCGCAACGGGCTGTACGCCGAGCTCTTCGGCGCCTTGCTCACGTGGACACCCGACGGCCTGGAATCAGCATTCGGAGCCGGCGCGCTCTGCGCGGTAGCGCGGGCTGACCTGGCGGCCGCCGCAGCCGTGGTCGCCAGCGAGCCCACCGCGCACATCGGCAAGGTCTACGACCTGGTCGGTGCCCCGATCACCGCTGGCGATGTCGCCGACCGTCTCGGCGTCGCGCACCGCACAATCGAACTGGGTGAGTACCGAACCCGCCTCCTCGGCGACGCCAACCTGCTGCCGTTCCAGCCGCCGATGCTCGCCTCGATCGCCACCAGTGTCCGCCACGGGTTCCTCGACAACGCCAGCCCCGACCTCGTTCAACTACTGGATCGACCGCTCACCGATCCACTCACCGTCGCTGCGGATGTCACGGCCGCCCTGCGCCCAGGCACCCACTGACGCACGTGCTTCGAAAGAGGGCCGTCGGTGCGCGGAGAGGTCACAGACCCCGTTCGTGGAACTGGGCGAGTCGGTCCGGTGGGAGGCAACCGATCAGGTTCCGTTCCAGGTCGACCAGTTCGAGGTCGACCGCGTACACCACGAAATCTTCGGTGACCGGCAGTGTGGCCGACCAGTCGCGCAGGTTCAGTCGAGCCGCAACCGCGCACAACAGTCGCCGGCCGGTTTCGGACCCGGCGGCCACGTCGTGATCGTCCGCGTCGAGCAGGGCGAGTTCCTGCCGTACCAGCCGCGAGGGCCCCGTGTCGTCGAGGCCGATGTCGGTGTTCGTCTCGAACTCCTCCGCCGCCCAGGCAGCCTGGGCATCGATCGTGCTCAGGTCGCCGCGCTCAGCCTCGGTAGCCACGCTGATGCCGATCGACAACTGCGTGGGTTCGGCATAGCTGAGGGCGAGGCAGGCGATGGGCTCGTCGACGTCCAGCCGTGCCGCAGCCTCCGGGATCAGCGCGACCAACTCGTCCTCGACGGCACGGCACGCCGCATCAAGATCGAAATCCGCTGGTGGCCGGACGTACAGTACGTGCGATTCGTTGCTCGTGGTCTGGACGAGGCGGAGCAGGCCGAGGTCGTCGTGCTCGGCGGCCAGTACGGCGTGCGGGCCGCCGTTGTGCTCGACCTCGACGCGGCTGATCCGCCCGTCGGTGTACGTATACGACTCTCGCCCCGAGCCGCGCCGCGCGACCATGGTGGCCGAGCGCATCAGCCCGCCTCCGAAGCGGTACTCGTGGAGGTAGATCGGATCCTCCGTGGCAAAGTGCGCCACCTGCACGAGGTCATCGTCGTGGCGGAAGAACGTCTCGGCGTGCAGCTTCCCGTGCAGGAATCCGCTGTACTCCGCGATCACGGTCAGGCGCCCCCGGGCATCAAACCCGATCCGCAGGACATCCCGATTCTCCGGCGGACGGTCGTCCAGGCGACGCCCAGGCTTGAGGAGATCCCGCTCGAAGTGCAACGGGCGCAGATCAAGGCCCGGCCAGGTGTACCAGTCCCAGCCCTCAACGAGCGCGTGTGCCGCCCGCTTCCGGGACTCGTATTCGTTGCCAAGCTGGCCGAACCGCGCGGCAGGATCAGGCATGTCCGGGATCGTACGGATGCCATGCCCGGCTGACCCGACTCGTAAACGCCCGACGGTGGGAGCCTCCTCATAAGAACCTGCCGTCGGACTCTGCCCTCGACTCGGCCGCCCCTGGGAAACAGGCCATTGCCACCTGAGAGGAGAGTGCACGCGGGCCGAGTCGACAACCTTGCGGCGGGTTTGGGGTTTTCCGACCGTGTCCGAGATTGACGAGAAGCGTCAGCTGGCGGACGAGACACCGAGCTGTGCATCGGTCGATAGTGGCCGGCATGACTCGTCTCAACGTCGCGCTCGAACCGCCCGCGCCCGTCGCAGCAAGACTCGTTCATCTGGCGGCGGAACTCGTGCCCTCCGACTCGGTCTTCCGCATCGGTGAGGACGGTCGACATCCTCACCTGACGCTCTACATGGCCGATTTTGAGCCGTGGGCGTTGGACGCCGTGCTGGCCAATATTGCCGACGCCGCCCGCGAGGCGCCCGGCGCGGCGGTCTGCACCGGGCAGAGCCTGGCGTGCACCGCGGGCGGTTACGTGGAGCTCGGCTATGCCAAGACGGGGGCGTTGCTCGGCCAGCAACTCAAGATCGCCGACCGGCTTCGGGACCTGGCGGTCCCGGCAACTATGCCGCCGCATCTCACCCCGACCGACGACCAATGGCGCAACCTTGAGTCCTACCATTACGAGCTGATGGGGGACAGTTTCCGCCCGCACGTCACCCTCGGCCGGCTGGCCTCGAACGGGCGCTCGTCCCTGTTCGACGCGGGATTCCCGGCCTTCTCCTTCGTGCCGACCGCCCTCATGGTCGCCGTCGCGGACGACCAGGGCGCCGCCCGGCACATCGTTCTCCGGGCGGCGCTAGCGGTTCGCTGACCCGTCATCCACCTCGCGCCGGCGTTCGGCACACCGGGATCTCACCATTGTGCCCGGCAGGGGTGGTGTACTTCGCGAGAACCCATCCGACATACGGATCACCGGGCGAGTCGAATCTTGCGGTCACGTCGCCGGGAGTATTGGTCGGCCACGTGATCGCCAGCCAGTCGGTGGTCGTGTCGTTACCGTTGAAGCCAGAATCGAAATGGCACCGTGCATAGATCAGACTCGCATTGCGGGCGAGCCCGATCTTTTCGCACAGTGCGTTTTTGCAGCCGCAGAGCTGGTACGGGCAGGACCGCACGGTCAGACCCAGGTCGGTACCTGCGACGACAGTGTCGGCGACCCGGAAGGCCCACGGCCCGGGACCCGGCGGTGTCTGGTCGGTCCGATATGGAGTCTTCTCTTCGATAGGCCCTGGGTTGCAGTAGGCAGTGCCGTTGTTGCCCATGTTGACGCAGTTTCCATTGCCGTTGTTGATCGCCACACCGCTGTTCGCTGGCGAATCCTTGTGGTTCTGTACGTAGACTGTGGCTCCGGCGGTGACGAGCGCGGCCACCAGCACCGGAATGCCGGTGATCATTACTTTCTTGAGGCTGGGCACGAGCGGACTCCTCCCCGGTGAAAGCTTGGTCATTCGAATATGACCGATCGACCCATCAGCGTCGTGTCCGCCGACTGCCAAGTTGTGTCAGTGGATGCACAACGCCCGGACGAGGGGTGATCTTGTCCTCGAAGCGAGCACCGAGCGCGCGCTCCGCCGCGCGGGTCACCTGGGGCAACGTCGTCGCCGAAGCGCTGCGCAAGCGGAATCTGTCGGTCAACGCCGCCGCCCGGGCGATCGACGTCAGTCGCAACACCCTGCAGAATTGGCTCAACGGCGAGGCCGACGCCGACCTGCGCACGTTCGATCGACTTTCCGAACTCACCGGACTGTCGCATGTGCTGTTGCTGGAGCTGGCAGGGGTCCTGCCACCCGAGCTGGGGCCGATCGCGTACCAGACCCAGGCTGCGCACGAGCTGCGGGAGGGTCTTCGCCGGGTCAAGCGCTGGGTCGACCAAGCCATCGACGTGGCCGACTCGCCGCCCGCCGCTCAGGTGGCTGCGGCGCTGCTGTCCCGAAGCAGGGAGTGGGAGGTCACGCTTCGCCCGGCGCTGCGCGGACGCGAACACCGTCTGCTTCAGCACACCTACCTCGCGTTGAAGCCCATACATGAGCCCGCCCTGCCCGAGGAGGTCGCCCGCGAGGAAGTTCATCACCTGCTGGCCGACCTCTACGTGCCGTACGGCCTGACTTGGCGGGAGCAGGAGGCGCACGACTTTGTCGGCCATCCACCGTTCGTCCTTCAGGTGCCCGACCACGAGCGCCCGCGCGGGCCGCGGGCGGCCGATCCGCACGCGCCGCCGTCGATCCTGGCGCTGGGCCTCCCGTACGCCCACGCGGAGTTCCTCGGCAGCTACGTCGCCCACGCACTCGGCTACGGCTATGCCGACCTTCGCTACGGTCCGCGCGCACCGAGCGCGATGCGCGATGAGGACGGGCGTGTCGCGGCGATGATCGAGCACGCCCAGCACCTGATGGCCGATGACACCCGCCGCCAGGTCTGGTCGCTGGCCGACCACCGGGTGCTACGTGCGCTCGACGAGGAGTTGGGCAGCGCGAGCCTTCCGCTCGTACTGGTCGTGGAGCCCGGGCCACGGCTTCGCGCTCGAGGCTGCGAGGTGTGGAACGTGCCCGCGGAGGAGATGGCCACGCGCTACCGACAGATGCGTCGTTATCTCGAGGACCCGCCCTGGCCGATCGTCCACCTGTCGGTCGACGACGACCTGGGGCCGGACGGTGCCGTCGACCCCGACACGCTGGTGGACGTCATGGCACGGCTGTCGATCGAGGCTCTCACCGCTATCCACCGCGACCACAACGGGCCCGGCCCCCGGCGGTGGCTGACCTTGCCGGGCCATCCGTAGCGGGTGCCGGGGCCATTGCGTGTGTAGAGCAGCCGGCTGGGGCGCGGGAGGATGCCCGGTCGAGCCCGGTCGACGGATCTCTCGCCGCAATCGTGGCCACGATCAGCCACGGCGTCGGCCCGTGAGGTCGTACCTCGTCGTCTAGAATTCGCCGCCCGCGGACGCCGCGGGGACCGCCGGTGCCGCCAGTTTGGCGCGCGGGCGGTCGGCGTCCGGGTGACGCAGCTCGTCGAAGATCGTCAGTGCCTCGCGCCAGGCCCGACGCGCGGCGTCGAGGTCACCGGCGGCCCGCAGGCTGTCGCCCAGGTTGTCCAGCACCTCCGCCTCGTCGTACCGGTCGCCGAGTTCCCGGTGTAGCGCCAGCGCCCGCCGGTAGCAGTCCGCGGCCTGGTCGTGGTCGCCGAGGCCGTGCCGGACGTACCCGAGACTGTCCCAGGTCAGCGCCGCGCCGTGCCGGTCGCCGGTCTGCTCGTGCAGCCGCAGGGCGGCCTGGCAGCAGTGCAGCGCCGGCCCCGGCTCGCCGAGCCGGGCGTGCATCCAGCCCAGATTGTTGAGCGCCTTGGCCTGCCCGACCCGGTAGTCGGTCGCCCGGTAGAGGTCGAGGGCCAGCCTGGTCTCGTCGAGAGCGGCGCGCAGCCGGCCCTGCCGTGCCAGTACCCAGCTCACACCGAGGTGCGTGTGCGCCCGTCCGGTGTCGTCGCCCAACTCGCGGTACAGCTCCAGGTCGCGTTGGTAGTGCCGGTGTGCCGCCTCGTGATTGCCGGACCAGGTGCAGGCGATGGCGAGGCCCCGGTGCGCCAGGGCCTGACCCGCCAGGTCACCGCGGCGCAGCGCCGCCGCCAGGGCGGTCCGCTGCGCGCCGGCCAGCTCCGGCCAGTGCCCGCTGCGATCGAGGTACGTGGTGAGGGCCGCCGCCAGCGTCCACGCGTGCCGGTCCAGGCCGGTGTCCGCCGCCTGCTCCACACAGGCCAGCAGCACGTGGTGCTCGGCGGCGAACCAGGCGGTCGCCCACGCGTGCTCCGGGCGGTCACCGACCGTCACCCCGGGCGCGGGCGGCGGCAGCGCGGCCGGCCGCGCCAACCGGTACGGGTCGAGCAGGTGGTCCGCTGCGTGCGAGGCGTGCAGATAGTGGTCGAACAGGCGGCGTCGGGCGGCTGTGCGCTCGGCCTCGGGATCGGCGTCCTGACACAGCTCCCAGGCGTACGCGCGAAGCAGGTCGTGCATCGCGTACCGGCCCGAGGTGCGCTCGGTGAGCAGGTTCGCCCGCGTGAGGTCGGCCAGCAGTGGGCCGACCCGGGCGGGCGGCAGGCCTGCGAGGCTGGCCACCGCCGCCCGTCCGACGTCGGGACCCGGGTGCAGCCCGAGCAGCCGGAACAGCCGGGCCGAGTCGGCGGCCAACGCCCGGTACGACCAGGAGAACACCGCTCGCACGTCGGTCATGGGGTCGCCGGTGGCCAACGCGGTGAGCCGCTCCGAGTCGGTGTCCCGCAGTTCGGCGGCGAGCGCCGTCAGCGGCACGTCGGGCTGCCCGACGGCGCGGGCCGCGACGACGGCCAGGGCCAGCGGCAGGCCGGCGCAGCGGCGCACGATCTCGTCCAGCGCCGCCGTGTCGCGCGCGGCGCGCCCGCGACCGAGCCGACCGGCCAGCAGCTCCCGGGCCTCGGCCGGCGGAAGCAGGTCCAGCGTCACCGGGTGGGCCCCGGCGTTGACCACCAGGCCGGTGAGCCGGTTGCGGCTGGTCACCACGACCAGGCTGCCCGAGGAGCCCGGCAGCAGAGGTCGCACCTGCTCGTCGTCGCGCGCGTTGTCGAGCAGCACCAGGACGCGCCGGTCGGCGAGCAGGGTCCGGAACAGCGCGGCCTGCCCGGGCAGGCCGCTGGGCATCCGTGGGGGCGGCACGTGCAGCGCCTCCAGGAAGCCGCGCAGCGCCTCACCCGGCGACACGGCCCGGCCGTCGAGGTCGAACCCGCGCAGGTTGACGTAGAGCTGCCCGTCCGGGTACCGGTGCGCGACCCGATGTGCCCAGTGCACCGCGAGGGTGGTCTTGCCGACCCCGGCGGTGCCGGCGATGGCGGAGATGACCACCGCGCGGCATGGGCCGCCGTCCCGGGTGTCGCTGGTCGGCTCGGCGGGCAGCAGCGCGTCCAGTTGTCGCAGCGCCGCCGCGCGGCCGGTGAACCAGGCGGGGGCGCTGGGAAGCTGCGCCGGAGGCCGGCCGCCCGGCTTCGCGGGTGACGGCTCGGTCGGCGTCTCCCCCCGCAGCACCCGCAGGTGGGCCCCGCTCAACTCGGGACCGGGCTCCACGCCCAACTCGTCGACGAGGTGGCGGCGGGTCTCGGCGTAGAGCCGCAGCGCGGCGGCCTGCTGGCCACAGCCGGCCAGGGCGAGCAGGTACCCGGCCACCAGCGGCTCCCGCAGCGGATGCTCGGCCACCAGGGGGCGCAGGGTACGCGCGGTCGCGGCGAACCGGCCGAGGCCGAGCTCCACGGCGGCGAGCCGTTCGTACGCGAGCAACCGCTGCTCGTCCAGGCCGGCGGCGGCAGCGTCGACGAAGGCGCCGGTCGCGCCGGCCAGCGCCGGCCCCCGCCACAGCGCCAGGCCGTCGCGTAGCAGTCGCGCCGCCTCCGCACCGCGACCGGCCGCCTCCTCGGCGCGGGCCCGCTCGACCGCCGCGGTGAACTCGGCGAGGTCCAGATCGGTGACGCGTACGGCGAGCCGGTAGCCACCGCCCTGCGTCGTCAGCAGATCGGCCGCACCCGCCTCGCGCAGGGCCGACCGGATCCGGGAGACGCAGACCTGGACCTGGGTCCGGGCGCTGGCCGGAGGGTCGTCGGCCCAGAGCGCCGCGACGATCTGCCCGAGGGACACCAACCGGTCGGCGTTGAGGAGCAGCAGCCCGAGCACCGCGCGTTGCTGAGGGCGGTCGATGGGAAGGACCCGCCCTCCGGCGGTCACCTGGACGGGGCCGAGGAGGGACCACCGCATGGCTTTCCTCATCAGTCGTGATCGGACGATCACAGTCTATGGACGACGCGGACGGCACGGCCGGCGCCAAGCGGTCGGATAGCGGACGACAAGCGAGCCCGCCCAGGCTCTCCTCAGCCGTCGGACCCGAGAGTCCGGCGGGCGAGGCCGGCACGGCGTCGGCCGAGGCGGACAGGGAGAGCGACATGCGAGTAACCAAGGGACGGGGCATGCTGACGGCCGTCGTGTCGACGGCTGCCGTGGTGGCCGGCATGGGCTGGGCGACACCGGCCTCGGCGGAACCGGCGGGGCTGGAGACGGTCACCCAGTCGGCGGCCGAGAGCAGTCTGGACAAGTCCGCGTTCGCGTCCTGCCCGGCCGGCAAGGTGGTCACCGGGGGTGGCGGCTTCCTCCCTGCCGGCTCGTCGGCCGCTGGACGGGTCGGGTTGGACCGGTTGGAGCCGCTGGCGAACGGCACCGGGTTCTTCGTGACCATGCGGGAGGCGGGCCCGGTCAACTTCGCGGGCGACTGGGGGCTACAGGCCCTCGCCCAGTGTGCCACCGCGCCGGCCGGCTACCAGGTCGTGGCCGCGACGGGGGCGGTCGGAACGGAGTTCGTCACGGCGAGCTGCGGGACCAAGAAGGTCATCGGCATGGGTGGGCGGATCAACAGCGGTCTGGGCGACGTCGTGCTCGACCAGGTGGTGCCGTCGTTCGACCTGACGTCGGTGACCGTCCGGGCGGTTGCGGTGCAGGGCACCTCGCCGGCCGGCTGGAGCGCCACCTCGATCGCGGTCTGCGCCAACGGACCCGCCGGGCTGGAGCGGGTCGTGACGACGGGGGCGAGCGCGAGCGACCCGTCCTCCACCCACCTCAAGGCGTGCCCGGCCGGCAAGGGCCTCTACAGCGCGGGTGCGGACATCAACGCCGGGAACGGTCAGGTACTGCTGACCGCGATCAACATCACCGGGGGGAACACGGCGCGGGTGCGGGCGGATGAGGACGCCGACGGCCTCGCCGGCTCGTGGAGCCTCAACGCGTACGGCATCTGCGGAAGTTGACCTGACCGGGGCCGGGGCCGCCAGTGGCGGCCCCGGTCGTCGTTCGGTTCGGGGCGACGGCCGGACAGGAATTCAAGCTTCTCTCCAGCTTTCCTGTAGGCCCGCCCGGCACCTTTGCACCAGTGGAGCGGTCGACGGGGGCCGCCCGGACGTGTGAGGAGTGTTCGATGATCTCGAAGATCGAGTCTTTGGGCAGCAGGCTTCTGGCCAGGCTGGTGCCCGCGGTGGAGGCCTCGGCGGCGACGTGCTCGTCCCCGTGGGGTCCGAAGTTCTTCCCGAGCTGCTACCAGTGCGCCGGCGGAGCCGCCTGCACCGCATGCTGCCGGAGCGGATACGGGTGCAAGGCACCCTACCAGTGCTACTACTGACCGACGCTCTGATGCCGTCCGGTGGGAGGGCGGAAGCCTCCTCCCGCCGGGCGGGTCCGCGTGATCGCGATGGAGAGGATGCCTGCGGTGCAGTACCTTGCGATCGGTGTTCGTTGCCTGCTGGTGATGGTGTTTCTGACCGCCGTCGTCGGTAAGGTGGCGCCCCGGGGTGGCTTCGGTCTGTTCGTCGCCTCGATACGTGACATGCGGTTGCTGCCCGTGGGTTTGGCCCGGCCAACGGCACTCCTGGTGCTGGCCGCCGAGTGCTCGGTGTGCGTGTTACTCGCCTCCCCGGCCGCCGGCGTCGCCTCGATCGGCTTGGGCCTGGCCACGCTGCTGCTGATCGGGCTGACCGCGGCCGTCGTGCTCGTCAACCGCCGCGTGGACGCCGTCTCCTGCCGGTGTTTCGGCGCGTCCAGCAGCCCGTTGGGCGCTCGCCACGTGTTCCGTAACGCCTTCCTGACCGTGCTGGGCGCGGCGGGCGTCATCGCCAGCCGCAGCGATGGACCCATGGACGCCGACGGCGTCGTGGTGGCGGTCTGCGCGGGAGCCCTGCTCGCCCTGCTGATCGTCAAACTCGACATTTTTGTCGATCTCTTTCAGACCTCCGCGAGGCCCTCCCCGGGCCGCCGGGAAGGTCGATGAAGACGAGGAGAATCCGATGCTCTTTCTTATCGCCGCTGTGATTCTGGTCGGCCTGGTGTGTGTGCTCGACCTGGTTCTCACGCTCGGTGTCATCAGGCGGCTCCGCGAGCACACCGAGCTGTTGAAAGCGGTTGAGAACCCGTCGCACGACCTGACGGTCGGTGACGCGATCGAGGCGTTCTCCGTCGAGGACGTGGAGGGGCGGCGGCTCAGCGCGGACCGACTGCCGGCGGGCACGGTCGTCGGGTTCTTCTCGGTGGGTTGTCAGCCGTGCCGGGCGGCGCTGCCGAAGTTCGTCGACCACGCCGCGACGATGCCGGGTGGGCGCGACCAGGTCGTTGCCGTGGTGGCCGGAGCGGACGCGGCGGATGCCGAGAGCCTGGTGGCGGCGCTGCGGCCGGTGGCCAGGGTGGTGTTCGGGGACTACGAGGGGGTTCTCCCCACCGCGTTCAAGATCAAGGGCTATCCGTCCGTGCTGATGGTCGACCCGCTGGCCGACGGACGGCTCGTGGTCACCAACGACAACGTGGACCTCAGCCGGGCCGAGTTGGTCGCCGCGGCATGAGTTCCCGGGGCAGCCGGCCGGCGGACGAGGAAGAAGGTGGGTCGGCCAGTTCCGACCTGGCCTTCCGTCCACCGGTCGGCATCAGGGAACTGGCCAGGTTGGTCCTCGCCGCAGGGGCCATCGCCGTCCGGGCCGCACCGCGGGCGCTCGCCTGCTACCTGGCCCTGACGGTGCTGGACGCACTGCTACCGGTGGCGGTCGCCTGGCTGATGAAGACCCTGCTCGACCACCTGGCCGGGTCGGCTGCCGGCGTCGACCCGGCCGTGGTCGTGGTAGCCGTCGGCGTAGCGGTGACCGCGCTGCTGGTCGGGCTGCTTCCCCACTCGTCGCAGTACCTACGCGCCGAGATGGATCGCGAGGTCGGCCTGCTCGCCCAGGACCGGCTGTACGCCGCGGTGGAGCGCTTCGTCGGCCTGGGGCGTTTCGAGGACCCGAATTTCCTGAATCGGCTACGGCTGGCACAGATGAGCGCGGGGTCGATGCCCAATCAGGTGGTCGACGGCCTGCTGGGCTGCGGCCGGAGCGTCATTCTGATGTCCGGCTTCCTGGTCTCGCTGCTGGTGATCGACCCGCTGATGGCGCTCCTGGTGGTCGGCGCGGGTCTGCCCGCCCTGGGTGCCGAGATGGCGCTCTCCCGGCTGCGCGCCGGAATGTTCTGGCAGGTCGGCCCCACTGAGCGTCGGGAGATGTTCTACAGCCAGCTGCTGTCGAACGTGGTGGCGGCAAAGGAGATCCGGCTCTTCGGCACGGGCGCGTTCCTGCGTGGTCTGATGCTCGCCGCACGGCGCTCGGCCAACTCGGCGAAACGCGCGGTGGACCGTCGGGAGGCACTCGTCCAGTCGGCGCTCGGGCTGCTGGCGGGGCTCGCCTCGGGCGCGGGGCTGTTGTGGGCCGTCGACGCGGCCGTTCGAGGGGCGTTGTCGATCGGTGACATCACACTCTTCGTGGCGGCCGTCGCGGGTGTGCAGGCAGCGCTGGCATCGCTGGCCGGTGAGTTCGCCCGTACCCATCAGGCCGTACTCATGTTCGGGCACTTTCGCACGGTCGCCACTGCGGGGCCGGACCTGCCGGTCGTGCCGGCGGCGCCACCGGTGCCCAGGCTGTCCGGCGAGATCGAGTTCCGCGACGTGTGGTTCCGTTACGCGGACGGGCATCCGTGGATCCTCCGTGGCGTCAACCTGCGGATTCCGTACGGCGAGACGCTCGCGGTGGTCGGGCTCAACGGCGCGGGGAAGTCCACGATCGCCAAACTGTTGTGTCGCCTGTACGACCCCACCCGCGGCGCGGTGCTCTGGGACGGCGTGGACATCCGCGCCGTCGAGGTGACCGCGCTGCGACAACGGGTGGCCGCCGTGTTCCAGGACTACATGCAGTACGACCTGTCGGCAGCGGAGAACATCGCCCTCGGAGACATCGACGCTCTCCACGACCGGGCTCGGATCGAGGCCGCTGCCCGTCGGGCCGGAGTCCACCACGTACTCGACGGTCTGCCCCGAGGTTACGACACGCTGCTGTCCCGGACGTTCTCCGGTCCGACCGACGACCGGGACGAGCCCGAGGTCGGTGTCGTCCTGTCGGGCGGGCAGTGGCAGCGGCTGGCCCTGGCGCGAGCCCTGCTGCGCGACCGGTGTGACCTGATGATCCTGGACGAGCCCAGCGCCGGGTTGGACGCCGAGGCCGAAGCCGAGATACACGACTCACTGCGCCGGCATCGCGCCGGCCGGACCAACGTGCTCGTGTCACACCGGCTCGGTGCGGTACGCGACGCCGACCGCATCGTCGTACTGGCGAACGGGCGGTTGGTGGAGGAGGGTGACCACGCCTCCCTGATGGCTGCCGACGGGGCGTACGCCCGGCTCTTCCGCTTGCAGGCCGCCGGCTACCAGAGCACCGGGGGACAGGACCAGCCCGACACGCCGCAGGCCGATCGGTCTGCCCGTCCGAGGATCGTGGCGATCACATGAGCCTGGTGAGGACAGGTCCCAGGTCGAAGGGACATGCTGCCCGTCCAGGGCGGGCGACGGGCCGCCGGGCGGCTCTGGTGGTGGAGCTGGCGCTCTGGGTGGCCGGAGTCGCCCTGCTGTGCGCCCGCGTACCGATCCGGGTCGTGGGTGGCGTGCTGCTGCTGGCGGCGCTGGGCCGCGCGATGGTCGCGTGGTCCCGGCTCAGCAGGCGGTTCATGGTGGTGACGGTCCGCGGCCAGAGCATGGAGCCGACCTTCTCGGAAGGCGACCGGGTGCTGATCAGGCGTGGACAGAGACTGCAGGCAGGTGACGTGGTCGTGCTGCGGACGGCGGCAGCCCGCAGCACCGCAGCCGCTCGGCCGTCCTGTGTCATCAAGCGGGTGGCCGCCGTCGCGGGCGAGGTCGTGCCGCCGTACATCGGTCCAGCAGGTGACCGGGTGCCCACCGGACGGCTCGTGCTCCTCGGAGACAACCGAAGTGCCAGCTTCGACTCGCGTCAGGTCGGTTACTTCCGAATCGACGATCTGCTCGGCACGGTGGTACGCCGGCTGGGCAGCCCATCTGCCCCACCTCGTCGCAACGCGCAACCAACAGATACCCAACATCCCGTTGCAAGACTGCGCCCAGCCAAGTCGGTCAATCTCAGATCGGAGACACTGTGGTGCGATCAGTCAAACGGCGAGGGCTCTTCATGGTGGTCGTGACGGCGATCCTGTCCCTGGTGCTGCCCGCGAGCCTCGCCTCCGCAGCACCCGCCGAGTCCGCGACCTCGACGGCGATGAGCAGGCAGGCCGCTGAATCGGCGCTGCTCGAATACGCGGCGCTGCATTCCCCGGCCGCCGTCGCCGCCGGCAACCGCATCGGCAATGCCTGGGGCGGCGGTCTCGGCGTCATCCACGTCCGCGACGGGAAATACACGTACGGCACGCACGACGCCGTCCTGCCCTTCGACCAGTGGTCCGACGCGTGGTTCGGTTGGGCCACGACCGCCGGCTGGTACACGGGGGCCGGCTACTGCACCATGCAGCTACGTTCCGACGGCGGTGGCCCCTGGTATCGCCAGCTACCGGATCTCGGGGCCGGTCAACACTTCATCGGTTTGCAGACCAGCTACATCGTCAGCATCTACGGCTGCTAGCGGAGCGGCGTGGCAGGGGAGATCCATCGCGGAGGTGGGTCTCCCCTTCACGAAGAGCGTCGCGCGCGCCGAGGTGGCGGCGCGTCCTCCGGTGCCGGCGCGGCGGAGCTGTCGGACAGCAACGCGGACAACAGACCGCGCATCTCGTCGAGGCGACGGTCGCCGAGCGGTTCGAGGATGGTGACGGCCTCGTGCAGTGCCGCGACGGCGGCGGGCAGATCTCGTCGCGCTGCCGCCACGTCGGAGCATCCGTGCAGGGCCCACGCCTCCCGCATCCGATCGCCGGTGCTGCGGGCGAGGCGGACCGCGGTGTCGTAGTGGTGTCCTGCCTCATCGAGATTGCCCCGCAGAAAGTGCACCCTGCCCAGATTGGTGTGGACGCTCGCCGACAGCCAGTCCCGGTTGTCGGACCGCTCGGCGGCCGACAACGCCGAGGTGTACGCGTCGAGCGCCTCCTGTTGGCGGTCAGCGCGCCGGTGCAGGTAACCGAGATTGAGTTCTACCTTGAAGATGAGATCGGGATCGTCGAGCGGGGCCGCGAGTTCGCGGGCGCGTAGCAGGGGCGCGAGTGCCTCGTCGAGCGCGCCGCTGTCGGCCAACATCGCACCCAGGCTCGCCTCGACGTCCGCCACGCCGGCGTGGTCGCCGTGGTCGGCGAAGAGCGCGCTGGCCCGCTGGTAGGCGGTCCGGGCTTCGGACCGTTGCAGCAGCAGACTGTGTGCCACGCCGAGGCTCCCGTACAGGGTGGCCTCGCCGGTGCCGCTGCCGGCCAGGACCGCGGCACGGATGCCCTGCTCGGTGACGGAGATCCAGGTGTCGCGCGGTGCCCGACGTTGCAGCCAGCCACGCATGTTCACGGCGAGGGGCCAGACGAGATCGGGGTGGGTCTGCCCGTGCTGGGCGATCAATCTGGCGATGGTGTCCGCCTCGGTGTCGGCCCACCGCAGAGCCGCCGCGGTGTCGGTCAGATCGGGTACGAAGAGGTGCCCTGCACCCCGGACCCCCGCACCGTCACGTGGGCTGGTCGTGGGCCGGATGCGCCGCTGCGCACGACCGCTCACCTGCCCGTACCAGTCGAGGGCCTGCCGTTCCGCGATCCGCCGGTCGACCGCGCTGTCCTCCCGTTGGGCCTGCTGGTGGGCGAACATGCGCGTCAGTTGGTGCAGAGCGATCCGGCTGCTCGCCTCGACGGTGACGAGGTTGGCCGAGGCGAGCCCGTTCACCAGTTCGGTCAGCGCGCTGACCGTGGTCGTGCCGGCCAGCGCGGCGGCGGCACCGAATCCGATGGCGGCAACATCCAGCAGTCCGAGCCGGCGCAGCAGCCGACGTTCCGCTGCGGTGAGCCGATGGTAGGAGACGGCGATGACGGCTCGTACGCTCACGTCTCCGTCGCTCGTGGCGAGCCGGGCCAGGCGGGTCTGCTCGTCGCGCAGGGCGGCGACGAGGACGTCCGGTCGGGCGTCCAGCCGGAGGCGTGCGCCGACGATCCGGATGGCCAACGGCATACCGTGGCACAGCTTCACCAGAGCGGGGATGTCGTCTGTGGCGGAGCCGGACAGTCCGGCGACCGCCCGCAGCAGGCGGGTGGCCGGCTCCTCGGGCAGCGCGCCGAGCACCAGCAGGTGAGTGCCCTCGCGAGCGATGAGCCCGTCCAGCCGGTTTCGGCTGATGATCACGAGCAGGCTGTCACCGCTGCCGGGGAAGAACGGCCGAGCCTGCCCGGCGCTGCTCACGTTGTCCAGGACCAGCAACATCGTGCGGTCGGACAGCAGTGAACGCAGTCGCGCCGCCCGTGCCTCCACCTGGCGTGGCAGGTCGTCGGGGGCGACGCCGAGGTCGACGAGAGCGCGGGCCAGCGCCACCGTCGCGGGAACGTCGTCATCGAGATCCAGGTAGAGCTGCCCGTCCGGAAAGCAGTGCCGGTTCTGGTCGGCCCACTGCGCGACCAGAGCGGTCTTGCCCATGCCGCCCGCGCCGGTCACGAGTACCGATCCGGAGCGGTGCTGACCAGAGCGCGATGCTCGTTGTACGGCGTCGAGGGCCGCCAACTCGTCGTCGCGCCCGACGAAGGTTCGGGGTGGCGCTGGTAGCTGCGCCGGCCGGACCGCGACGACCACGGCCGGCGTGACCGTGGGAGTGACGCCGCGCAGGATCGCCGTGTAGAGCTGTTGGAGTCGGCTGCCGGGGTCGGTTCCCAGCTCGTCGGCGAGCATGCGCCGGGTCCGCTCGTACACGGCCAGGGCCTCGGCCCGTCGGTCACTGCGCACCAGCGCCAGCATCAGCTGCGCCTGGAGGCGCTCGCGCAGCGCGTACTCCCTTGCCAGGGTCGACAGCTCCGCACACAACTCGCGGTGCAGCCCGAGGCTGAGCTCGATGTCGACACAGCTCTCGTGGACGCTCAGCCGCTGCTCGCCGAGGTGGTGCGCCGCCGCCCTGACCTGGTCGGTGTCGGCGGTGCCCTGGTAGGCGTCCGATCCCCGCCACAGGCGCAGTGCAGCCCGGTAGCGCACGCGCGCCTCGGTGAGCCGGCCCTGCGCCTCGTGCCGTGCGGCGGTCTCGGCGAACGTGACGAACTCGTCGGCGTCCAGCTGGTGGTCGTCCAGCCTGATCCGGTAGCCACCGCCGGCCCGGACTATCGTCCCGGTGCCCAGAACGCGACGCAGATGATGGACGAGAACCCGCAGTGCCCCGTGCTTGCGGTCGCTCGGATCACGGCCCCACAGGGCCTCCATCAGGACGCCGTCGGTGACCGTCCGTCCGTCCGCGGCCAGGAGGCAGGCGAGCAGCACTTCGTGCTGACGTCTGCCGACCGGCACCACCGATCCCGATGCGTCGACGGCTCGCAGTGGCCCCAGGACTTCGAACCGCATGATCCCTTCCCCGGCTGCGAGCAGGGCTGGCGCCGCGATGGTGGCACCGACATCACACGGCGGTGGGCGCGACTCCGACCGTCAACCAGCGACCGAATTCTTCGCCAACATCCAGCCAACATCCTCTCGTCAGACTCTGGCTGCACGGTTCGACGAAGTCCATCGTCCTGGAGGGGGAAACCATGAAAACCACGGGTGTACGACGAAGCCTCGCCGCCGCGGTCGGTCTGGGAGTTGTCGGGGCGCTCGCGCTCGCGCCCGCACCAGCGTCCGCTCACGACACCATGGCCTATGTCTACAACAACGCCGGCGTCGCGGTCGGCGAGGGATACATCTTCATCAGCCACACACTCTTCCGGGTCTGCGACATCAAGGCCGACAACGTGGGTGTCTACGGCCGGATGAAGCTCCGGAACGGCACCATCAAGGACATCCCGGACCTCGACGGGGCGGGGGGCTCCTGCGGCCAGGGGACCACGAGCTACGAGAACTACATCGTGTCCTACGAGGTCGTCTGGCGCGGGGGCAAGAGCTCCGGCTGGCGGACGGCCTGATTGGTCGGACCGTTCACGGGTGCTGTCGACGGAGGTGGGTTGTGTATCGGGGGGCGCCTCCGTCGTCGGCCACGCGTGAGCAGCTTCTTGTGCCTCCCGAGTATGGTGGTCGATGTCCAGCCGGTGGTGCCGAGGGGAGTGGCGTTGCGGGTACGGATCCTCGCGGATGGTCCCGCCGAGCTCAACGCCCTGTACGGCTGGCTGCGCATCGACCCGGCACTCGCCCGGAAGGCCGACGTACGGTCCGCCCCGCCGCCCGCGGGCAGCATGGGCGCTCTCGACGTGGTGGACGTGGTCCTGACCCACGCGACCGCGGTGTCCAGCCTCGCGGTGTCGGTGCTGGCCTGGTGGCAGAGCCGGCCCAGGTCCTCCTCGGTCACCATCGTCCGGTCCGACGGACACCGCCTCACCGTCGACGACGCGTCGCAGGTGACCGCCGAGATGATCGCCCAGTTCCTGGCCGCCGACCACACAGCCAGCGACGGTCCTGACGGGGACGCCCGCCCTCCGTCGCCGTGACCGTCGGTCTGCCCGATCCGGCGGGCTCACGGGCCGTCCTGATCGGAGTGTCCCGATACCAGGCGATGCCCGGCATCCCCGGTGCCGAGCGCAACGTGCGCCGCCTCTACGCCCTGCTGACCGATCCGACCGTCTGGGGCCTGCCACCCGAGCACTGTCGTATGGTCATCGACCCCACCTCCGGCGAGGAGGTGCTGAGGGCCGTGCACGAGGCGTCCTTGGCCGCGACCGACGCGCTGGTGGTGTACTTCGCCGGTCACGGCCTGCTCGACGACGTCGCCGAGCTGTACCTCGCGTTGCCCGAGGCCAGCCGCGAGCGGCTGTGGGGCGCCGTCCGCTTCGCCGACGTCCGCCGCGAGATCGTCACCGCCGCCCGGGGCTGCCGCGCGAAGGTCGTGCTGCTCGACTGCTGCTACAGCGGACGGGCCATGGCCGGATTCATGTCCGAGCCGGGTCAACTGGCCGACCAGGCCGTCGTCGAGGGCGCCTACCTGATGACGGCCACCGCCGAGAACATGCCGGCGATCGCCGCGGTCGGTGACGAGTACACCGCCTTCACCGGCGCGCTGGTGCAGGTGCTCCAGGACGGCGTACCTGGCGGGCCCCGCCTGCTCGACATGGACACCCTGTTCACCGAGGTCGACCAGAGCCTGCACGCGCGGAACCGTCCGCGGCCGCAGCGCCGCAGCCGAAACGGCGGGCACCGGATCGCCATCGCCCGCAACCGCGCCGCCGCCACCGAGCCGGACGGCACCTCGCACGAGGTGCGGGTCGAGGAGCCGGCTTCGCCCGGACCGGCCATTCGACCGGGGCACCGGTGGACGCGCGGGCGGTCGGTGTGGGCCGGCGTCCTCGGCGCACTTGTGTCGCTCCTGGCGGTCGTTGGTTGGCAGACTGGCCTGCTGGGGGGCGGGCCGGGGGCCTCCGATGGCAGGAGCGCGACCCAGAGGCCCAGCACCTCCACGGCTCCGTCCGGCCCTGCTCCCTCCGGCCCTGCTCCCTCCAGTTCCGCTCCCTCCAGCTCTGCCCCGCCGGCGGTCACGGCGTCGCCCGCGCCCGCGCGGGGTGGCGCGCCCGTCGAGATCGCCCTGTCGGAAGCTTCCGACCGCAAGATGCCCGTCGGCAGCACCCCCGACGGGTCGATCCGGGTCCGCGTTCTTGAGTGGGACACCAGTGAACAGCGAATCGGCTTCTTCGTGGTGAATGCGGAACAGACCTGCACGGTCAGCGCCGCGAGGGTCGGCCAGTCAGTGGTGATTCCGGAATCCGGTGGTGGGTGGATCTGGATCGTCGTGGAAGACGTCCGGACCGAGGTCCTCGGGGATGATGCCGGCGAGGTCTACCTCCGTGGGCTCCTCTCGGTGTCCCGTGGTGCCGGCTCCCCTCCCAGGAACGACGTCGCCTGTACGAGGCCCGGTCCAGCCGGTTCCGGTTGATGGCGACCGCACCGAGCAGGTGAGCCGTCAGCTGCCGCTGCGACGGCGGTGAACGTGCGTGTCGTGCCTGGTAGAGCGGCTGCCGCGGGGTGTGACGGCTACCGTGTCCGGATGGCTATCTCGTCGCACCTGGCTCGGCTGCGGGCCGTCATCGGCCACGAGTTGATCCAGCTGCCGTCGGTGGTGGTCCTCGTCGTCGACGACGACGCACGCCTCCTGCTCGTACGTCACACCGGCGAGCAGAACGGTTGGGCGGTGCCCGGGGGTGCGGTCGACATCGGAGAATCCGCGGCCGAGGCGGCCGCGCGTGAGATCCGTGAGGAGATCGGCGTCCAGATCAGCCAGCCGCGGCTGCTGACGGTGCTCGGTGGCACCGACTACGAGGTGACCTACGCCAACGGCGATCGGGTCGCCTACGTCCCCGCCGTCTACGAGGCAGGGATCGTCGACGGGACACCGGTCCCGGACCAGGAGGAGATCAGCGAGCTGGACTGGTTCACCCGGTCGCAGCTCCAGAGCGTGGACCTCAACCGGTTCAGCCGGGCGCTGCTGCGGGCCACGGGCCACCTCGCCAGTTGACGGCGGCACAGTTTCCACAGGACCGGGTCTGGCCTGTCGGAGCGAGCTCACGCGGTCCTGGCCCTCTGCGTGACGCGATGCGCGTCCACCTACGGCCGCTGTCGGGCGTTCGGGGGCAGCGGACGGCGGGGCGCATCACTACGGTGCCAAGGGTGGACAGTTGCGATCCGTTGGTGGCCGGCGTCGTGCACCACGCGCCCGGCTCGACCGTACGGCTGCGTCCGGTGGTCGAGGACGACGTGGCGATGTTGCGCCGGTTCGCGGTCGAGCCCGGGCTGATCGGGCTCGACTGGGCTGGCTTCCGGGATGCCGCCGCGCCGGCTCGCCGCCTCGCCGAGGACGGCTATCTCGGCGAGCGCACCGGCGGCCTGATCGTGCAGGTCGAGCCGGCGGCGGACTCCCGGGCGGGCTTCCTCAGCTATTCCCAGGGCCAGTACGGCGGTCGGGCGCCCTATTGGGAGATCGGGATCGTCCTACTGCCCGAGTGGCGCGGCCAGGGCATCGGCTGGCGGGCCCAGGCACTGCTCTGCGACTACCTGTTCAGCCACACCCCGGCCCAGCGCATCCAGGCCAGCACGCATGCGGAGAACGTCGCCGAGCAGCGGTCGCTGGAGAAGGCTGGTTTCCAGTTGGAGGGCGTCGTGCGGGCGTGCGAGTTCCGGGCCGGTGCCTGGCGCGACGGGTGGCTCTACAGCCGGCTGCGCGACGACCGTTCACCGCTGTGATCACCGTCCACCGCCTCGAGCGGGATCGGGAGAACTGCCTGTCGGTAACCGTCTGTCTGCCTGGCCTGCTGGTTGTGCACGCCCCTCACCTCCCGACGCGCGGGGTGGACCGGTGAGCGACAGTCTTCGTGAGATCGCTCGCCAGACGGTGGCGATCGCCGAGTCGGGGCGCTACCGCAGTGGCAACGGTGTTGATGTCGTCCTCGGCGAGGCGGTACGCGCCGCGGTCGCCGGCACGCGGCATCACCTCCCGGACGAAATGCTCGCGGTGCCGGACGCGGCACCCGGCGCCGCGCGGGTGGAGGTGACACACGAGTCGACGTTGCAGGCGGCGTACCGCCTCGGGCCCGGTGCGGCGTGTCTGGTGTTCGCGTCGGCGAGGAGCCCGGGCGGCGGGTTCCTGAACGGGGCACAGGCGCAGGAGGAGAGCATCGCTCGCTCGTCGGCGTTGTACCCGTGTCTGAGCGCCGCGCCCGAGTTCTACGCGTTCCACCGTGGGCAGCACGATCTGCGGTACAGCGACAGGGTCATCTACTCCCCGCTCGTGCCGGTGTTCCGGGACGACGACGCAAATCTGCTCGAGCAGCCGTACACGACGTCGTTCCTGACCGCCGCGGCACCGAACCTCGGCGCGATCGTCCGTAACCAGCCCGCGCATGTGCCGGACGTGCCGGCGGTGCTGGCCCGGCGTGCGCGGCGGGTGCTGGAGGTCGCCGCCGCCCACGGACACCGTTCGATCGTGTTGGGCGCCTGGGGGTGCGGGGTGTTCCGCAACGATCCCGCCACGGTGGCCGGCGCGTTCGCCGAGGCTCTGCACGTGGTCGACCGATTCGACCACGTGGTGTTCGCCATCCACGACGGCCTTCCGGGCACCCCCGTGTATCGCGCCTTCGTGAAACGCCTGGCGGGATCTGCCGAGGATGCGCCAGCGTCGGGTTAGTGCCGCACGGGACGACGAGAAGCTGCCCGACTACCTGCGTGAGTACGGCGAGATTTGGACGGCAAAGCCGAAGGTGCTCGTGTCCCGGGGCGTCACGATGCACCGGTACACCGTCCGCCTGCCCTGACGACGCCAGCTACGCCGAAGGCGCACGCTCCTGCCGTACGGCGACATCCCCGGCAGCGGGTACGCGATCCGGTCGGGCGACGAAGGCGGGGCGACGGGTGTTGCTGAACGCCGGCCCCGCCGCCACCGACGAATCGATCGCCGGGCTGGCTGAGTACGGCGAGATCCTCGGCTAGGTGCTCGACCCCGGCGACTACCCGGAGTTGACCGCAGCCGTACGCGCCAACGCCTTCGGTGCCGCCGAGGAATGGATCGACGACTCTGATGTCGCCTTCGGGATCGATCTGCTCCTCGACGGCATCGAGGCGCTCATCGCCCGCAGCGCCCGCGACGAGCCCGCGCGCGACTAGCGCCTGTTCCACAAGAACTGGCTGGCTGCGGCGGGCCCGGACGACATCCGGCGGCGTTGCGGTGGCGAGCCGCCGCCACTACGTCGCTTTCGGGTACGCCGTCAACCCCTCAGCGGCCACCCCGCACCCAGGCGAGGGCGGCGACGTCTGCCGTCATGAGTGGGAGCGGTGAGAGGCGACCCAGTCGGCGAACCCCGCGCGTACGTCGTCCAGGCTGATCGGCGCGGTCATGCCCCACCGCGGCCGGGCCGCGTTGAGCTTGCCGGCCATCGACCGGATCATGTCCTCCTCCGGGTATGGATACGGACCGCCCGCGACGAACAGTTGCGCGTATCGGATGGTGTCCACGATGGAGGATTTGATGCGCTCGTGGCCGAGGTACCCGTCGAGATCCGGCTCCCACCGGGCCAGATGCTCGGCCGGCATGGCAGCCTGCCAATGCTCGAGCAACACCGTCTCCTCGGCCGGCAGGTACGTCATCTTGTGGAGGTGAACGGCGAGGTCGTAGACCGGATCACCCCACAGGGCCAGCTCCCAGTCCAGGAAGACGCTGGCGCCGTTGTCGACAATGATGTTCTTGCGGTGCACGTCGGCGTGGACGCAGACGAACGGCCGAGACGTGAACGTGGGCCACATGTGGTCAAGCGCCGTCAGCGGGTCATCCGGAATGCCGAACCTGTCGAACAGTGGTCGGTACTCGTCGACCGAGGTGTCGTAGATCCACTGGGTGATTCGGGCTAGACGGCGTCCGAAGCCGCCGCTGTCGCCGTCGGCAGGCCAGTCGTCGGGTATCGGCGGCAGCTTGTCCCTGGGGACGTCGACTAGCTGCCGAAAGAGCCTCGCCACGTCATCCGGGACGTGCGGCGGGCAGGCGGTGCCGCGTGGTGCGATGTCGTTGAGCACGTCACCGGGGATGAACTGGTGGATCTGGAAGGCCGGATCGTCGTTGAGGAACAGCAGCCGCGGCGCCTCGATAACGTACGGCGCGATGGCCGGCAGCAGATCCTCCTCGCGCCACAATCGCAGGTCCATGACGTCCGCGCCGTGGATAGGGATCCGGACGATGACTGGTCCCGACTCGACCTCGACCCGGATGTTGTGGTTGTAGTAGCCGGCGGCGGCATCCACCCGCGACCGGGCCCGGTCGTAGATTTCCGTCCACGTCATGCCCGTTCCTCCAGGAGCGCCGCCACCAGTTGCCTGCCACGTTCCTCTAACGCGACGAGGGTGTCCAGCGCATCGATCTGGTCGCGGGCCACCGCAACGGAGTCGGTAACCCGCTGGTCGCGTTCGCCGAGGGCGTCGAGGAGCTGCCCAGCCAACACGATCAGGTTCGGGTAGACCTCCGCCTCGACCAGTTCGGTGACGGCCCAACGCGCGGCGTCCACAGCGTCGGCGCGGCGCCCCCGCCTGACGTCGAGGAAGGCCCGGAACAGCTCCGCCCGAGCACGCCCGGAGCGATAACCCGCCTTGTCCAAGGCCTCGGCTGCGGCCCGGAACGAGCCGGCCGACTCGTCGTACCGGCCGAGCCGGAGCTGCGCGATGGCCAGTGCCGTGAACGCCTTGCCGATCTCGTGCTGGGCGCCCATGGTGCGCTGCACCTCGATCGCCACCATCGCGGCCGGCACCGCGTCCGCCGGGTTAGTCCAGGCCAGCAGCTCGGCGCGGTTGGTCTTGAGGTTCGCCAACCCCACCACCGTGTCCGCCCGTCGGTACAACTCGTAGGCGTGATTCCACTGTTGCTCCGAGGCCGGGAAGTCGAGGGCGAACCGGTGCCCGAGGTGTAGCAGCCGAGCTACGTCCCCGCGCAGCACCGCGTCGTCCTCCGGGCAACCGGCGAGGATCTGCTCGGACATGGCGAACGCGGCCCGGAACCGGCCCTGCCACATCTCGATGTCCGCGAGACAGACACCCGCTCGATGCCGTACCGGTCCCGGGTGGTTCTCCCAGACCTCGGCGAACAACCGACGGGCCGCCTCGGTGGCGCCGCCGATCCGGCGTCCGTGGGCGGCGGCGAGCGCCAGCCGGGCACCCACCACCTCGTCCACCGGCCAGTCGAGCGTCGACGTGAGCGTCGTGGCGGCCGGCGCGTCACCCAGCACGACGGCCGCCTCAGCCTCCATACATCGCAGCGTGGCGGCCAGCTCGGGCGCGTCGCCGCTCTCACCGACGAACTCCTGGAGGTCGCGCCGCACCCCGTCCACCGCCTGCTTACCGCCACAGTTCAGTGCCTGGTCGGCGTACTCCAGTAGTCTCGCGCCGTCGACGTCCCCGGCGTGTAGCGCGGAGTAGGCGGTCTCCCGGATGGCCCTAGCCCTGGTCGCCACCCCGTCCTCCGTGCGTGCGGCCTGTCCGGACCGGTCCGCCCAGATGTCGCGCAGGAGCCGGTGTACGTCCCGGGCTGTGGCCGGCGAGACGTGCGTGCTCAGGGCGGACCGCATGAGTTGGTGCAGCCGATGACCGTGCTGGCCGGCCTTGTAGACGAACGAGTAGGCCGTGAGTGACTCCCAGGCCGGCCGGTGCCGAGGCAGGTCGAACGCGTCGGCGAGTGCCTGGAAGATCTCGAAGTCGAAGATCCGGGGGATGCTCAGCAATTCCAGGGTGCGGATCTCCTGGCCGCCCACGTGTTGCAGGAAGCGCTGGACGATCTCCTCGGGGGAGACGGCGCGTCCCGGATCGCCCGCGGCGGTCCAGGTGTCGATAGCCAGATGCAGATAGAACGGAAGGCCGGCACTCGCCCGGGCGATAGCGTCTCGATCCGCCGCGTCGGCGATGCCGCTCTCGGTCAGCAGCTCCAGCCGGGCATTCATCGGCAGCCCATCCACCTGGCACTGACGAGTCACCGTGGCCCAGCTCGGATCGTACGCGTGCCAGCGCAGCGGTTCGCGGCTGGCGACCACGACGAGACCCCGGTCGAGCTGTGCCACAAGGTCACGCAGCCAGACGTCGAGCATCGAGGCGCGGCCGGCCCGGACCGAGACCGACACCAGTGCCTCGTACGCGTCGACGAAGATGACGTACGGCCGTTCGGCGCTCGACTCCCGCAGATCCTCGGCGAACAGGAAGGTGACGGCGTCGACCAGGTCGACGTTGGAGAGGTCGTCGAGCGAGCGCAAGGTGTCGTCGATCCGGATCTGACGTCGACGACGCGCGCCTGTCGTTGCCCGCTCCGCCAACTTCACGAGGCCGATAGCCGTGCCGAACACCGGAATTCCGGACACGTCATCGAGGATCTGGGTGAGGGCCTCGCTCTCCTCGATGAATGGCAGTTCCTTGGCAGTGAGCCGCAGATGTGGGTGCAGCCGCTGCCAGTACACGGCGTAGCCGATGTCGAAACGGTCGAACCGCACCCCCTGTCGGCCCAGCTCCACCCTCAGTACGGCGAGGGCGTCTTCCTGCTGACGCATGGCGGGCACCTGGAGATCGAGAGTGGCCGTGCGGCGACCCTCGCCGGCCCGGTCGCGCAACTCGCGCAGCAACCTTGACTTGCCGATGCCGCCCACCCCGACGACATTGAGCACCCGAATGCCAGCGCCGACGTTCGCCAACTCCTCGGCGTACGTCTCCAGGATGGACTCGCGGTTGACGAATCGTCGGCGCAGCGCGGCCACGCGGCGAAACCTCGGCTCCAGCGGCATCCCGCAGTCCCTTCGGGGTCATGCGCTACGTGGTCGTGTGACGACCGATGCGCCGTGACTGTACCGGCAGGTGGCAACACGCTCAGCGATCCGCTGACTGCCGCAGCTCAGCGTTGAGTAGCAAAGACGGTCGACGCCCGCTGGCGAAACGTCGGCATTCGCGCGTGGTGAACGACGGGTATCCCTAACGACGGTTCAGCGTCGATCATTGCCCGAGATTGATATGAGTCATTCTCACCTCCGGGTGGAACGCCCGGGCGCGGAGGGCGAGACGTCGGCACCGTAGCCGGGCGAGACCGTACGGCCCGACTCCGCGTCCCCGGAGGATCGCCATGCCCCGTCCCGCACTCCGTACCCGGCTCGCGGCGTTCACCGCCGCCACCCTCACCGCCGGCGTCCTGACGGTGACCCCGCCGTCAGCGGCGCTCGCCGCCACCACGTTCGCCGCCGACGACTACTGCCTCGGCCAGTGCTCCGACATCCTGCCCCCGGGGCAGAACGGCAACGCCACGCTCGTCGCCATCCTGGCGCACCAGGCGCTCGGCACCCGACCGGCGCACTCCAGCGACCAGCTCGACGAGTACGCGAACCTGGTCTACAACTACGCCGGGCTGACCGACGAGCAGATCGCCCACTTCTACAACGACGCCTCGTTCGGCGTACCGGCCGCGCAGGTCGAGAGCACCGTCGCGCCGCGCGCCGACGTCACCATCGTGCGGGACAGGGCCACCGGCGTCCCGCACGTCACCGGCACCACCCGCGCCGGCACCATGTTCGGCGCCGGCTACGCCGGGGCACAGGACCGGCTCTGGGTGATGGACCTGCTGCGGCACGTCGGTCGGGGCAACGTCACCTCGTTCGCCGGGGGCGCGCCCGGCAACCGGGAGCTGGAGCAGAGCGTCTGGGCCAACTCGCCCTACACAGAGGTGGACCTCCAGGCCCAGGTGGACGCGCTGCGTACCAAGGGCGTCCGGGGCCAGCAGCTCTACACCGACGTGGTCGACTACATCGCCGGCATCAACGCCTACATCGACAAGTCGATCGCCGACGACAACTACCCGGGCGAGTACGTGCTCGCCGGCGCGGGCAAGCCGAAGCACTTCACCATGACCGACCTGATCGCCACCGCCGGCGTGATCGGCGGCCTGTTCGGTGGAGGAGGTGGCAGCGAGATCCAGTCCGCGCTGGTCCGGGTGGCCGCCCGGGCCAAGTACGGCACCACCGAGGGTGACCGGGTCTGGGCTGCCTTCCGGTCGCAGAACGATCCGGAGACGGTACTCACCCTCCACGATGGGCAGAGCTTCCCATACGGGGCGACGCCGTCCGGCGCGACCAGCGCGGTGCTCCCCGACGCCGGCACGGTGGTCGCCGAACCCCTGGCCTACGACGCCAGCGGTGGGGCTGCCGCCCGTACCGGGTCGAGCACCGCCACCCAGGGGCTGGTCGGCGGCCTGTCCAACCTGCGCGCGCACGGCATGTCCAACGCGGTGGTGGTCTCCGGGCGGCACACCACCACCGGCAACCCGGTAGCCGTGTTCGGGCCGCAGACCGGCTACTTCGCGCCGCAACTGCTGATGCTCCAGGAGTTGCAGGGGCCGGGGATCAGCGCTCGTGGGGCCGCGTTCGCCGGGCTCAACCTCTACGTGCTGCTCGGCCGCGGCCAGGACTACGCGTGGAGCGCCACCTCCGCCTCGCAGGACCTCACCGACACGTACGCGGTGCCCCTGTGCACCACCGACGGCACCGCGCCGACGCTGCGGTCCAACCGCTACCTCTATCACGGGCAGTGCCTCGCCATGGAGGCGTTGGAGCAGCGCAACTCGTGGTCACCCACGCTGGCCGACTCCACCCCCGCCGGCTCGTACACGCTGCGCGCGCTGCGCACCAAGTACGGGCTGGTCTCCTATCGGGGCCTGGTGAACGGGCAGCCGACGGCCTTCACCAAGCTGCGCTCCACCTACCGGCACGAGGCCGACTCGGCGATCGGATTCCAGGCCTTCAACGACCCGTCGGCGATGGGCAGCGCGGCGGCGTTCCAGGCGTCGTCCGCCAGTGTCGGGTACGCGTTCAACTGGTTCTACGTCAACTCGACCGAGGCGGCGTACTACAACTCCGGCTCGAACCCGGTCCGTTCGTCCGTCACCGACCCGAACCTGCCCGCGAAGGCGGAACCGGCGTACGAGTGGGCCGGCTGGAATCCCGACACCAACGACGCCACGTACGCCCCGGCGTCGGCGCATCCGCAGTCGGTGAACCAGGACTACTACGTCAGCTGGAACAACAAGCAGGCGCGGGACTTCGGGGCGGCCGACGGCAACTTCAGCTTCGGCTCCGTACACCGGGGTCAGCTTCTCGACGGCCCGGTGCGGGCCGCGATCGCCCAACGGAAGCTCGGCCGCGCCGACGTCGTCCAGATCATGGCGGATGCGGCGGTGACCGACCTGCGCGGCCAGCAGGTTCTCGGCGACCTGCTGCGCGTGCTGGACAGCACGCCGGTCACCGACCCGGCGCTGGCCGACGCGGTGGGCAAGCTGCGGGCCTGGCAGCAGGCGGGCGCCCGCCGGGTGGAGACGTCACCCGGCTCGAAGGTCTACCAGCACGCCGACGCCATCCGGATCTTCGACGCCTGGTGGCCGCTGCTGGCCTCGGCGGAGTTCCGCCCCGGGCTCGGGCCGGGGCTCTACGCCGCGTTGGTCGACGCCATCGAGGTCAACGAGGCCCCGTCGGGCGGCCAGAACGGTGGCCGTGACGGCGCGGCGAGCTGGGCGTTGCAGGGTCAGGCGCACAAGGGCTCGTCGTTCCAGCACGGCTGGTGGGGCTACGTCGACAAGGACGTGCGCACTGTGCTCGGCGACCAGGTGTCCGGCGGGCTGGGCCGCGCGTACTGCGGCAACGGCAACCTCGGCGCGTGCCGGCAGGCTCTGCTGGACACGCTCGGTCAGGCCGCCGTGGTGCCGGCCACCACTGTCTATCCGGGCGACAAGTCCTGCGGGGCCGGCGACCAGTGGTGTGCCGACTCGATCGCCCAGTCCGGGCTCGGCGGCATCACCCACCCGCTGATCGCCTGGCAGAACCGCCCCACCTACCAGCAGGTGGTCTCGTTCCCGGCGCGCCGGGGCGACGACGTCACCAACCTGGCCCAGGGCCGCCCGGCGACCGCGTCGAGCACCCAGTTCCTGACCAGCTACACCCCGGACAAGGCGGTCGACGGCAGCCTCGGCAGCCGGTGGGCCAGCAGCTACAACGACAACCAGTGGCTCCGGGTCGACCTCGGCGCTGCCCGCACTGTCAGCCGGGCGGTCCTGCGCTGGGAGTCCGCCTACGCAACCTCGTACCGGATCGAGGTCTCCGGCGACGGCAGCTCCTGGACGCCGGTGTTCACCACCACCGCCGGCAACGGTGGCGTCGACAACGCCACCTTCGCACCGGTCACCGCCCGCTACGCGCGGGTGTACGGCGTCAAGCGGGCCACCTCGTACGGATTCTCGCTCCACGAATTCGAGCTGTACGGACGGTGACCCTCCCCGCAGGGGCGGCGGGAACCATTCGCCGCCCCTGCGGGGACAGGGCCGTGGGGCGACATCGGGGACCTGCGGGCAGCGCCTGACCGGGGCTGTCCGGACAATGGGGGGATGAAGCGAAACGTTCGACTGGGGCAGTTGACCGCAACACGCGCCGACGGCGCGGTGGCGACGGGTGCGGTGGCCACCGGTGCGCGGGCTGCGGGGGCAGCGTCGCTCGGTGCCCTGGCTGTAGGGGCAGCGTCGCTCGGTGCCCTGGCTGTCGGGGCGCTGGTGATCGGGCGGCTGGCCGTCCGTCGGGCGATCGTCCGGGAGCTGCGCGTCGGTCGTTTGGAGATCGGCGAGCTGGTGGTGCACAGCCGAACGTGACTCTCCGGAGACGGCCGAACACGTGCTGAAAGCGCAGCCCAGGTCGAGCGGGGGCAACCGAAATTCGTGCCGAAAAAAGGTGACCAAATCGGCCCTCCGGCCCGTCTCTTAAGTGACGGATGGTCACGGCTGACGGTCGGCCGAGGGGGGTACGGGGCATGGGCGATGTGCGTGGGCGTTTCAGGGACGAACTGGCCCGACACGTCGCCCCACCGTTGGGTGATCTGGTCCAGCAGTCGGTGGTGCAGGGTCGCCGACTGCGCCGTAAGCGCCGCCTGACGCAGCTCGGCGCCGGCGGATCGGCGTTGGCGGTGCTGCTCGTGATCGGCCTGGCCGTCGGGCCACTCGGCGGCGGTGCCGATGGCGGCGGTCGGTCCGGCGAACCGAACGTCGGTTCGTTGGATGGGCTGGTCGACACCGTCACGCCGTCCCCAGATGGCGGGTTCGGTCCGGGCGCCGGAGAGGCGGCCGCGTCGCCGACGCCCAGGACCACGACCACGGTGATCGACAAGGTGCGGATCGGGGCGGGGCCGGACGGCGAGCTGCTGACGACCACACCGCAGGGCGCTCTGGAACTGTTGACCTGGCTCCTGCCGAAGGGGAAGACCAGCGGTTACGCGAGCCTGGAGAGCGGTGGGGCGGGCCCCGGCATGCCGTACGTCCAGATCTATCTGGATCGGGGCGACGGGCCGGGCATGGTGCGGCTCTCGGTCTACCAGGACCACCTCGGCGGCGACCCGGACCCGGGGACGGTGGAGCTGACGGAAGTACCCGGTAACTGCCTGCAGGACAAGATGGTCACGGTGCACCACCGCGACGGCCTGCAGATCGACGTGCTGATCTCCACCTGTCTGGCGTGGGACGGCAAGGAGGCCCCGCCGGCGCCGGCCGTCCTCACCGTGCAGGAGGCGACCTCGATCGCCGCCAACCCGATCTGGGGGACGAGGCTGCCGGCCAAGTTCGTCGAGAGCGGTGCCAAGAACTTCCCGCATCTGGCCAGGTCGAATGGCTGACGAAGACTTCGTGGAATTCGCGCAGGCGGTCGCTGGCCGCCTGCGCGATGCTGCCTTCCTGATGTGCCGGGACTGGCATCTCGCGCAGGACCTCACCCAGACCACGCTGGCCAAGGTGTACGCCAACTGGGGCCGGGTCTGTCGAGCCGACGACCCCTACGCGTACGCCCGCAAGATACTGCTGCGCTGCGTGATCGACCAGCAACGGCGTCGCTCCAGCCGCGAGCTGGCGATTCCGGTACCGCCGGATCGGGGTGAGGAACATCCGGCGGAGCTGCGCATGACCCTGCTCGACGCGGTCGCCACCCTGCCGGTGCGCGATCGGGCGATCATCGTCCTGCGCTACTGGGACGACCTGAGCGTGGAGACGACCGCCGAGGTCGTGGGCGTCTCCACGGCCGTCGTCAAGAGCCAGAGCATGCGCTCCCTCGGCCGGCTGCGCGAGTTGCTCGGCGAGACCCGTTCCGAGCTGTTCGCCGAGGAGCGTCATTGACCGGCCGGGAGGCGGCGGAGCGGATCCCCCGTGGTGTCGGGTCGCCCACCGGCAACGGCCGCGTTTGTCCCGAATTGATGGGGAGGGCACCACCACGTCTCGTCGGCAAGGGCGTGACCTGCGGTGGCAATCATCTGTGTCTGGGGAGGTTTCGGTGTCCGTACCGAGCAGCAGGAGCTGTCGAGGCCCGGTCGCTGTCGTGTCGTTGGTCCTGTCGACGTTTGTGGTGTTGCTCACGGGGTGCCAGCAGGGGGAGCCCGGCGTCGATGCCGACGAGTCGCCCACCGCGGCCGTCGAGCGGAGTGGTCTGAGCATGCTGCTGGGCGCGGGTGATCTGGGTTCGGGCTGGCACGAGGACGACGCCCGGACCGGCCTGCCGCCCTGGCCGTGGGAGCAGGACGACTGCCCCAACTACCTGAGCAGCGACTACACCGCGAAGTCGCACCGGCGCGCTGCGGTCGAGCGTTACTACCGGTTGCCGGACGGCTCGTCACCGGCGCACCATGTCGTGGAGACGTACGAACCTGGATGGGCCGAGCAGAACGTCGATGACGTTCGCCAGGTCCTCCGTCGGTGCGCGAGCTACGTGGTCCACGGTGCGACGGTCTCCTTCGACATCGTCGACTCGCAGTATCTGGGGGGCGTCGGACTGCTCGTCCGAGGCCGCATCTACCATTCCCAGACCCCTGCTACCACGAGGTACTTCGTCATGTTGAAACGAGGCGAGACGGTCTCGACCGTCAGCCTGCCCGACCTGGGCGACCAGGCAGCGGTCGATTCGATCGCGGCGAAGGCGGTGGCCCGCCTTGGCTGAGCGGGGAGGTCGGAAGCTGCCACGCCGCTGGGTCGTCTCCGCGGCCACCATGTCTCTCGCCGGCGTCGCGACGGCCGCCTACGGTGCCACGCGTGCTCGCGACGGTGACGGAGCCAGCTCGTCGCCCGGCCCATCGCCGGCCAAGCCGATCCCCACGACGCCGTCCGTCGACCGGGTCAAGGAGGCGAGGGCCCGTATCGAGGCCTTCGTGAAGCCGTACAAGGGCCATCTGGCGGTAGCGGTACTGGACCGACAGGGGACGGCTACCGTGACGGCCGGCACCGCGCGGTTCGAGACGGCCAGCATCGTCAAGGTCAACATTCTTGCGGCTCTCCTGCTGCGTCAGACGCCACCGGGCAAGGCCCTGAGTTCGGGGACCAGACGGCTGGCCGAGGCCATGATCGAGTCCAGTGACAACGAGGCTGCCGAGACCCTGTGGCTGAAGATCGACGGCTCGCGCGGTCTCACTGCCGCGAACCGCGCGTTCGGTCTGCGGGAGACCAAGCCCAGCGCGCACTGGGGGATAACCACCACCACGGCCGCCGACCAGCTCCGTCTGCTGACCGCGCTGACGTCGTCGAAGGGACCGTTGACCCCGCAGGACCGTACCTTCGTCATGGGCCTGATGAAGAAGGTGATTCCCGAGCAACGATGGGGAGTCACCGCCGGGCGGACGCCGGACGCCCGTTCCGTGTACGTCAAGAACGGCTGGGACACCGCCGACGCCGACGGTGGCCGGTGGATCGTCAACAGCATCGGCCGGATCGTGGAGGACCGCCACGACTGGCTGATCGCCGTGCTCTCCAACCATCACGTCAGCCAGGAGGCGGGCGTCCGCGTCGTCGAGAAGGCCGCCACGTACGTCCTCAAGGAGATGCGCGCCGCCACGGCGGACGACGGCCCCGCGCCCGGATAGGCCGGGGCGTCGCGGCGCACCTCGGACCGCTCGGGAGGGCGAGTCACCGAACGGCCGATCAGGTCCGGTCGGCGGCGGCGCGGGGCAGCTGCGCGACCGGCACGAGTCGCCGGACACCGCGGCTCGGGCTGGGCTGCTCGGTGCCCTTGACGGTCGCGATGTCGGCCGCGAGCGCCTCGATCTGTTGCCGGGTGACGCCCGGCATGCAGATCAGGTGACTGATGCCGCCGTCGGCGTTGGACAGGCCGTGGCGGCGGGCGATCGCCGGCGGCGGGGTCGTGAAGTACACCGTGAAGGCGTGCACGTTGCGCCAGGCGGGCCAACCGACGCTGGCCAGCAGGGAATGGGCGAAGCGGGCCGTCTCACGCGCGCGTTCGGCGCGCTCGCGGTGCCCGTCCTCGCCGAGCAGTCGCAGCGCGTACCACATCTGGACGGCGAGTTGCCCGCAGCGCGAGCCGCTGATGGTGCTGTCGGTCGTGGCGGTGTAGGAGATTTGTCGCGCTGCCCGTTGCAGTGAACGGCGGGTCATGACCAGGCCGCCGGGAACGGTGGTTCCGTAGAACTTGTGGCTGGAGATGGCCACGGAGTCGACCACGCTGCCGAGGTCGATGGCCACCGGCCGGTCCGGCAGCAGGGCCAACGGCACACCCGCGAGCGCGCCGTCGACGTGCAGGTGGGCGTTGCGGATCGCCAGCTCGGACAGGGCGCGGCGCACACGGGCGGGATCGTCCACCGCCTCCGTGACGGTCGTGCCGGCGTTGGCGACGACGATGGCGGGCCGGTCCCTGCGCCGCGCCAGCTCGCCCCGCAGATCGTCATAGTCGATCTCTCCGGTGGCGTCGGTGCGGATGACGACCTCGGGAAGGTTCAGCATGCCTGCGGTCTTGCGGATCCAGTCGTGGGTGGCCTGGCTGTAGTAGAGCACCGGACTCGTGCCCGCGAACCGGTCGCGGGCGAGCAGGATGGCTGCCTGGTTCGCCTCGGTGCCACCGCCGGTCAGATAGCCCCACCGATCGTCGGCGGGGGCGCCGAAAAGGTCCGCGTGCCAGTCGATGACCTTGCGCTCGTAGGCCTTCGTGTGGCCGGTGTCGGGGTCGGTCTCCGGGTCGCCGACGTTATTGATCAGCAGGCCGAACAGCGAGGTCACTGGTCCGTAGTCGATGTCCACTGCGGCCGGGAAGCCGATCGACCTGTGTGCTGTCAGAGTGGCTCGCAAGTGCTCGATCTCAGCAGCGAGAGACAGGTCGTCGGGAACGCTGGTGGGGGAGGTCACGGGTTCTCCGTTGATAGGCAACTAAGCGAAGAGTGGACCATGACGTCGACCACCAGGCAACCGCCGTTAAGCGCGATCAAGCCGACTCGTGGTGCATGGTTGATCGCGGTGTGTGTGCGATGAGAGGCTGTGGCGACGTCTTTGGAGGGACTACCAACGTGGCGTACGACAGGCCAGCAACTCGCTCGGGTCCTTTTGAGAGCAATCCCGAGGATTGGAGAGCGGCGGCGACCGCCGGAAGGACGGCGGCCGTGCCGTGGGACCAGCCTTCGGGCAGCCACTCGTCACCCCCGCCCGAGGTGCCGGCGACGGCCGGACGGCACGGGTGGGTCGCGCCCACTAGCGCGATGCCGTCACCGGTGGTCGAGCAACACCCACCGGTTCCCTGGCCGTCCGCGCCGTCCGCGTACCCGCCGCCGCCCGACCCGTCGCCGGCCGCACGGGAGTCACCGCCTGCGCCGCCGATCAGTGATCCGGAGACGCGGCGGATCTGGGCCTCACTGCGATCCTCCGCGCTGAGCCGGGTCGGGCTGATGAACACCATGCACGGCCGCCACGCGTGGGCGCAGCGACGGCGTAACCCGTTGTGCCCCTACGGCTTCGCGTTCCTGTACGCCGTGCCGGTCATCGGGTCCACAGTGGAGCGTGGGGTCTTCGAGGTCGGCGCGGCGACACGTCTCGACAAGGCTGGCGAGGACGTGTCGCACCTGCCCAGGTTGCTCTACGACCTCGCGCAGACAGCGCGGCACTACCTCGACCACGGTGGCCTGGACCCGCGTCAGCCACCACAGATGTGCAACCGTGTCGACGAGCGGGTCAACGCCGACTCGACGTTCATCGGCCTGGCGGTCAGCTCACTCGATGGTCCGCTCGGCACCTGGGAGCAGACGATGCGGCGGATCGAAGGCGAGGATCGTATCCCCGGACGCTTCTACATCCAGCTGATGGACCCCGAAGAGACCCGGATCGTGGTCGACCGGCCCACCGACCCGTGGGAGCGGCCGCTGATCCAGTCGACGACGCCGCTCTACGAGACGTGGCGACCGTTGCAGAGCTACCCGGGTGACGCTCCCATCTGGACCGGTATCGCCCAGCTGGCGACGCTCGTGCACCTGGGCGCTCAGCGGATCGGCTCGGCGAGAGGCGCGACGACGTAAGCCAGTACGACGACAGCAGGCGGTGCCGCCGAGGCGGCACCGCCTGCTCCAGGTCCGGAGACGGCGCTCAGAGCGTCAGGTGGCTCAGATCCTCGTCGACCTGTCGCGTGGGGTTGGTCTCGCGCTCACCGATGCCGGTGAGTACGTCCGGCCGACTGGTCCGCACGCTGATCGCCCAGAGCACACCGATGACGACGAAGACACCGACCGTGCCCGGCACCAGCCACGCCCGGTGTGAGCCGGGAGGCGTGCCGAGCGCCGCGCTGATGTTGACAAGCGTGACGAGCAGGATCACCGCGATGGCGATACCGCCCAGGGTGGGTGCGATCGCCCGCGCCCACAGCGACTCGCTGCGCCCACCACCGCGCGCGAAGTAGCGGACGGTGGCGAGCGAACTGGTCGCCATCAACAGCATCAGACTGACCGCGGCGATGTTGCTCAGCCAGGTGAACATGGTCAGCGCCTCGGCGCCGCTCACCACGAACAGCAGGATGACGATCAGGGCGGTGACCGACTGGGTGATCGATCCACCCTGCGGCGCGCCGGACCCACCCTCACGGATCGTCGCCAGGCGAGCGGGCAGCAGCCGATCCTTGCCGAGAGCGAAGAGGTACCTCGCCACGCTGTTGTGGAAGCTGATCATCGCCGCGAGGACGCTGCTGACCAACAGCAGGCCGCCCAGTGCCACCAGCAGCACGCCGGCACTACCGGCGCGGGAGCCCGAGAAAACCTCGAACGGCAGTGGCGCTGACGGGTCGCGGGCCAGGTCGACGACCCGGTCAGCACCCACCGTGGCCACCATCGCCCACGCGCACAGGGCGTAGAGCAGGCCCAGGCCGACGATGACGTAGATGATGCTGCGTGACACCGCCCGCGGTGTCCGCGCCTCCGCGCCGTACGCGGCGATGGTCTCGGTGCCGAAGAACGCGGCGAAGCCGAGCGGAAGCACCGCGAGCCCCGCCACCACGCCGGTGTCGAACAACTGCGTCGGGTTCAGCGCCGTGAAGGTCAGGTGACCACCGGCCGGGTGCGCGAGGCCGACCAGCACGAACACGAGCAGCAGGGTGATCTCGACGATCAGGATGGTCCCGAACATCGCGGTGCTGACGCCCGTGCGTTGCAGGCCGAACGCCGCGACGATGGCCCACGCGATGAGGGCCCCGATCCACCACGGCCCGCCGACCAGTCCGCTGATCACGGAACCCAGCAGCCCGTACAGCGAGATTTGAATGGTGTTGTAGGCGAGCAGAACCACCGGCGCGCCCGCCACCCCGACGAGCCGGGACAACCCGGCGGCGAGGGCGGTGTAGAAGATTCCACTGGGCTGCACGTAACGGGCGATGGCGATGTACCCCGGTGCCCAGAGGAGCATCACGACCGTCAGGAGCAGGAAACTGGAGGCCACACCGGTGTTACCGGTGGCCGCGTAGGTGGCGACGATACCGCCGACGAGAACGGCCATCGGGGACGACGCGGTCGCGCCGAACGTCACCAGCGAACTTGTCCGCAGAGTCTTGCGTGCCAGTCCCCTCTCGGCGGACACCGTCAGGGGGGTCACCGAAGGCGTGACCATATGTAAACCTCCACAGGTTCAAGGCGATCGATCGGGGGACGGGACGCGATGACCTTACAGGTGATCCCACCGTTACTGGCAGCAGTGGTCCGCAGAATTTGAACGGCCCGGAGAGCGGTGTCGTGATTCGACAGGCGGCACCTCGTGTCCTGTGTGGACGCCCTTGTTTCGACCGGTGACCGCCTCGCCAGGGGGAGATGGAATCACCCTGGCGAGGGAGGCTGGACGGCCCTCGACTCTGCGATGGTCGGGTCACGGCCGGTGGTTCGCCGGAGGATGCGAGGTAGCGCGGCGTGGCGGGTGGCTGCGGTCGCACGGGGGACGGGGTGACCATGACGAAGCAGGCTGTCCGGGCGGCACGGATGTTCGACGGCGAGCGGCTCGTGGAGGGTGGGGTGCTGGTCCTCGTCGAGGACGGGCGCATCGTCGACGTGCGCCGGGATCGGGTCGACGCGCCGGAGGGCTGGCCGGTGCGCGAGGTGCCGGACGGCACGCTGTTGCCCGGTCTGGTCGACGCACACGTGCACCTGTGCGCCGACGCCGGGCCGGACGCGCTCGGCCGGCTCGCCGAGCGCGCCGAGGCGGATCTCGACGCGGTCGTCGAGGCGTCACTGCGCGCGCACCTGGCGGCCGGCGTCACGACGGTACGGGACCTGGGCGACCGACGGGACGCGGTGCTCCGCTGGCGGGCTCGGGGAGTGCGCGACGACCTGCCGACGGTGGTGGCGTCCGGCGCGCCCATCACCAGCGTTGGCGGACACTGTTGGACGCTGGGGGGTGAGGCCAGCGGTGTCGACGGTGTGCGGGAGGCCGTGCGGCTGAGGGCGGCGGCCGGCGCAGACCTGATCAAGATAATGGCCAGCGGCGGGGTGTTCACCCCCGGCACGGACACCACCGGTCTGCAGTTCACCGATCAGGAGATGACCGCCGCCGTCGAGCAGGCCCGCGACCTGGACCTGCCGGTGACCGCGCACGCGCACGCGCTCCGCGCTGTCGAGCAGGCGCTGCGGGTCGGTGTGGACGGCATCGAGCACTGCACCTGCGTGACGGCGGCCGGGGCTCACGTCCCCGACGAACTCGCGGACCGCCTGGCCGCGTCCGGACTGGCGGTCTGCGCCACGCTCGGCACCGACCCGGCCGTGGTCACGCCGCCGGAGGTGGTGGCGATGGCGGAGCGGGCCGGGCTCAGCGCCGCGGCGCTACGTGCCGGCACCGCCACCCTGTACCGGGCCGGGGTCCGTCTGGTGGCCGGTTCCGACGCGGGCCTCGGCCCCGCGAAGCCGCACGGGGTCCTACCGGAGACGCTCATCGAGTACGTGGCCTGCGGCACTCCCGCCACCGCCGCTCTCACCGCGGCGACCGTGGTCGGTGCCGAGGTGTGTGGCGTGGGCGGCCGTAAGGGTCGCGTCCGGCCCGGATTCGAGGCCGACCTGTTGATCGTCGACGGCGATCCGACGAGCGACATCAGGGTGCTGCGCCGCCCGCTCGCCGTGTACCGCGCAGGTGTTCAGGTGGGCTGACCTGCGCAGGGTGGGTCATCGGCGGCGGCGGGCCATCCACTGCCAGATGTGGGTGCCGTGGTGGCTGGGGTCGTTGCGGGCCACGTAGATCCAGGACCAGTGACCGGGGAACTGGTATCCGTTCCAGACGACCTTGTCGTACAGGGTGACCAGTGATCCTTCGATGAGGTCGTGGGCGTGGACCGTGTTGGTCTCGGGCGGCACCGTGTCGTCGTCGCGCGAGGTGACCAGCCACGTCGGCGTGTGGATTCCGGCCAGTTCCGCGTCGGTGATCAGCGGCGGGCCGTCCCCGCCGAGCGGCTCGACGATGCCACAGATCGGCACCGACGCGGCGAACAGCTCGGGGTAGGTGACGGTCATCTCCAGGGACATGTAGCCGCCATTGCTGCAACCGACCACGTAGATCCGGTCGGGGTCGACCCGCTCGCGGCGTACGAGGTCCTGGACGACCTCGCGGATCAGCGGGGCGAACCGGGGGCCGTCCTCCATCCAGTAGGAGGTGCTCTGTGGAGCGACGACGTACGCGCCGGAGAAGATCCGCTGCGCCTCCGGGGTGGCGAAGCCCAGCGCGCCGCGGTTGGCGCGCAGCGTCGTCTCGTTGTCGTAGTAGTCGTCGGGCAGCGATGCGCCCTCGCCGCCGCCGTGCAGCCAGAGGATCAGTGGTCGGCGACCGTGGCGGGGCGAACGCTCCGGGGAGTACAGCCGGTACCTCAGGCCCGAGCCCGAGACGTGGTGGCTGAAGGCGTCCACCTCGGGGTTCGACAGCCGCCCCTGCACGAAGCGCGTGATGATGAGGGGGGAACCGTGGCGGCGGACGATCGGGGCGTTCTGCGTGATGGTGTAGACGAGGTCCAGCCGGACGTTGCGTCCCCTGCTGACGATGTAGCCGAGGGTGCCACCGCCGGGCTGACCTTCGGCGTGGCTCAGCTCCAGCACGATCTGCCCGTGTCGGTCGAGCCGGGCCGCGGTCACCGTGCGGTCCAGGTCGTACTCGCTGAAGATCAGGTCGCCGGGGGCGATCGGGATCGGGCTGGTGGCCTTGGCGTGCACGGAGAACGTGTCGGGAGTGAGCCCGGCGGGGTCGATCGACCCGAGCCGGCGGGTGTCGAGGGTGACCGAGGTGACCTGCTCACCGCCGTCGAGCGTTCGCGCGTCGAGCGTGAAGCTGACGCTGCTCTCGTGGTGGCCGCCGGCGTGCGCGGCGGTGCCGGGCAGCGCCAGGCCGAGGGCGGCGCCGGCGCCACCGGCCAGGACGGTACGGCGAGTGACAGGCGTGGACATGCGGCCCCCGATTTGTAGACAAACGTCGATGGGATTTCACCGTAACGGCGTGGAAATCCACTGGCAACCGATGCGGTCGGGCGGTCAGGGCGCCCGAGGCCGGGAGTCCCGGAGGGCGCCCTGATCGATCACGGACGGACGGTCAGCTCAGACGTTCGAACACGGAGAACGGGTAGACCCAGGCGGGGTTGAAGATCAGGCCCAGCCGGTGCAGGTAGCGCTGGCAGGTGTTCGGCTGCGCGGGGTTGGTGCAGAAGGTGAGCCACAGCTCGGAGTACCCGTCCTTCTCGGTCGGGCTGATGTGCACGATCTCGTCCCGCACGACGAACCGCATCGACGTCAGTCGGGGATCCTGCACGTCGTTGGGGAAGGAGAGGGAGGTGTCCAGGCCGTACAGGACGATCTCGCTGGGGAACAGGCAGACGCTCGCCTGGAAGTACAACTCGTAGATGGTGGCGTAGGTGGCGGTCTCGTAGACCTCCTCCGAGACCTCCTCGCGATAGCAGGGGGTGCCCGGCGGGAAGGCGGCCGGCGGGGGAACGGGGATGACATTGGTCCCGACGCCGCCGCTGACACGGGCCGGCTTGTGCGACGACACCACCGAGAGGCCGCCGTCGGCGCAGGTGGACTTCGTCTTGCAGATGGCCGCGTCGGGCGTCGTCGCCGACGCGGCCGTCGTCGGGATGGCGAGCGTCGCCGCGAGCACGGTCAGGGCGAAGATCAGAGGCTTGAGATGTACGGACACAGGACCTCCATCGATCGGATCTGTGCGCTCTGCACGGGAGCAGGGTCGCGTGTCGAATCCGCCTCTGGTCGGAATTCCGTACACCGCCGTACACTGACGAACGTCGATCTCAATGGTGGGGGGCAGGGCACTGGATGCCGCGGGGGCGCAGACGTCCGACGACCTCGCCCGCCTGTTGCGGGCGTTGCGACGACGGCACGCACGTCAACAGCGCGACGGTGAGCTGACCTATCGTGAGCTGGCCGCCCGCACCGGCTGGTCGCACACCGCGATCGCGGAGTACCTCACCGGCAAGACGCTGCCACCCACCGACCGGCTCGACGCCCTGGTCCAGCTCCTCGGCGCCACGCCGGCCGAGCAGGGCGAGCTGGCCACCGCCCGGGACCGCATCGAGGAGAGTCGCCGCCGTGCCCCGCGCGCACCCGGCCGACCGATACCCCGGCAGTTGCCCGCCGACGTGGCCAGCCTCGCCGGCCGCGACGACGAGCTGGCCGTCCTCGACAAGCTCGTCGCGGCGCCCACCTCCGTGGTGGTCGCCGCGATCTCGGGCACCGCCGGTGTGGGCAAGACCGCCCTGGCCGTGCACTGGGCGCATCGCGTAGCCGACCGTTTCGACGACGGTCAGCTCTACGTCAACCTGCGCGGCTTCGACCCGCGGGGGCAGGCGGTGAGCGCGGCGAAGGCGCTGGACGGCTTCCTGGACGCGCTCGGCGTTCCGGCCACGCGGGTGCCCGCCGACCTCGACGCCCAGGCCGCCCTGTACCGCAGCGCGCTCGCCGGAAAGCGGATCCTCGTCGTGCTCGACAACGCCCGCGACGCCGAACAGGTCCGCCCGCTGCTGCCCGGCACACCCACCATCATGGTGCTGGTGACGAGCCGCAACCAGCTCACCTCACTGGTCGGCCTGGACGGCGCGCACCCGCTCCCGCTCGGGCTGCTCAGCCAGGACGCGGCCGCCCACCTGCTCGCCCATCGGCTCGGTGTCGAACGGGTGGCCGCCGAGCCGAGGGCCGCCGAGGCGATCATCGCCGCGTGCGCGCGGCTTCCACTGGCGTTGAGTATCGCCGCCGCCAGGGTCCAGCAGTCCGGCTTCCCACTGGACACCCTCGCCGCCTCGCTGGGAGCGGCCGGTCAACGGTTCGGCGTACTCGACGCCGGAGACGCGGTCGGTGAGGTGCGGGCGGTGTTCTCCTGGTCGTACACCGCACTCAGCGCGCCGGCCGCCGGGCTGTTCCGGCTGCTGGGCCTGCACCCCGGCCCGGACATCACGGTGGCCGCCGCGGCGAGCCTGGCCGGTCGCCCGGTGGACGACACCCGCCGGCTACTGACCGAGCTGACCCGTGCGAACCTGCTCGCCGAGCACCGACCCGGCCGGTTCACGGCCCACGACCTGTTGCGGGCGTACGCGACCGAACTCGGTGACGGCACCGATACCGGGCCGGACCGCAGGGCCGCCACGATCCGGCTCCTCGACCACTACACCCACACCACCCACGCGGCCGACGCCCTGTTGCGTCCGCACAGCGACCCGGTCGACCATCTGATGACTTCGCCGGCGGTCGGTGTGCGCCCGGAGCGGCCCACCTCGCACGCGGAGGCGCTGGAATGGTTGACCGCGGAGCACCCGGTCCTGGTCGCCGCCCTCCGCCTGGCCGCGAGCGGCGGCTTCGACGCCCACACCTGGCGGTTGGGGCGGGCTCTCGACACGTTCCTGGACCGGCAGGGGCACTGGCACGATCGCGTCGAGACGTGCCGAGCGGCCCTGCTCGCCGCCGAACGCCTCGGCGATCCGGTCGCGCAGGCGGTCGCGCACCGCTTCCTCGCCGGGGCCCACACCGTGGTCGACCAGTACGCCGACGCACTCGGTCACCTCGAACGCGCCCTCGACCTGTACGTCGCCAGCGGCGACACCGAGGGCGAGGCGCGTACGCACCAGAACCTGGCCTCGCTGTGGGACCGCCAGGGTGAGCCCCGCAGGGCCCTCGAGCACTCGGAGCGGACCCTCGTCCTGGCCCGGACGGTCGGCCACCGCAGGGCTCAGGCGGACGCGCTCAACGCCGTCGGCTGGTGCCACGCCCAGCTCGGCGAACACCTCACGGCGGTGACCTACTGCCAGCAGGCACTCGACCTGCTCCAGCAGCTCGACGACCGGGCGGGCGAGGCGGCTACCTGGGACAGCCTCGGGTATGCACACCACCACCTCGGCCAGTTCGGCCGGGCCGTGGAGTGTTACGAGCGCACGCTGGACCTGACCCGGGATCTCGGCGACCTCTGGGGCGAGGCGGACACGCTGAGCCGGCTGGGCGACACCCGCCTCGCGCTCGGCGACCCCGCTTCCGCCCGAGCCGACTGGCAGGGGGCACTGGACATCTTCACGGCCCTGGACCACCCGGACGCCGCAGCCGTCCGCGCCAGGTTGCAGGCGCGGTGAGCCTCCGGGCCATCCGGACGATGGTGTGGGCGCCGGTTTAGCTCCTTGCGCGGCGGGGATTCCCGGCAGCGCTCCGGCGGCAGTCGGGTACGGGTGGGGGAGGCTGATGCGCAAGATCCGGACCTCCTGCGGTGCCACCTCGAACGGGGCGACCAGATCCCGAAGGCCGATCGGAGCGGAACGTGACCCGAGCCGGGTGGTCACCTTCAGCGACGCCGTCATGGCGATCGCCATCACCCTTCTCGTCCTGGAGATCCGGCCGCCCATGGACACCGAGCACCTCATGCGCGAGCTGCTCGGCCTGTGGCCGTCCTACCTGGCCTACGGCGTCACCTTCCTGCTGCTCGGCCAGATCTGGGTGAACCACCACGTCATGTTCGACCACATCCGTTCCGCCGACCGCCTGCTGCTCCTGCTGAACACCCTGCTCCTGATGGTGATCGCGCTCCTGCCGTTCGTCTCGTCGGTGCTGGCCCGCGCCTTCGAGGAGGGCCCCGGCACGCGGACCGCGCTCGTCTTCTACGGCATCGTCTACGGGGCCGCCGCCATCCTCTTCAACGTCATCTGGGAGTACGCCAGGAACGGTCACCGCCTGTTGACGTCCACCACCGACGAGGCCACCGCCCGAGCCATCAGCAGGCGTTTCCGGGCGGCCCCCATCTGGATCGCCGTCGGAACCGCCCTGTGCATCGTCCACCCGATCGCCGGCCTGATCGCGGTCGCGGCGTTCATCCCCTTCTACTGGCTACCGATCAACGGTGAGATCGACAGCATCAGACGTACCCGGGCCCAGACCGCGCACGGCCCGCCCTGAACCCGGTCCTGTCGTGGGCCTCGGGGCGGGCCAGCGAGGGCCTCAGCGGCCCTGGAGGCGCTTCACGTTGTCGCCGAAGGTCCACCCCTTCGACCCGTCCCAGTTCGCCGACCAGGTCATCAGGCCCTTGAGGCCGGGCACGGAGTTCCAGGCCTGCGTGACCAGCGACGTCGACAGGTAGCCGCCGCCCGCGCCGGTCTGGGCCGGCAGACCGGGAACCTGCTTGTCGTACGGCACGCGGATGGTGGTGCCCTGAATGGTGAGGCCGTTGTTCAGGCACTGCGTCTGCACCGTGAAGCCCTGCACGGTCCCCGCCGGGTACGAGTCGCCGGAGCAGCCGTACATGCTGCCGTTGTAGTACTGCATGTTGAGCCACCACAGCCGGCCGTTGTCGACGTACTTCTTGATGATCGGCAGGTACGAGCCCCAGATCGAGCCGTAGGTGACGCTGCCGCCGGTGACGTAGGCCGTCTCCGGCGCCATGGTCAGGCCGAAGTTCGAGGGCATCCGCGCCAGTACGCCGTCGATGATCCTGATCAGGTTGGCCTGCGACGTCGACAGGGTGTTGATGTTGCCGCTGCCGGTCAGGCCGGTCTCGATGTCGATGTCGATGCCGTCGAAGTGGTAGGCCGTCAGGATGGGCACGATGGTCGCGACGAACCGGTCGGCGACCGCGCTGGAGCTCAGGTCGATGCCCGCGGCGGCCCCGCCGATCGACATCAGGATGGTGGCGCCGGCCGCCTTGGCCTGGCACATCTCAGCAGGGGTGGCCACCTTCACGCCGGCGTCCATGCCGTTCTCCCAGAGGACCGTGCCGTCCGCGCGGATCACCGGGAACGCCGCGTTGATCACGTTGTAGCCGTGCTGGCCGAGCCGGCTGTCGGTGATCGGTATCCAGCCGAGCCCCGGGTGTACGCCGTTGGAGGCGCCGTCCCAGTTCTCCCAGTAGCCCTGCAACACCTTGCCGGTGGGCCGCGACTTGACCGCGCAGGTCCCGCCGGTCGGCGGCGGCGTGGTGGGAGGAGCCGTGGTGGGAGGAGCCGTGGTCGGTGGCGGCGTGGTGGGCGGCGCGGTCGTCGGCGGCGCCGTGGTGGGTGGGGGAGTGCTTCCCGAGCAGGCGCCGAGGTCACGCCACAGGGACGGTGTCGAGGCCGGGTTCCAGCCGGCGCCGGCGTACGCGGTGTGGGTGACCAGGGCCTGGTAGAGGCGGCCGCCGTAGGTGACCTGGGTGCCCGCCTGGTAGGTGTTCCCCTCGGCCCAGCCAGGTGCGGTGCAGGCGACCAGCGCGACGGCGTTGGCCGAGGACACGGCGGCCATGCTGCTGGGGACGAAGGCGACGGCGGCCGTGACGGTCATCGCCGCCCCGGCCACCAGTGCGACGATGCGACGGCTTCTCATGGCTCACTCCCCAGGCTTCGGCGACCCGCGACCTCCACATATTGACGTTCGTGACGTCTAATATCAAGGGTTGTTTACAGATAACCGTGGAACGTCACCGGGCGGCGCCGTTCGGTGTCGGGCTCCGAGTGCCGTGGGCCGCCATGATGATGAGGTCGGCTATCGCCTCCGGGTGAGTGACCATGGCGAGGTGCGACGAGTCGACCTCGATCGTCGTCGCGTTCATCCGCTCGGCCAGGAACTGCTCGAGCTCGGGTGCGGTCGTACGGTCCTGGCGCGAGATGGAGTAGTAGCAGGGTTTGTCCCGCCAGGCCGCTGTTGTCGTACGCGCCTTGAACAGGAGGCCGGCGATGGGACCCTGAACGACGTAGAGGGCGCGCGCAAGGGCCTCGTCGACGCCGCCGGCGAAGTCTTCGAGGAAGGCGCTCTCGCTGAGCTGCGTACCCGTTCTACATCGGGCAGGGTGCGGGTGGTCGGCCGGTAACCCTGTTCCTCGCGCCGCTGGCGATGGGGCCGCGCGGCCAGGTGGCGGAGGCACGAGAAGTCTCGGCACCCATCACGGGCCACCGGGGCGCTTTCGTCGTATCGGTCAGTCGGCCTGGTCGGGTCGATGTTCAGCGATCCACCGGGCAACATCGCGCCGACGCCACACCTTGCCCATCGCGAGCACGGCAACCGGGTCAGGGAAGCCCTTGCTGTTCGCGATGATGCTGACCCGCTGCCGGCTGATCCCGCCGAGCATGTCTCGGATCTCCGCAACGCCGACCAGATCCATGCCCTTGACGGTAGGCAACAACGTGTGGTAGCCGAGCGACAACGTGCCACATTGGTGCCGCACGTTGTTGACGCATGACACCAATGAGCGACAGCATGTGAGCATGACGTTGCGCCACACCCCATCCGGTCAGTGCCTGCCGATCTCCGCAGGACACGCACCCATCCGCCCGATCTGGCACTGCCGCCGGGGGTGCGGAGTCTGGCCGTGCGCAACCGCCCGACTGACCCTGCGAGCCGTGTTCGACGGCGACCCGGTCGGGCTGTCGATCGAGATGGCCGGCTACCTCTTCGACGCGACCGGCGACATGGTGAAGCTCAACCCTCACGACATGCCCGGCCCTGACGCCCTGTTCGTTAGGTTCGTCGGATGGACCAGGCGCAGGCCGTTCACGTAGCCAGAGAGGAGGGCGCCCCGGCACCTCGGGGCGACCGGGGCCCTGGCGCTTGATCTCGGCGGTCCCGCTAGAACGACTCTGGAACCGTGGCACGATCTCGGGCGCTGAGACATGGCAGTACGGCAGTTTGGCGCACCCCCAGGTGCCCCGCTATCGCTGACGTTGTAGCTCGGGCTCAGTGCTCTCGCCGACGGACCGCGTCGAGGGTGGAACCTACGGTTTGCGGGCGAGCAGCCCGACGAAGGTGTGATAGGTGTCGGTCTGCTGCGGAGCGGACGCGCCCGGCTCCGGACGCCACTCGGCCAGCGGCACGAGCCCAGGTTCCAGCACCTCCAGGCCGTCGACGAAGGAAAGAATCTCCTCGTCCGTGCGCCAGCGGCCGGTGCCCAGCGACTCGTTGAAGACCCGCTCGACCTCGCGGGCCTTGCGGGAGCCCTCCGGGTCGCGCTCGCCCGGGTCCCGGAAGTGCGAGACCGCCACGTAGCTGCCGGAGGGCAGCGCGTCGATCAGCTCCGCCGCCACCGCTCGGGGGTCCTCGTCGTCACCGAGGTGGTGCAGGATCGCGAAGAGCAGCAGCCCGATCGGCCGGTCGAAATCGAGGAACCGCCGTACGTCCGGGTGGTGCAGAATCTCCTGCGGCGTCCGGATGTCCGCCTGGATCACCGTCGCGGTGCCGTCCGCGGCGAGCAGTGCCCGCCCGTGCGTCAGGACTATCGGGTCGTTGTCCACGTAGACGACCTGAGCCTTCGGGTTCTGCTCGGTGGCGACCTCGTGCACGTTGCCCTGCGTGGGCAGCCCCGATCCGATGTCGAGGAACTGGTCGATGCCCGCCTCGGAGACGAGGAAGCGGATCACCCGACGGAGGAAGGCCCGGTTCGCCTGGCCGGCGGCCGGCCCGTCCGGGGTGATCCGTAGGGCGTGCTCGGCGACCTGTCGGTCGGCCTCGAAGTTGTCCTTGCCGCCCAGGAAGAAGTCATAGACCCGGGCGACGCTGGGAATGCGGGGGTCGATGCCCGGGGGTGCCGCCTTGTCGCGGGTCACAGGCGTCTCCATTCGATGCGATTCAGCGCAGGCTGAGGACTGTGGACGGTGCCGGCGTTGCGGCGAGTGTAGCGATCGGGCAGAAAGATTTTCGCCCCGGCTGGTATCGCTCCCAGCAAGTCGTCCGCTCACCAGCGCACACATTGGCCGACGTGCCGAAAGGGCACCGACCGACTGGTGAGACGCGTTGGCGATCATCGATATGTGGCCGGCATCGTCGACGTATGACAGGAGTCTCGTCGTACTCGCTGTTCCGCCGTTCGGGGCTGGGTCTGCTGGCCGCCGTCATGGTGTCGACGGTGGTGCTCGCCACCGCTCTGGGCACCGCGCCGGCGGCCGACGCCGGCACCGCGGCGCCCGCCGCGTACCCCGGGGTCGCCCCGGCACCCGCCGGGGCCGCGATGCCCGCCGCCGACCCGACCGGCACCGCGCCGCCGCCTCCGACTTCGGCGCCCAGCACGCCGAACACCTCACCCTTTCCGCCGGGCCCGCCCACGAACCTGACCGCCAGCGAGGTGCGGGCCGGCTCGGTGACCCTCACCTGGACGGCCGCCAAGCCCGGCTGTTGCGCCATCGCCGGGTACGACATCACGTACTACCAGGCGTTCGACGACGTCATCTACAGCGCCAGCGTCGGTGCCGTCACGAGCACCACGATCAGCTTCTACATCGGGCCGGGCAAGCAGTACTCGTTCCGGATGGTCGCCCGGGACACCCTCGGGCACGGCTCGACCACCACCGACACGCTGACCGTGGTCACGCCGGTGACGGACACCGGCCCGGACACCACCCCGCCGAGCGCCCCGCAGACCCTGACCGTCGCCGAGGTGAACGCCTCGACGGGCACGCTGTCCTGGTCACCGTCGACCGACAACGTCGGCGTCCTCGGCTACAACGTCTACCGCTTCGACGGCTGGTTCAGCTCGACGCTGATCGCCACCGTGCCCGGGACGACGTACACGACAGCGCTGCCGGCATCCACACCGCTGCGGAACCTCTACTACGTGCGGGCACGGGACGCGGTGGGCAACGTGTCGATCGCGTCCAACACGGTCACCCTGCCCACGACGTCCACCCCGTCGCCCCCGCCGCCCTCGACCTGCCGGGTGACCTACCGGAACCAGTCCGAGTGGCAGACCGGTTTCGTGGCGTCCGTGACCGTCCAGAATTTCGGTGCGGCACCGGTCGACGGCTGGATCGTCACCTTCGCCTTCACGGGGGACCAGCAGGTGACGTCGGCGTGGAACGCCACGGTCGCCCAGACCGGCGCCACCGTGACCGCCCGTAACGTCGACTGGAACCGTGTCCTGGCGCCGAGCGGCTCGGCGACCTTCGGCATCCAGGGCCGGTGGAGCGCCAGCGACGCGCCGCCGCTCGGCTTCACGCTGAACGGCGCCCCGTGCACGGTGGGTTGAGCCCGTCCCCCTTCCTGAGGAGTCTCGTGAGCAGCACACCCCACCGCCGGCGGACGACCCTTGTCGGGGCTGTCCTGGCCGGCATCCTCGTCGCCACCACACCCGCCGCCCCGAGCGCACCCGCCTGGGCCGCGAACACGCTGAGCATGCGGGGCGCCGATGTCTCCTCGTTGCAGCGCAGCCTGGATCTGGGTGCCCGGTACTACGACGCGGGCGGCGTCGCCCGCGACCCGCTGGACATCCTGAGGTCCATCGGCGTCAACTACGTCCGACTGCGCGTCTGGAACAACCCCGTCAGTGGCTACAACAACAAGAGCAGAGTGTTGGGTCAGGCGAGGGCGGCCAGGGCGAAGGGCCTGAAGGTGCTCGTCGACTTCCACTACTCCGACACCTGGGCCGACCCCGGCAAGCAGTACAAGCCCGCCGCGTGGAACGGCCACACCCTGAGCCAACTGGGCGCCGACGTCTACAACTTCACCTACGACGTCTGCGCCAGCCTGCGCGGGCAGGGCACCCTGCCGGACAGCGTGCAGATCGGCAACGAGATCAACGTCGGGATGCTGTGGAACGAGGGCAAGGTCGTCAACAACGACTTCGCCCCGCTGGCCGGCCTGCTGAAGCAGGGCTACAACGCCACGAAGGCGTGCGGCAGCGGCATCCCGGTGATGATCCACACCGCCAACGCCGACAGCAACGCCAACGCCCGATGGTTCTACGACGGCATCCGCGCCCAGGGGGTGCAGTGGGACATCACGGCCCTGTCCTACTACTGCATGTGGCACGGCAGCCTGGCGAACCTCTACAACAACATCGTCGACCTGCGCGGTCGCTACGGCAGGCCGGTGGTGATCGCGGAGACCGCGTACCCCTTCACCCGCAACAACGCGGACAGCGAGCCGAACGCCATCGGCGACGCGACGTGCGACGGCATCAGCGCGACCTGGTCGGGCCAGGCCCAGGAGTTCGACTGGGTCCAGAACACGGCTCGCAACGCCGGGGCCGTCGGTGTCTTCTACTGGGAACCGACCTGGTACGCCGTCAACGGCAACGGCTGGGACCCGGCCAACATCAACGGCACCGGGAACCAGTGGGACAACATGGCGGTCTTCGACTGGTCCGGGCGGGTGAACCCGAACGTACGCTGGACGCCCTGACCTCCGCTGAGACGCGGTGACTCGTCAACGCGAAGCGCCCCCGCCCGATGAGCGGGGGCGCTGCCGTGCAGATCGTCAGACGGTCGTACGCGACCACTGCTGGTTGGCGCCGCTGTTGCACGTGTACTGCTTGAGGACCACGCCGTCGGCGGTCGACGAGGCCGGTACGTCCACGCACTTGCCGCTGTGCCGGGCGCGGAGCTGGAAGTAGCTGCCGTTGGCGACCATCTGGAACTGCTGGTTGGTGCCGCTGCCGCAGGTGTACTGGATCAGCTCGGCGCCGTCGGCGGTCGAGGCGCTCGTGACGTCGAGGCACTTTCCGCTGTTCCTGCTGATGATGCGCCAGTAGCCGCTGCCGGCGTCCTGGAACTGCCACTGCTGCCACGCGTTGCCGCCGTACGTGTACTGGCCGACGCGCGCGCCGTTGTCGGTGTTCGGCGACTGGACGTCCATCGCCTTGCCGCTGTGCCGCACGTCGATCCGGTAGAACGTCCCCGTCGTCGGCGGAGGCGTCGTGGGATCGCCGCCACCGATGGTGTCACCCCACCCGTAGCGGATGCGGTCTGCGCCGGAGGTGTTGCGGATGGTGAGGTTGAGGTCGGTGCCGCTGCCGCTGAGCGAGTACATCGAGTACCAGTCGTAGCCGATGCTGCCCGGCTTGCCGCCGAGGGCGGGCCAGTAGGTGCCGCCCATCTGGTTGTCCCGCATGACCTGGGCCATGGCGCGGATGTAGCGCACGAAGTTGTCGGTGCTGTTCGCGTCGCCGTAGTTGCGGCCGTCGTTCATGGGCGCGCCGAACTCGGTGGCGACCGCCCGTGCGGCGCAGTTGCCGAGGCGTGCCTGGATGTGGCTGCGGAAGGCGTCGTAGGTCATCGCGCCGTAGAAGAAGGCGTAGTAGTGGAAGGACAGCAGCGTCGAGTTGAAGCGGCTGTCGTTGCAGATGTCCCGCAGGTCCTGGCTGAACCCGGTGCCACCGATGAGCACCCGGCTGGGCGCGGCCGAGTAGTGGTAGGTGAGCCAGTTGGCCGCGACGTTGCGCCACTCGGTCGAGCTGTAGCCGTGCGGCTCGTTCATCGGCTCGAAGTAGACGTTGGTGTTCGCGCCGTACGTGTTGGTCACCGTGGACCACATGGCGTTCCACGCGGCGAGATTCGTGATCCTGCCGCCGGAGGCGGCCCCGTCCTCCCAGTAGGCGAGGATCACCTTGAACCCTCGGGCCGTGGCGGCGTCGATAGCGCCTCGATACGCCTCCCACCAGGCCGTCCCCACGGTGTGGGTGTTGATGGGCAGTCGGACGGTGTTGACGCCCATGGTGGACGCGAGGTCGTCGTAGAGGGCGTTGGCCTTGGCCCGCACCGTCGCGTTGCTGTCGGACATGCTCAGGCCCTGCACGACGAGGGGACCGGTACTGAAGTTGTCACCCAGCACGGCCCAGTTCATGCCTCGGAACTGACTGGTGGCGGCGGCGGCCGGCGTCGACATGACGGCGACGCCGCCCACCATCGCGGTCAGCGCGGCCACCAGAGCGACAAGCGTCCGTCGTAACAGTCGTGGATCGCGCGTCGAATCAGGTGCGCGGCCAGCGGGTGGTGTGACCATGATGCCTCCGTGGCGGTCGTGAATGTGTTAGCGCTAACACGAACCGCGGACGTGAGTGGTCGCATCGCGGCGTGATGTAGGTGCCGCACAGGTGGACTCGGCACCTCACCCTGATGCGGACAGCGTGTGTTCTACGTGTTAAGCGCGTGTTGCAGCCAAGTGTTAGCGATCGCATCTGGGGTGTCAAGGCATCGACGTCTCTCGCTGGTGAGGCGATGGCCGGCCTCGTCGCGGGGCAGCGGGTGCCGATCGACCGGTGACAGGATCGGTCGATGCGTGTTCTCTTCGACGGCCCGGTGCCGGTCGACTACGGGCAGATCTATGTGACGAGCCGCGAGCTGCCCACCATGGAACAGGCGTTCGCCGGGCAGGCGAACGGCCTGTGCGGGGGCGGTCACCCGGGCGGACTGTTCCTGATGACCGGCACGCATTCCGGGCGGGTCCGGTTCCGGATCGAGTGGTACGACTCCGAGCCGTCGGCCGCAGCCCCGCAGTGGGAGGACGTGGTGGAGGTGTCCTTCCTGCCCAGGGACTCCGTGGTCGACCTGGTCCCGTGGGGCGACGGTGCACTGGCCCGGCTGCCGTTGACCCCCGACGGGCACGACGGCGGTCGGCTACCGGCCTACCGCGTGCGGTACTGCGCGGCGGGCATGGACGAGGGTAGCGATCCGTTCGGAGGGCTCGACCCCGACGGGATCGACGAGGACGATCACTCCTACCTGGACCGCCGGCCGGACCGCTACCTGCTGTGCTTCTGGCCGCAGGGCAGCGCGAGTGGCGACCCGAGTGCCGGAGTCGACCGTACCGACACGATCCTGCGCCAGAGCAGCGACAGCGCCGCGTACTGGCACGGTTGGGCGCGCGGGTTGCCGCCCGCGCTCACGCTGTGGGAGCAGGTCGAGGCCGAGCTGCTCCGGCGGGCGGAGGAGGATCGCCGCAGGGAGGAGTACCGGCGGCGGGAAGAGCTGCGGCGCTGGGGTGGGCGTCCGCCGAGTGACCGACTCCGGCGGGTACGCGGCAACATCCACGGCCTCGTACTGCTGGACCGGGACCTGGTCGACGGGGTGGCCGGCGCCGACGCCGTCACCCAACGGCAGATCGCGATCTGGGCGGCGCGGCAGGCGGGCACCCTCGCCGGTATCGCTGACCTCGACTGGATGGCGCCGGTGTGGGCGGCGCTGGACCGGGGCGAGCCGCTACCCGACGATGTCACCGACACGAACGCGTTGTGGGAGCGCATCCTGGGCCGGCCGGCCGTCACGTTCGCGGTCCATTCGCTGCGCCGGGCGGGTGAGGCGCCGTCCGACCTGCTGCGCGCGGGTCTCGACGCGCCGGTGGACCCGGTCCCGATGGCGCTGCCGGCACTCGTGGCCGCCGGGGAGCCGGACCCCTTGCAGGCAGCCTTGGAGGCGCTGTGGGCCGCGGTCGGCACCTACGCCTTCCGGCGGGACGAGTTCCTGGCGGAGGTGCGGCGGGTCTTCCCGATCGTCGACCGGCCCGACCAGGACTGATCCGCGCTGCCGCCATACCCGGGACGGCTCCTCGTCAGGTGGCGGCGGCGGTCCAGGATGTCGCCGAGCGGCACGAGCAGCAGGACGCCGACGGCGTACCCGATCTGCGTCGCGGTGACGAGCCAGCCCGCGGTCGCGGTCGGCGCGTCCAGGTCCTCGGCGATGAAGCTGAGCAGCGGCTGCGCCCAGTGCAGGTTGGCGATGGCCGCGCCCGCCGCCACCGCGAGGAGGAAGGTCAGCCGGCGGTTCAGCGCCGAGGGCGATGCCGGGCGGGGCCCTGCCGCCCCGCCACGCTAGTCGACAAGCGGTCCGCGCCGCAGTTCGCGCAGTACGCCGTGCCGGCGCGCCGCCCAGGCGAGACGCCGGACGCTCTGGTGCCGTACGAACAGCGCGGCCGCTCGGCGGATCATGCCGAACCGGTGGTCACTGACCTGGTTCTCCATCGCTTGCCAGATCAGCTCGCGTACCTTCGCGTTGTCCAGGACGGACCGCAGCTCACTACGTACCGCAGGGTCTTCGCCCGCCGAGGCGATGGCCGCCGCCAGGCCCGGTCGGTCGGCGAGCGGCTCCACCGCCGCCGCGACGAGCGGCCGGCGCACCTCGTCCCGCTCCAACAGCAGCAACACGGCCTCCCGGATCTCGACCGTCTCCAGGCTCGACCGCAGCAGGTCCAGCAGACTGCGCTCGACCGCACCGTCGTGATCCGGTACGGCCAGCGTGGCCAGCAGCACGGACACCTCGTCGAGGTCGATGAGGTGTCGCAGCCCGTCGCGGAACTCGGGCAGCCCCCACGCAACCTGTAGCGCCTTCACGAGATCGCGGTTCATGCGCCATCCGCTACCCGCAATCGACACCGGGCGAAACTCCCACGACCACGGCCGGGGTCGGACTCCGACCGGTCGGAGGCGTGCCGGGGCCGGCGGGGCACTATCGTTCTGGAGTGCGCATCCGTTTCGACGTCCCCGCCGATCCCGCCTACCCCGCTCGCGTGGCGGCCACCCTCGCCGGTGTCCGGCTGCGCCGGTACAGCTACGTCGGCGCGGTGCTGGTGGTGGTCGGGGCGATCGGTCTGGCGCTCTCGCGCGGGTTGGCCTGGGGCGAGCGGGCGTCACCGCTGTGGACGGCGTTGCTGGTGTGCGGCGTGCTGTCGATGCTGTACCTGCCGTGGGTGCGGTCGCGGGCACGACGCCGCTCGGGTAGTTACGCCGTCGAGGGCGCCTACGAGATCACCGACGACAACATCATGATGCGCAGCGGGTCGGAGTCCGGCGGTATCGCGTGGGACGGCGTCGCGCAGGTGCGGGACACCCCGGACTTCTGGATCGTGTTCGTCGGCCGGATGCCGGCGACCGTGATCCCCCGGTGGTTGATGTCCGCCGAGGATGCCGAGACGTTGCGGAGCTTCATGGCCGACCGGGATCTGCTCCGAGCGCGGTGAGCGCGGTCACCCCTTCCGGGGCGCGTCAGCGGTGCCTCTTGGTGAGGCCGCGTCCCTGACGGCGCGGGGTCGGTTCTGCGGCTGGGCGAGGAAGCGCAGGTACGCCGCACGGTCGAACGGGTTGCCGTCGGTGCGGGGCCGGCGCGGCGGCTCGCCGGACACCGGTCGGTCACCGCCGGGACCCGATGACCACAGGCCCTCCCCGCTGGACAGGTCGGGCAGGTGCCGCTGCGCCTGCCGTTCGAGCCGCGCCGGCAGCACGCCGGTGATCCGCCAGCCGGCAGCGACATCGTCGGTGCCGTCGACCCGGGCGCCGAGCTGGCTCAGGTACGACGTGACAGGGCCGAGGCGGCCGGCCGGCACCTCCGCCTCGAAGCGGCGGTACGGCTCGAAGACCCGCGTGCCGGCCCCGGCGAGCGCCTGCATGAGGACGTAGGGCGCGAGGTCCCGAAAGTGCCCGGCGGTGGTGATCGGCGACCAGTAGCCGCTGTGGGTCAGGGTGATCCGGATGTCGGTGACGGGCCAGCCGTGACAGCCCTGGTCGAGGGCCGCTCGGGTGGCCTCCTCGATGGCGGTGTGGAACGACAGTGGCAGCGAGCCGAGTTCGACCTCCCGTCGGTAGTCCACACCGGTGCCGGGCTCGACCCGGAACCCGACCGTCCCGAAGAAGCCGTGTCCGATGATCTCCACGGCGGTGCCCGTGCCGGCCGGCCGTTCGACGTGCATGAGCAGCCCCGGCCCGAACTCCGCCTCGATCCCGTACGTCTCGAGGAGCGTGGCGGTCAGCACCTCGCGCTGCACATCGCCGTAGAGCAGCACACTCGTGCCGCCGTCCGGAGCCACCCGCGTCCGCAGGAACGGGTCGGTGTCGGCGATGTCCACCAGCGCGGCGTGCAGGGCCAGCGTCCGGGACACCTCGCGGGGTCGCACCACCGCCTCCAGGGTCGGCGCGGGAAAGTACGACCGACCGTCGAGGCCGGCCGGGCTGCCGAGCTGGTCGCCGAGACGTACACCGGTCAGGCCGGCGACCCGGGCGATGTGGCCGGCGGTCAGCGCGGTGGGCGCGGCCGGGGCGGTGGTCGCGCCGACCACGTCGAGCCGGGTGATCCGCCCGCGTGTCGCGGTGGTCCGGCCGTCCGGCCCCCGGCGGTACGCGGTGACCCGTTCGCGCGCCCGGAACTGCCCGCCGTACGCGCGCAGATACGCCACCCGCTCGCCAGAGGGGTCGCGCTCGATGGCGAACACCCGCGCCCGCGGATCCGGCTCGGCCGGCGGGGACGCCGGGAGCACCGTCGCGATGGCGTCCAGCAGCTCGGGTACGCCGGTGCCGGACAGCGCCGAGCCGAACAGCAGCGGGTGCACCTGCCCGGCCGCGACCTGGGTCCGAAGCGCCTCGTCGATGCGGTCGGCGTCGGGTGGCAGGTCGTCCACCAGGGCGGCCAGTAGTTCGTCGTCGTGCTCGGCGAGCGCCTCGGCGAGCCGGTGGGCGGCGTTGTGGTCGTACCCCGGATGGTGTGGCCGGTAGGTGGCCTCGGGGGTGCCGGGCGCGCGGACCGTGCCCAGCGGGACGACGGCCGGGGTGAGGAGCCGGCGCACGTCCGGGACCAGCTCGTCGGCGCGGGCGCCGACCCGGTCGATCTTGTTGACGAAGACCAGGGTGGGCAGTCGGAGCGACCGGAGGATCCGCATGATCCGGCGACTGTGCGGCTGGACGCCCTCGACGGCCGACAGCACCAGAACGGCCGCGTCGAGCACGCCGAGCGCGCGCTCCACCTCGGCCACGAAGTCGCTGTGGCCGGGGGTGTCGAGCAGGTTGACCCGGCGGTCCCGCACGGTGAACGAGGCGACGGCGCTGCGGATGGTGATGCCCCGGCGGCGCTCGATCTCGCCATTGTCGGTCTGGGTGGTGCCGGCATCGACGCTGCCGAGCCGGTCGATGACACCGGTGGCGTACAGCAGGCGTTCGGTCAGGCTGGTCTTACCGGCGTCGACGTGGGCGACGATGCCAAGGTTGATGGTCTGCACAGGCTGTCAGGTCCTCGAAAGCTCGCGTCCGGATGGGCGGGGTTTCGAGTCCTCGCATCGCCGTGCTCCTGTCTGCGGGCTGGTGCCGAGCCGTGGGAACCCGGTCCTCCTCCGGTCAGGCTGGCACGGTCGGGGACGTCGGGCCACCGATTAACGCGCATGCTTGATTAGATAGTGATCAGTCAATAGATTGAGGGCGGGCGTCACCGGGGGCCGGGCAACAACCGGACCGGTGACTGACAGCTCCACCTCGAGCCGGGCACGTCGGTCGTACGCACCGACCAGTCGCTGTGGCGCATCGCCGCGCCGCACCCGGCGTGTCGGCGCACCGCGTCCGCCCCGGACGCGCGCTGCCGCGCCGGTTCCTCCCGCTCGATGGCAGAAGGACACTTTCCATGACGATTTTCCGCGCCCGCCCCGCCCCGACCCTCGCGGTCGTCGCCGCGCTGGCCGCTGCCGTGACCGCGACCGGCACGGCCCTGCTCGTCGTACCGGCTGCGGCCGCCCAGGGCTGCCGGGTCGACTACACGCCCAACCAGTGGCCTGGCGGCTTCACCGCCAGTGTCAAGGTCAGCCCGGGCGACACCGCCGTCTCCAGTTGGACCGTGACCTGGACCTACGGCGGGAACGAGCGTGTCACGAACGGCTGGAACGCCACGGTCAGCCAGTCCGGATCGACGGTGACCGCCCGCAACATGTCGTACAACGGCGGCATCCCGGCCGGCGGCGCCACCGAGTTCGGCGTCCAGGGCACGTACGGCACCAGCGGAGGCGCGCCGACCGGGTTCACCCTGAACGGCGTGCCGTGCAACGGCGTCGCGCCGACCACGCCTCCGCCGACGACGCCGCCCCCGACGACGCCTCCGCCAACGACGCCTCCGCCGACGACGCCGCCCCCGACGACGCCGCCCCCGACCACGCCTCCGCCGACGACGCCGCCCCCCACCACGCCTCCGCCGACGACGCCGCCCCCCACCACGCCTCCGCCGCCGGTCGGTTGTGCCGGGGCGGTGCTCTGCGACGGCTTCGAGAACCAGACCGGCTCGACGCCGTCCGGCGACTGGGCCGTCGTGAACCCGGACTGTTCCGGGGCTGGGACCGCCACCATCGACACGGCCACCACGCACAGCGGCAGCCGGTCCGTCCGGATCAACGGCGCGGCCGGGTACTGCAACCACGTCTTCATCAGGTCCACGAAGAACCTCGGCAGCCTGGGCAGTGTCCGGTACGGGCGGATCTGGGTCCGGCACACCACCGCCCAGCCCACCGACCACACCACGATGATGGCGATGACCGACGCCGCCGACGGCAACCGGGACCTGCGGATGGGTGGCCAGAACGGCGCCCTGCAGTGGAACCGCGCCTCCGACGACGCGACCCTGCCCGAGCAGAGCCCGGCCGGGGTGGCGCAGAGCGTGCCGCTGCCCACGAACCGGTGGACCTGCCTGGAGTTCATGGTCGACGGCTCCTCCGGTCAGCTCCGAACCTGGCTGGACGGCACCGCCATCGCGGGACTGACCGCCGACGGCGTACCGACGCACGACATCGACGGACAGTGGTACAACCGCACCTGGCGACCGCAGCTCACCGACCTGAAGCTGGGCTGGGAGAGCTACGGCAACGGCGCTGACACCCTCTGGTACGACGACGTCGCGGTCGGGGCCAGCCGGATCGGCTGCTGACCGCTGGACGAGGTCGGGGGTGTGCGCGGCTGTCGCGGCGCACCCCCGACCCTCCCCGCGCCGGTGCCGGAACGGTCCACCTGGTGGAGGCTGACGGCACGACGCGGCGCTAGCCTGCTGGCATGGCGAGCGCCGAACTTGAAGAGTTGATCGTCGCGGATGCCGACGCGCTGCGCGCGTGGTTGTCCGCCAACCACGCCGCGTCGCCGGGCGTCTGGCTCGCCCTGACCAGGAAGGGCGGCACGGTCACGACGCTGACCTGGCAGCACGCGGTCGACGAGGCCCTCTGTTTCGGCTGGATCGACGGGCAGGCCCGCAAAGGGGACGAGCATTCCTCCTGGATCCGGTTCACCCCCCGCCGCCCCCGCAGCGCCTGGTCACAACGCAACGTCGCCCACGTGGCCCGGCTGGAGGAGCAGGGGCGGATGACGCCCGCGGGCCGAGCCGCGGTGGAGGCCGCGAAGGCCGACGGGCGCTGGGCGGCCGCGTACGCCCCGCCGTCGGAAGCCGAGGTGCCGGCCGACCTGCTCGCCGCGATCGCGGCCGACCCCGACGCCCAGGCCATGTTCGACGTGCTCACCAAGACCAACCGGTTCGCTCTCATCTACCGCGTCAACGCCGTCAAGCGGGCGGAGACCCGCGAGCGCAAGATCGGCGAGTTCGTCGCCATGCTGGCCCGGCACGAGACCGTGTACCCGCAGAAGGCCAGGCCGTCGAGCACCCCGTCCTCGTGATCATCGGTGCGGAGGCGCCGCTGGTCGTCCTGCACGGCACAGGAAGCGTCAAGTAGCTGTCCACTGGGTCCGGCCATCCTTGTCCGACCCACCACCGGAACGAAGGACAGAGGAACCTGGTGTCCAGCCTCGCACTGGTCGTAGCGGTTGGCGTCGCGATCCTGGTCGGTACGGGCGCGGCCCGACGGCTCCGGATCGCCCCACCCGTACTGCTCCTGATCGCCGGTGTCCTCCTCGGGTTCGGGCCCGCGCTGCGTGGGGTGCACCTACCGCCCGAGGCCGTTCTCCTGGTGTTCCTTCCGGTGTTGCTCTACTGGGAGGCGTTCTCCTCGTCGTTGCGCGAGATCCGCCGGAACCTGCGGGTCATCGTGCTGCTGAGCACCCTCCTCGTGGTGGCGACGGCGGCCGGTGTGGCGGCCGCCGCGCACGCGCTCGGCCTCGGCTGGGGAGCGGCGTGGGTGCTCGGCGCCGCCGTCGCTCCGACCGACGCGACGGCGGTCGGCGTCCTGGGCCGGATGCTGCCGCGTCGCATCGCGACCACGCTGCGCGCGGAGAGCCTGGTCAACGACGGTACGGCGCTGGTGATCTACACGCTCGCAATCGGCATCACCCTGGGCGAGGAGCACCTGAGCGTCGGTCGGGTCGCCGGCCTGTTCGCCTTCTCGTACCTCGGCGGTATCGCGTCCGGCGCGATCGTGACGTTCCTCGTCCTACAGGTCCGTCGCCGGTTGACCGACCCGTTCCAGCACAATCTGCTCGCGCTGTTGACGCCCCTGACCGCCTACCTGATCGCCGAGGCGGCCGAGGTGTCCGGTGTGCTCGCGGCAGTGGTCAGCGGACTGTGGGTGGGCCGCGTCTCGCCACGGCTGTTCCCTGGTAGAGCCCGCAGGCAGGTCCACACCGTCATGGAGTTCGTGACCATGTTGGCGAACGCGGCGTTGTTCGTCCTGGTGGGGTTGGAGGCGCAGTCGGCGGTACGCGGGCTGGACAGCACCGGTCTGGCACACGGCATGCTGGTCGCGGTCGTGGTGTGCGCGGTCATCGTCGCGGTGCGGTTCGGCTGGCTCTTCACCAGCCCGTACGTGATCCGGGCGATCGACCGCCGACCGCAACAGCGCGAACGACGGCTCAGCGGGCGGCCACGGGCGCTCATGTCGGCCGCCGGGTTCCGCGGCGCGGTGTCGATGGCGGCGGCGCTGGCCGTACCGCACACCCTTCCGTCCGGGGCCGGGTTCCCGGACCGGGACCTCATCGTCTTCGTCACGGCCGTGGTGATCGCCGTGACCCTGCTGCTCCAGGCGCCGCTGATGCCCCGGGTGACGCGGTGGGCCGGGCTGGGCGCCGACGGGGAGGCCGAGCGGGAACGCCGGCATGCCGAGATCACATCCATGGACCGGGCGCTGGAGTCCCTGCCCACGATGGCGGCCGAGTTGGGTACGAGCGACGACGTGCACGAGCAGTTGCGCACGGAGTACGACCGTCGTCTGCGTGTGCTGCGCGACGGCGACGCCACCTCCGGCCCGGACGAGGCCGCGGCCGACTACGAGAAGCAGTATGCCGACCTGCACCTCGCGGTCATCGACCACCGCCACGGCACGGTGGTGCGCATGCGCGATTCGGGCGAGATCGACGACGAGGTGCTCCGCCGGGTCCAGGACGGCCTCGACCTCGAACAGGTCCACATGGCCCAGCGGCGGGACAACGACACGCGTTGAGCGTCCCGCCGCCGGTGGTGGTGGCTCAGTCGACGCCGTCCACGCGGGCGGCGATGTCCCGCAGGGCGGCGATGTGGGCGCTCAGGGCCGTCCGACCGGTCGTGGAGAGGTTGATCCACGTCCGGGGCCGCTTGCCCACGTAGCCCTTGCGCACCTCGACGTACCCGCTGTCGCTCAAGGTCGAGATCCGCTTGGACAGGGCCGAGTCGCTGAGTTCCATGGCGTCACGGACGAACGCGAACTCGGCCCACTCGGTCCCCGCCAGCAGCGCCAGGATGGCCAGCCGGGTGGGATCGAGCAGGGCCGGGTCCAGCTTCGGGGCGGCCGCCACGGTCAGGCCGAGCGGGTGAGGACGCGGCGCTGCCACCACGGCCCCGCGGCGGCCATCAGCACACCGACGATCAGACCGCTCCACACCCAGACGTGCGGGACGTCCAGGGCGCTGGCGAGCGTCGTGCCACCGATCAGCAGGGCCACCACCAGGACCGACCACAGCAGGGCCGACGTGTCGGCGGTGGCGCGGGGACGCACCGGCCGCTTCAGCAGGGTCGCTCCCCACCTCGTGTTGGGGAGCATCGCGACGACCAGCAGCAGGATGACGATGGTGGTGCCGTAGGTGCGCACGAAATCCGGATACTGGTCGGCGGCGAACCCGCAGGCCACGACGGCGACACCGCTGGCGAGCCAGGCCCACCACGGCCAGCCCGCGGCTGCCGCCGTCTGGTCCCGGCGCCGGTCGACGTCCTGGAGAGCTCGTCGGGCCTCTTCTGGGGTGGGGGTGGTGCTCATCGCGCAACTCCTTGAGCTAGGGAAAGTACTTGCTCGGATGGAAAGTTAACACTCACTTTCCGTACGAGCAAGTACTTTCCCCGCCGGTGGCGCGCGTCACGGCGCTGCCGCCAGGACGGGGTGTCAGCCCGGCGGCAGCGCCGTGCGGGTTCACTCCGGGAGCTGGTAGAGGCGGTAGCGGGTGACGGTGTCGAACCCGATCTGCCGGTATACCGGCTCGCCCTCACTGCTCGACTGCAGGGTGACGATCTGCCGTCCGGCCCCGCGGGCGACGCGCAGCGCCTCCAGGGTGAGGGCGGTCGCGATGCCCCGCCGGCGGTGGTCGGGGTGGGTGGCGATGCAGTAGAGAGCGCCGACGTCGGTGCCGAGCGACAGGGTGCACGTGCCGACGGTGCGGCCGTCCACGATGCCGGCCAGGCGGACCACCTCCGGATAGGCGAAGGCGAGTTCCCGGTCGGCGACGAGCCCGAGGTCGCCCGAGATGCCGAGCGGGCCGGCGTACGCCTCGACGTACTCCCGCACCTCGGCCGGCGTCGCGGCGACCTGGATCCGCAGGTCGGCGGGAGCCTCGCTCTCGGCCACGCCGGTCACGTCCATCGCCATGACGGGCATGTCGGAGATCTGCGTCGCGCCGCGCGCGAGCAGGCCCTCGGCGGTGCCCTCGTCGCTGTCCGCGCCCACCCACCAGCCCCAGGTGGAGCCGGTCAGGTGCTTCCTCGCCTCCGTGATCGCCTCGTCGAGCTCCCGCCCGCGCACGCGCAGGACCCCGTTGAGCAGCGGGTGGGGGATGTCCGTGCGGTAGGTCGGCAGATCGGTGTCGGGCTGGGCCCCGGCCCAACCGCACCAGTACCGGCGGTTAGCGGCGAGCTGCGGTTCCAGATCATGGATGGAGTACGTGGTCATACCCTCAGGACGCCGCTCGGCCGGCGGAAGTTCGATTCCGCGGGGGAGTTGTCTCCGGTCGGGCCGGCCGTGGGGTGTGCAGAAGGCGCACCTCGCGCACCAGGCCCTCTTGCTCCCTGAGCAGCCAGGTTGCCCCCGGCGGGCAGTGGTACGGGTCCTCCAGCGGGTTGATGAAGGCGTTCTCCCAGATCGTGATGCCGGAGCCCGCGACCACGCCGGTGATTTCGTGGCGGACGCCCGAGTCGTAGTCCTGTCGGATGACCGCGAAGACCGGTTCCCGACCGATCGTCCGGGTGCCGTTGGGCCACCAGAAGCTCATGTCCTCGGCCCAGCGGGCCGCCACCTCGTTCAGCGGCGCGCCGCCCGGCACCGCCGCCAGGATGGTCGTCGCCTCCTCCTGTCGTTCGGTGCGGAGCGCCACGGTCTCGCCGTGCCGCTCGTCGTGCACGCGAGGCAGGACCTCGGCCAACTGCCGGCGCGCCTCGCTCAGGCGACTACGGACGGTGCCGACCGGGGTTCCGCAGAGGGCCGCGATCTGCTCGTACGAGTTGTTCTCGGTGAAGTACCGCAGCAGCGCCACGGTCTGCGCGGCCGGCGACAACTGCCGTAGTCCGTGCCAGACCCAGTCCCGCATGGCGCTGCGCTCGATGCGGGCTACCGGGTCGTCCAGCTCAGAGGCCAGCAGGTTCTCACCGGCAACCCCGACCGGTACGGGGAGACGGTCGCGGAGCATCGTCCGGCAGTTGTTCCGCACGATGGTGTGCAGCCAGGGCCGCGCCGCGCTGGGGTCGCGCAACTCCCCGATCCGGCTGAACGCCGTGATAGCCGCGTCCTGGCACGCGTCCTCGGCGTCGGGGCCGCCACCCAACAGGCGGCGAGCCACGGCGAGCATGCCGGCGTAGTGACGGTCGAAGAGCAGCGCGAAGCTGGCCGTATCGCCCTGCTGGGCGCTCCGCACCAGCTGAGCCGTGTCGCCGGCCGGCACGAGCGCCGAGGTCGGAAGAAGCATCCGGGAACGCTAGCGCGCCGGCGGGAAAAACCCGTCCAGGGGATCGAACTTTCCTCTCGTCAGCGACGTCTGCTGAGCATGGGTTACAAGACAGGGCCGCACCATGGCGTCGCCGACCGGTTCGATGCGTGCCGTCTTCGACCCGGAAGTCGGTTTCGCCGGGCCCGGGATTGTCGGATCGTCCGTCGCGCGCCCGGAAATGTCCAATCCAGTCATCGTCAAGTCAGCCTCCACCAGGTGGACGCAGCGTGATCAAGGTGAGGGAAGACGTCGGCTCCGGTCGGACAGAGGAATCGGCGTTGCAGGAGGGACCACGCCTACAGATCATGGGTCCGCTGCGGGTGTGGCGCGGCGCGACCGAGCTCGACGCGGGCCCGCGTCAGCAACGCCGTCTCCTGGCGGTCCTGCTGGCCCGCCAGGGGCGCCCCACCACCACCAGCGATCTGTTGGATCTCGTCTGGGGCCCTGATTCGCCGGCCAGCGCCGTGAACGTGATCCACAAGTACGTCGCGGCGCTGCGCCGCCTGCTCGAACCCGACCTGCCCCCGCGGGCCGTCGGCTCGTACCTGTTGCGGCACGGCAACGGGTACCTCTTCGTGGCCGGGCCGGAGGCGCTCGACCTCGTCGCGTTCCGCAGCGACGTCTCGGCCGCGAAGTCCAGCCTGGCGCAGGACCGTCCGGACGACGCGTTGGAGCACTACCTCGACGCGCTGCGGCGTTGCCACGGCTCGTCCGGTGACGGCCTGGTCGACAGCGCCGCCGCCGCGGCAGTCCTCGCGGGCATCGACGGCGAGTTCTTCGACGCCGCCATCGCCGCCGCCGCGGTGGCCGTGCGACTGCGGCAGCCCGCCCGGGTGCTGGCGCCGCTGCGGCTCGCGGCCGCGATGGGTCAGCTCAACGAGCCGGTCCACGCGAGCCTCGTGACGACCCTCGCCGCGGCGGGCCAGCAGGCCGAGGCGTTGGCGGTGTACGGCGCGATCCGGACGCGCCTCGACGAGGACTTGGGTATCGACCCCGGCTACCACCTTCAGGACGCCCACCGACGGGCCCTCACCCAGACGGCGCTGGCACCCGTCGAGGACGCCGACCCCGTGGTGGCCCGACGGACGACGCTGATCCGCCCGGCGCAGCTCCCGCCGGACCCACCTCTCTTCGTGGGCCGCGAATCCGAACTGCTGATCCTGCGCGATCTGAACACGGGAACGCGGACCGCCGAACGGACCAGCCCCCTGGTGATCGCGATGGACGGCATGGGCGGGGTGGGCACCTCGACGCTCGCCGCGCACTTCGCGCACCGGGTGGCCGACGAGTACGCCGACGGGCAGCTCTACCTCGATCTGCGCGGCCACCTCTGCGCGGGCGGGCGCCTGTCGGCCGACGACGCCGTGCGTTCACTGCTGCACCTGGTGGGCGTGCCCGCCTCCGACGTACCCGACACGTTCGACGCGCGCATCGGGATGTACCGCAGCATGACAGCCGGCAGGCAGATGCTCTTCCTGCTGGACAATGCTCACGACGCCGCCCAGGTACGCCCGCTACTGCCGAACTCGGCACGAAGTCTCGTGATCGTGACCAGCCGGCGGGCCCTCGTCGGCCTCGCGGCGTTCGACGGTGCGCACCTGCTCCGGGTCGACCCGCCCGATCTGCCGACGGCCCGTCGACTTCTCGAACGTCGGCTCGCCGGCCTGCCGAGCCGGTCGACCGACGACGGAGGCTGTGCCAGCACCGCCGACGAGATCATCGAGCTGTGCGGCCGGCTTCCACTGGCGCTGGCCATCCTGGCGGCCCGGATCGCCGCTCGTCCGGGGCTGTCGCTCGCGACCATCGCCGCGGAGCTGCGCGACAGCGCCCGCCGACTGGAAGCGTTCGCGGGTGGGCCTGGGCTGAACGACCCGCGTACCGCCTTCTCGTGGTCCTACCGGCAGCTCAGTCCGGACGCCGCCCGGCTGTTCCGGCTCCTGTCGGTAGCCCCGCTGCCCGGTGTCACGGCCGAGGCGTGCGTGAGTCTCGCCGACCGCGACCCGGACAGCACGCGCGCCCACCTCGCCGAGCTGATCGACGCGGCGCTGGTGACCGAGCACGAGGACGGCCGCCTCACCTCCCACGTCCTGGTGAAGGCGTACGCCGAGGAGCTGCTGGAGGCCGAGGAGTCGACGGCGGAGCGCGAGGCGGCGCTCTCCCGCCTGTTGCAGCACTACCTGCACACCAGTTACCAGGCACAGCTGGTCCTGGACCCGAACCGGCCACCGATCGAGCCGCCACCGCCGCTGCCCGGTGTCGTCCCTCAGCGGCCGGGCACGTACGACGAGGCCATCGACTGGTTCGACCGCCAGCGGGAGATGCTCACGGAGGCCGTACGCCTGGCCGCCGACGTCGGGTACGGCATCGTGCCGTGGCAGCTCGCCCTCGCCATGCAGCAGTATCTGCAGTGGGCCGGACGCTTCCAGGACTGGGAGGACGTCATGCGGATCGCGCTGCGGGACGCGCGGGAGCGCGGCGATGTCGTCGGGGAGGCGCACGTCCTGCGCAGCCTGGCCGGCGCACGGTACCTGCTCGGCGCCCACGAGGAGGCGCTGCGCCTGCTCGGTGAGGCCGCACGGACCTACCGGGACCGGGACATGCGTCTGGAACAGGCGCTGGTGCACAACAACTTCCACGAGGTGTTCAGCGCGCTGGGCCGGCACGACCGCGCCCTCGAGCACAGCGCGAAGGCGCTGTCGCTGTTCCGCCTGCTCCACAATCGTCGGGGCCAACTCGGCAGCCTTCTGGGCACGGGACGGTCGTTGACCGCCCAGGGCAAGGTCACGGAGTCGATCGGGGTGCTCCGGGAGGCGCTTGACCTCAGCCAGCGGGTGGGGCGGGGGCACGAGGAGAGCGAGATCCGGGCCGCCGTCGCGGACAATCTGGCCGAGACCGGACGCGTCGCCGAGGCGGTCACCGAGCTGGAGATCGCGGCGAGCGCGGCGCGGCGCGTGGGGGACCGGCCGTCGCAGTTCGATGCGCTGCGACAGATGGTCGACGTTCTCATCGCCGCTGGTGACGTCGCCGCGTCGCGTCGGGCTCTCGAACAGGCTCGCACGCTTCTGCACGAGTTTCCCGACGGTGGCACCGACAGCATGCGTGCCTCCGTCACCCGTCTCGCCGAGAGACTGAGCTGAGGGCGCGGTTTGGACACCTCGTGCCCGGGGAAGCCGGCATTCGTCCCGGGCACGAGGTGTCCCGTTGTCGAGTGCTGGCGCGACGAGGTCGGCCAGCGCGGATGGGAGTACGCGTGAAGGCAGTCGTTTGGCATGGCATCGGTGACATCCGGGTTGACGATGTGCCCGAACCCCGCATCGAACAACCCACGGACGCGATCGTCCGGGTGACCACCGCGGCGATCTGCGGTACCGACCTGCACTTCGTGCGCGGCACGATGCCGGGGATGAAGCAGGGCAAGGTCCTCGGTCACGAGGGCATCGGGGTGGTCGAGGAGGTGGGCTCGCAGATCCACAACTTCCGGCCGGGTGACCGGGTGGTGATCTCCGCGGTGTGGGGCTGTGGGTCCTGCTGGTACTGCCGCCGGGGCCTCTTCGCGCAGTGCGACAACGCCAACCCGCTCGGGCCGCGGATCGGCACCGCCTCGCCCGGCTCACCCGAGATGCAGGGTCCGTTCAACGGGTTGCAGGCCGAGTACGCCCGTGTGCCCTTCGCGCACACCAACCTGATCTCGTTGGGCGAGAACGTCACCGAGTCGCAGGCCATCACGCTCTCCGACATCTACCCGACCGGCTACTTCGGCGCGGTTCTGGCCGACGTCAGCGACGGCAAGGTCGCCACCGTCTGGGGCTGCGGTCCGGTGGGCCAGTTCGCCATCCTCTCGGCGTACCAGCGCGGCGCGTCCCGGGTGATCGCTGTCGACGGGCACGCCGACCGGCTGGAGCACGCCCGCAGCCGTGGCGCCGAGGTGATCAACTTCAACGAGGTCGACCCGGTCGAGGCCATCATGGAGTTGACGAACGGCATCGGGGCCGACTGCGCCATCGACGCCGTCGGAGTGGACAGCGAGAGCGCCAAGTCGGGGCCCGCAGCGGGTAAGGACGACGCGCGCAACGCCGAGGAGCAGCGCAAGATCTCCCCGGACCTCGACAGCGCGGGCCAGGACGGGCACTTCAAGCCGGGTGACGCGCCGAGTCAGGCGCAGACCTGGGCGGTGGACAGCCTCGCCAAGGTCGGCACGCTGGGCATCGTGGGCGTCTATCCGCCTGGCGACCGGTACTTCCCGATCGGGATGGCCATGGGGCGCAACCTGACCATCCGCGCCGGCAACGGCAACCACCCCCGGTACATCCCCAAGCTGGCGGCCATGGTGGCGTCCGGTCAGGTCCGTCCGGAGGACGTCGTGACCGAGCACGAACCGCTCACCGACGCGGTCGCCGCGTACCGGGAGTTCGACATGCGCAACCCGGGTTGGCTGAAGGTCGCCCTGCAAACCACCTGAGGTCGCCCACGTGATGACGGCGGCGGCACCGGCCCTGAACCGATCCCGGACCTGTTCCGTGTGAGGGGCGAACGGTTTCCGGACCTCCTGGAAGCCGGGTGACCGCTGGAGATTCCCGATGATGCGCAACCACGTGACACCCTTCATCGCCGCGCTGGCCGTCGGCGCGGTGACGCTCACGGCGTGCGGCCCGAGCCAGGTGCCACCCGGCCCGGCGCGGGCCGCCGACCTGAGCGGCAGCCCGGCGGCGTCGCCGCAGGGCGGGGCCGGTGTCGCCGACCTCGCTCTGACGTCCGGCACCGCCAAGTCCAACAACGCGGCTCCGGGGACCGGTGACTGGGCGGTACCCGACGGCGGGGTGGCGACCGGGGCCGCCCGCGAATCGGCTCAGCGCTGGGTCCAGATGACCGTGGGCAGGGCGGGCAAGCTCGACCCGGTCGTCGTCAACGGTGCGGGGCTGACCCTCTACCGATTCGACAAGGACAGCAACAACCCGCCGACGTCGACCTGCGACGGTGACTGCGCCGCGACCTGGCCGCCGGTCACGGTGATGCCGGGCGGCAAGATCTTCGTCGCGGGGGTCAAGGCGGAGGCCGTCGGCACCGTCCGGCGCTCGGACGGCAGCCGGCAGGTCACCATCGGGGGCTGGCCGGTCTACCGCTTCGCCAAGGACACCAAGGCAGGCGACACCAAGGGCCAGGGTGTCGGAGGCACCTGGTTCGGCGTGACCCCGACCGGCGGCAAGGCCGGCGTGTCCGGTGACGAGCAGCCCGCCGCGGAGTCGCCGGCCGCACCGGCCACCAGCGCGGTCCTCTTCGACGACCCGAACTTCGGCGACGGCGCCGGTTCGCAGGGCGTCGCGGGAACCGGCTGCCGCAACCTGAGCCGCCCGGGGGTCTCCTCCTCGGTGGCGGCGCCTGGCTCGCTCAAGCTCTGGGCCGGCCCGGACTGCACCGGCCGGTCGAAGGTGATCAACGGGGACGTCGCGGATCTGGCGACTGTCGACTTCGACAACGCGGTCGTCTCGGTGCGCCTGGGCTGACCTTGCGCCACGGCTCGCGCCGGCCCGGCCACTGGCCCGGGCCGGCGCTGCTGTCTGTCGCCCGGCCGGTCGAACACAACCATCGGCCACTGACGATGGCCGGTGGCCGGCTCAGCCACCGGCCACCGACGAGGGCTGGCTACAGCTTCGCGCTGACGTACGCCATGCCGTCGGTCGTCTCCACCCGGACACTGTCGATCTGGGCCTCGTCGATCAGGGCGCTGCCGTCCAGGGTCACACCCTCGGCGGCCCCGCGCTCCGACACCAACCAGCTGCCCGCCAGCACCGTGCTGCCGTCCCTGCCCACGACCAGGAGGCGGCAGCGTTGGCCCTGCGGGATGCCGGAGACCGTGGCGTTGACACGTACCCAGCCGGGGGCCGGTGTGACGGCCACGGCGAGACGAGCCCCCGTGCGTGGGTCGGAGGCGCTGGTTGAGCGGACGGTCGGGTCGGCCGCGACGGTCGGGGTCGGCGGCGGCGCTGTCGCGTCCGTCGTCCCGTCTCCCCGGGGAAGGAAGAGGGCGCCACCGAGGACCGCGGAGGCGACAACGGCCGCCGCGACTCCGGTGACGGTGTGATGGCGACGGCGCTGGTCGGCGGCCTCCCCGCGGATCTGGCGCAGAGTGCGCTGCAACAGCAGGTCGCCGTCCTCCGGCGGGCCGTCCAGCAGCATCACGTCGGGTACGTTCTCGAGCGCGCCCGCCCACGTCCGCAGCGACTCGACCTCGGCTCGACACTGCGCGCAACCCGCCAGGTGCTCCTCGGCTCGGTGGGTCGCCTCCTCATCGAGTGCCCCCAGCAGATAGCCGCCGATGTCGAAGTGGTCGGCGCGGGGCGATGAGCTGTCGGAATTCATGAGGCAGGCCGTTCCACCCCGGCGCGACGCTCGGCGAGATCGCGGAGTGCTCGGAGTGCGTAGTAGGAGCGAGACTTCACGGTGCCCGGTGGGATACCGAGGACCTGTGCGGCTTCCGCGACTGTACTCCCGCGCAGGTAGACCTGCTCGAGCACCTGTCGGTGCTCCGTGGAGAGGCGGTTGAGCGCGTCGGTCACGACAATCGAGTTCACCACCTGGTCGGCGTGGTCACGCTCGACCGCTGATTCGGTCGGGCCCTCCGGCACCTCGGGTGGGCGCGCGTTCCGGGCGCGGATGGTGTCGGTCACGATGTTGCGGACGACAGTCAACAGCCAACCCCGTACCGAGCCCTTGCCGTTGACCAGCGCGTCGGGGTGCCGCCACGCGCGTACCAGCGCTTCCTGGACGACGTCCTCCGCGGCCGCGCGGTCGCGGGTCAATTGTGTCGCATAAGCGAGCATCGCGCGTCCGTGCTCCTCGAATATGGACCGGACCAGTGCTTCGCCTGCCACTTCGCGCCGACGAACAGGTCCCGATCCCGCCATTGCTACCACCCTTTTGCTGACCCTCACGTCGTCGGCGTTCCCGCCGGATGCCTACGGGTCCTCAGGATGCACGTCCTGTTCGTACCGTTAGTTGATCACTAGAAGATCTGTCTACTGACCCACGTCGAGGCCGAATCGAGATGTCAACCGTCGCCGATGCGGGTCCGGCCACCCGGTCCGCGCTGGGCTCGGACGACACGTCCGAGCCCAGCGCGGTGGTACGTCACGGACCTGTCGGTGCTGGCTCGCCCTGGACGGCGATGTCCCGCAACGCGTCGGCGAACAGGCGCATGGAACGCGGCCCGCCCGGATTGAGCAGCACGTCGACGCCGTCCGGGAGCAGCGTCAGCAGCTCGCGCAGGTCGACCTGCCGCCAGTCGACGGCGTCGACCCGGGCCTGGTCGACGGCACCGGTCGCGACGAGCACACAGGGGACGTCATCCGGCGCCGGTGCCACGATCACGCCACCCTCGGCGTCCAGCGCGACGTCCACGAGGCTGTCCCGCAGCGCCAGGAGCACCACGTCGACGCCGGCCCGACCGGAGGCGACAAGGGACGCGGAGGCGTCCACCGGGCTGGTAGGCAACGCCGGGTCCTCCGGCCGGTACAGCGGATTGGCGGTGAAACGGCCGACGGTGCCGTCGGGCTCGACCAGCCAGCCACCGACGATGGCCTCCACCGGTGGCACGTCTGTCGCATCCGCCGCACCTTCGTCGGGCGCGCTCCACCGCGCGTCCGTCAGCAGCATCCAACTCCGCTGCCGATCACCGTTGTCGTGCTCGCTCATCAACTCGCCCCCTCGACGCTCGGGTGGATCTGCTTGAACTTGCCGCCGTTCTGCACTGCCAACGTCGCGATGTCCCGGCCCGCGTCGGTCAGCAGGCCGCCCTCGTCCACACCCTGAGTGGTGACGACCGTCTCGTTCGCCGCGAAGATCCGCCGCTGACTGCCGAGATCCCGCATGGCGTTGGCGAAGTCCTGCCCCGCCGTGCCGGAGGTGTTGCCGAAGTTGCAGGAGATCATCGCGATGGACCGCTTCGGGTCCGTGGCGGTGTTGCTGGCCCGGAAGATGTCGTTGTGGTGCAGGACCTTCGCGAACTGCCCACCCGGGACCTGGAGCACGGTTCCGTTCTTCAGGCGCACGGCGGCGCCGTCCGGGCTGCCGTGCGCGATGACCAGGGTGGGGTCGGTCTTGAGCCGGGCCCACGGCGCGACCTGGAACTGGTTGTCCGCGAAGCCGGTTTCGGTACCGGGCAGCCTGCGGATCGCCTTCGTTCCCGGTTCGGCGATCTCCCCGCCGATGTTCCGGCCGAAGGCGAGGTTGGCGTCGGTCCGGGCCCAGCTCGTGAAGCTCTCGTTGTCGGTGGCCCTACTCGGGAAGAGCACGCCGATCTGTTTGCCGTTGTTGTCCACCAACGGTGTCGACTCGACGTCCGAGGCGTGGAACGTCTTGAGGTGACCCTTGCTGTTCTGGCCGAGGATCAGCGTCGGGTCGTTGGCCTGCTTCTTCCTGGCGGCCTTGAGGTCCCGGTCGAACCGTATGTCGAACAACTTCTGGTCGATCCGGTTGAACACACCCTTGACGGTCTTGCCGATGCCGACCTCGGTGACCGTGGCGTCGATCCCGCGTCCCGGAGCCGCACCGGTACCCGGCACGCCACGGCTGCCGCCGGTGACCTCCCTGGTGTTGTTCCTGATGCCGTCCGCGACGCTGCCGGGGCGGATCTTGCCGGCGAACTTGTTGGCGAATTTGAGGACCCGGCTGACGATTCGTCCACCGGGCACGAGGCCGAGGGCGAGTCCGCCGGCGGCGAGGGCGATCTCGGCGGGGTCGCCGCCGACGGCCGCCGCGGCGAGATCGATGGCGCCGGAGAGGAAGCCGATGGCCGAGCCCAGGGGCGGGAAGATGAACGAGGCGACGACGGAGAGCACGTCGAGGATGGTGGTGATCCACTCGATGACGGTGCTCTGGAGGAAGTCGACGAACGCCTCGAACGCCTCGACGATCTTGTCCCAGAGTGACCGTTGCGGCGCGTCCTTCGCCAGCTGGTGCAGGGTGTCGGCGGCGGTACGGGCGGCCTGGTCGCGCAGGGCTGTCGCCTGACCGAGCAACGACTTCGCCCCGTCCAGCGCCTGCTGGGCGTCGGCCTGCCGGTTCTTGGCGGCGGCGGCGTCGTCGGTGGCCTGCTCCTTGCCGTCCGGACTGGTCGCGGTCTCGGCGTTCAGCACGAGCAGCGTCGCCGCCGCGGTGACGGCTGCGGCCTGGGCGGCGCTCTGGTCTCCGGCCGCCTGTCGGGCCTGGTCGAGGGCGCGCAGTGACATCGTCTGCGCCTCCTCCAGCGAGGGCAGGTACCGCAGGTACGCGTCGGCGGCGCTGGCGTAGGAGTTCGCCATCTGGTCCAGTCGCCCCGGCAGCTTGCCGATCAGGTCGCGGAAGGCGTCCATTGCCTTGCCCTGGCCGACGTCGATCTGACTGCCCGAGGCGAGCAGGTCGTGCGCCTCCTGGGTGGTTCTGGCCAACTCCTGGTATGCCCGGGTGATCTCCTCGAAGGACTCGGGATCACCCGGCACCGGATCCGAGTCGAGCTGCAACACGGACCACTCGGCGTCGCCCGGACGCGTCATGACAAGTCCTCCCACCGCATCGTCACACCGACGCCCGGACCGTCCGCCGGGAGCCGGATCGCACACGTAGCCGGCGGGAGATCGGTTCAGCAGGTGAACCAGGCTGGCCGCCGATCCGTGTACGGCGCAGTTGCCGTGACGGTCTGGAGGGTGCGGAGATGAGCGATGCGATGGGCAGGCCGGCGGGGGAGCGCGCGGGATGAGCGAGATCCTCGTCCCGGGCGCAGAGCTGGAACGCGTACACGAGCTGCTGCGGCGTACCAAGGAGTTGATGGACGGCGCGTCGGTCCGGTCGATGGGCGCGGTGGTCGACACCCTCGGGCAGCGCGGCCTGGAGGACGCCGCCCGGCACTTCGAGAAGCGGTGGGGCGACGGCCGGCACGTCGTGGGCAAGGACCTCGGTGGCGTACGCGACGCCGCGAAGGCCGTCGCCGACGCGTTCCGGGAGACCGACACCCAGACGGTCAACGCGTTGACCGCGCCGGACCAGCAGGCCGCACAGTGAGCGCCCCGACCCAGGCCCATGCCGCGACGCCCACCCCGACCGGCTTCGAGCTGCGCACTCCGCAGGCGTGGGTCGACTTCCCGGTGGCCGACGAGGCGAGTGAGAACCGGATGGGCGAGGAGGCACGGGGACACGCCCTGACCGGCGGCTTCACCGCGGACCAGGCGGGCCGCTTCGCCGAGCAGGTACGCCGGTCGGTACGCCAGGCCCGGCGCAGCGGCGCGGTGCACGCCGCGGGCGTCTTCGAGATGTACGAGGACGGCCCGCTCACCGCCACCGTGGTGGTCGCGGTGGTCACGCCACCGGCCAACGGTGACATCCTCGGCGCGCTGACCGCCGTGGGGCAACCGACCCGGGTCGACGGGACGTGGCGGCGGGTGACGACCGCGGTGATCCCCGGGATCGGCACCGTGGGCCGTGTGTACGGCATTCAGAACGTCGTCCAGGACGGCGCGACGATGCGGTGCGCGGTGATGCACACCGTCGTGCCGATGCCGGGGTCGGCGGACGTCGTGGTGGTGACCGGATCGAGCCCGAACCTCGCGGAGGCGGAGGAGATCTTCGGACTCTTCGGCGCGATCACCGAGACGCTGGCGTTCACCTGGGACGACGAGCAGCCGGCGTTGACCGCGCGTCCGGAGTCGAGGGATGCGACCGCGACCGACGCCTGAGTGCGGTACGCGACGAGGGGGGACACCGCGCAGCGGTGTCCCCCCTGTCGTATCCGGCTCTACCTCACTCCTGCACCGGGGCGGCCTCCGCTGGCGTCACCAGCGTCCGTAGCGCCGCCGGGTCGGTCCGGGGCACCTGCACGAGGCGGACGGTACCGTCGCCCAGGTGCAGCAGCGCCCGGCCCAGGCGTCCCCCGCCGAGCTGTCCCCGGCTCAGCTTGGCGCCGATCAGCTCGCCGTCGCCGAGGCCCTGCGGGCTGAGGAGCGCGCCCTGTCGGTTGCGCCGGGCGTCGACGTGCCAGCCGCCGAAGCCGCCGGACAGGCCGTCGATGGTGCCGGCCATGATCAGTCCGAGCTCTCGTTCCGTGCCGGACCGCGCGATCTCCCCGAGTTCGCTTCCCGCGTCGCACTTGAGCAGCAACTCGGCGTCGTCCAGTACGACCACCGCCGGCCCGCTCCGTTGCTCCAGCGCGGCCGTCAGAGCGGCGGAGGTGAGGTTCTCGCCCGGAACGAGGTCGAGCACGCCCGGCAGGCCGGCCAGCTCGCGCAGCGGCGATCTGCGGGGCGCCGCCACGACCACCTGCGTGCCCTTGCGCAGCAGCCCGGCCACCATCGTCAGCAACGCGGTGCTCCGGCCCGAGCGCGGCGGACCCGCCAGGACCAGGGTCGGGACGATCGTCAGATCCGGTCCGATCGCGGTGAGTTCGTCGCCACCGACGCCCAGCATGGTCCACAGCGGTCCGTCGGGTCGGCTGAGCGCCTCCGTGTCCGCGAGAGTCAACTCGTCGGGCAGCACGTCGATCCGGAACGGGCGGTCGACGGCCGCGACGTCCGCGTCCCGCTGCCGGGCCGTCTCGGCGATGTCGGCGAGTACGCGCGCCTGCCCCTGACCCGAGGTGTCCTCGCCGAGCACCGCGATCTGCGCCTCGGCGCCGTCGGCTGCCCGGATCGCGCGGCCCGCCTCGATCTCGTCCGGCAGTTGCCGGTGGTTGATGCCGACCATGCTGTAGTCACCGCGTTCGGTCAGGCGTAGCACCAGCTTGTCGTCGCTCGTGGACGAGATCCGGCTGGAGAACATCGCCCGGTCACCCGCCAGCACCACGTGGATGCCCACTCCGGCGCCCTCGCGGAGCAGCGTGAGCAGACCAGCCATGATCGTGCCGTTGTCGTAGTCGGCGAACGTCTTGTCGAAGACTTCGAACCGGTCCAGGAGCACCAGGATGTGCGGCGGTCGCTCACCGGCGGGCGTACCGGTGCGGTACTCGACCATGCTCGCCGAGCCCCGTCCGGCGAGCAGTTGCTGCCGCCGGCCCAGTTCCGCGACGAGGCGGGCGAACAGCCGGCCGAGCCGTTCCGCCTCGGTACGCTGCACCACCGCTCCGCAGTGTGGCAGGCCGTTGAGGGCGAGCAACGCCCCGTTGCCGCAGTCGACGCCGTAGAGGTGGACGTCGGCCGCGGAGTGGACGCGGGCGAGAGCGCCGGCGATCGTCCGGAGCGTCTGCGATCGGCCGCTGCGCGAGGAGCCGATGACGTGCAGGTGGCCGAGCGTGGAGAGGTCCAGCGCCAACGGCACCTGGTCCTGCTGGGCGGGAAGGTCGACCAGCCCGTAGGCGACCGCCGGGAGGTGGTAGTCGCTGGCGCGGGCCGGGGGCAGCGCGTCCACGGTCAGCGACGTCGGCAGCGCGGGTAGCCAGGGGCTGTGCTGGGCCGGGATGCCGAGCCGTTCGCTGGCATCCCGGATCGCCGTCACGAGCACCGCCAGGTCGGTCAGCTCGGCCGATGGCGCCGCTTCGCCGGAACGGCGACGAGGCGCGGGCCGGCCGAGGTCGGGAAAGGACAGTGGCGCCAGCCAGGGGGCCGGTCGCTCGGTGCTGCGCGCCCCGGGGCGGAATCCGCCGACCCGGCCGGCCTGGAACGGCACCAGCGACGACTGGGCGAGACGGACGAAGGCGCGGCCCGGCGTCGACTTCGAGATGGTGGCCGCGTCCGGGGCGTTCAGCACGTCCTGGCTCTCGCTGCTGTCGGTGACCCGCAGGGCGATGCGCAGGTTGGTGTTGGCCCGGATCTCGGGGGAGACCACACCGCCCGGCCGCTGGGTCGCCAGCACCAGGTGGATGCCGAGCGACCGGCCTCGCTGGGCGATGTTGACCAGCCCGGTCACGAAGTCGGGCAGGTCACGGACCATCGACGCGAACTCGTCGATCACGATGAGCAGCCGGGGCATCGCGACGCGGGACGGCTCGCGGCGCAGCAGCTCCACGTAGTCGTCGATGTCCTTCGCTCCGGCCTCGGCCAGGATGTGTTCGCGTCGCCGCAGCTCCGCCGAGAGCGAGGTCAGCGCCCGGCCCACCAGGTGGGTGTCCAAATCGGTCACCATGCCGACGGTGTGCGGCAGGAGGACGCAGTCCTTGAACGCGCTGCCGCCCTTGTAGTCGACAAGCACGAACGTCATCGCGTCCGGCCGGTTGGCCACGGCGAGGGACGCGACGAGGGTCTGCAGCAGCTCCGACTTGCCGGAGCCGGTGGTGCCGGCGACGAGCCCGTGCGGTCCGTCCCGCTTCAGGTCGAGCGCGAACGGCCCGTCGAGCGACACACCGAGCACCGCCTCGGTGGTCCGACCACCCGAGGTCCACCGGGCCGTCACGGCTTCCGGCTCCGGCGGCTCCATCCCGAGTACGTCGAGCAGCCGACTCGCGCCGGGCAGGGCGCTCTCCTCGTCGGCGCCACCGATGTCCCGCAGCGGCGCCAGCGCCCGCGCCACCCGATACAGCCACTCGGGCGGGACGACGTCCGGGTGGACGTCGGCGATCGGGGCGGCGAGGGTCTGGGTCACCAGCAGCGATCCGTCCTCCTGCTGGGCGATGACCGCCTGGCACTCCTCGGGCAGCAGCCTCTCCTCGGCGTCCAGGCAGATGGCGTACACCCCGACCGCTGGTCCTTCGCGCAGGATCTGGGTGACGCCGGGCAGGGACCGCAGCTTGCGGGCCCCGTCGAGCACCACGAGGACGTCCCGGAACGCGCCGTTGGCCCGCTCACCGGAGCGGGACGAGATGATCGTCACCAGTTCACCGACCCGGCGGGCCAGGGTCTGGGTGTCGGTGCCGACCGTGGCGAGGGTGTCCTGACCGTCGCGGGGCCGCAGGTGTGGCAGCCATCCGGCCCAGGCCCACCCGGCCTCGTCGGCGGTCCCGCAGAGCAGGTAGATCTGCAGGTCCTCCGGACTGTGCAGGGCACTGGCCTGGGCCATCATCCAACGAACCGTCGTACGTGCGACGGCGTCGCCGGCCACCCCCACGACTCCGTGCTTACGCACCGGCACGGTCGCGGGCACGTCGAGGGCGCTCCACCGGACCTCGCGCCGGTTCTCGTCCTGGCTCAGGTCCCGCAGCACCACCTCGGAGGGCAGGTCCGCGCTGCCGACCCGCAGCTCCAGAAAGTCGGGGTCGGTACGCCGTCGCTCCCAGAGGCGACGCTGCGGCCCGACGGCGATCAGCCCCATCGCGGCGGGGTCGGGGCAGTTGTCCCGGCGGACCAGCCGTTCGGTGGCCAGCGCCTCCTCGGCCTCGGCGCTGATGCGTGCCCTCTTCTTGTCGTACTCGGCGAGCCGGGAGCGGTACGTGGCCCGGCCCTGACGCCGCGCGCCGATCTGACCGGCGATGAGCACCAGGGGCGACAGGATGGCGAAGAGCAACGTGAGCGGGTTGCGGGTGATGACGAACGCGGCGCCGGAGAGCACGACCGGCGCCAACACGGTGATCAGCGTGAGTGGCCGCCGCTCCGGCGGCGCCGGCGGCCCGGGGAGCGTGAACTGGGTGGTCCGCGCCGCGGGCAGCAGGCGGGGCGGACGGTTGTAGTCGAGGCCCGTACGGTCCTCCGAGATCTGGAGTGCCGCCTCGTCCGCAAGGGGGCGGCGAAGCTCCAGCAGGGACGAACCCGCGGCGAGTTGCGCCCCGGTCGCCCAGATCCGCTCCTGCTCGTCGATCTCCACCCGGTCGAGCAGCAGCCCGGGTCCGGTCGGGTGGAGCCAGCACTCCCCGTCCTCGGTCACGCGCAGCCGCGCGAGCGCGGGCGCGAGCGGGTCGTCGTGCACGAGCACGTGGTCGTCGTCGGAGGGGCCGATGGCGTGCTCGCCGATGTCGAGCGGGTAGAGGTTGCCGGCGCCCAGACCGCTGACCACCCGGATCTCCAGCGGACCCGGCGTCCGTGCGGGCGACACGGGTGCCGGGCGGTCCAGTTCGAGAACGCTGCCCTGCCAGAGCGGCGCGTCGGCGAGTGTGAGCCCGGGGTCCAGCGGCGCGCCGGCGACGAAGATCGTCGGCGGGCGGGTGCCGGGTTCCGGACGACGCCCCGCCAGCACCTCGGCGAGCTCCGCGACGGTGGAGTCGAGGGCGGCCTCGACCTGGTAGTCGGTCGCGGGGGTGGACTGGTCCGTCACGGTGAGCAACAGGCGCACGGGTATCTCCTGGTCGGATGATCCGTCGGGAACACGGTCGGGGCCGCGCGGTGAATGCTCACCACGCGGCCCCGACCGTTCGTTTCGTCAGCGGCTGAGGCTGGCGGCGGTCTGCGTGTCGGTCTCGGAGAAGGCGTCGCTGACCTGCGTGAGGTACTGGCTGATGCCTTCCATGCCGTGCAGGGTCTGGTCGACGCTGCCCTTGTACTCCTCGAAGTACGGCCCGAACTGCTGCTGCGCGCCCGGGGTGTTGTAGCCACCCTGGATCAGTGTGTCGATCTTGCTCTTGGCCTGGGTCATCCCGTCCAGCAGGGTCTGCATGTTCTGCTGCAGCCAGCTCGCGGACTCCTGGATGTCCTCGCTGACGATGTGGTAGGTGGCCATGTCGCCCTCCCGGTTTCTCGGTTTCCCGGGTCGGCGAGCCGGTCCCCTCGTGGACCGTCTTGCGCCGACGCCGCCACCCACACGGATGCTCACGCCATCCGGTTCAGCGCAAGTTCGAGTCGGACGCGGGCGTCCGTCGTGACGCGGTGGTGAACCGTTTCGGTACGACGTCCGTGTGGGTGCCGGACCTGTGCACGAGCCCGGTCCACACCGAGTACGAGGTGGAGCGAACATGGTGCAGAGAGCGCGGATCGCGATCGCGGTGATCGGCCTGGCGGCGCTGACCGCGTGCGGGGACTCCACGGGGGCGGGCGGCACCGCGACCGCGCCGACCCAGGGGGCGTCTCCGGTGGCATCCGTCAGCGCGAGCGCGGACCCGACCCCGCAGGTGATCGAGGTCAGCCCGGTGCCGCCACCGACCGTGGCGAAGACGCAGCGCCGCGTGCAGATCTACAGCGGGCCGTCCGACGTACCCGTCCCGGCCAGCCCGGACCGTGGTCAGGGCAACTCGGTGGTGCAGTTGCGGGCGACGGACCAGGCCGACATCGGCACGTACGTCGCGGACGGCCAGGGCAGGACGCTCTACCGCTTCGACAAGGACTCGGCGCGGCCGCCGAAGGCGACCTGCGCGGGCGACTGCGCGAAGACGTGGCCCCCGCTGCTCATCTCGTCACCCGGTCGGATCTACCCGGACGGCGTCGACCCCCAACTCGTCGGGTACGTCGAGCGGGCCGACGGCACCTGCCAGGTGACCATCGGCGGCTGGCCGGTCTACCGGTTCGCCAAGGACCTCGCGCCCGGTGACATCCGGGGCCAGGGAGTCGGTGGCACCTGGTTCGCGGTCGCTCCGACCGGCGAGAAGACGAAGCCGCTGCCGGAGGTCGTCGCCGTGCCGACCCCCACCACCCGCTGAGAGCGTGGAGCCGACGATGAACGACAGCCCTGCGGGCACCGGCGCGGGGACGGCCCTGCTGGCACCCCGTTGGAAGCCCGCGCCCCCGCCGCACTGGGGCCCGGCGGCGAACGCGCCGACGGCGAGTCGTTGGCGGCGACCGTCCCCGAAGCTCGTGGTGGCCGTCGCGGTCCCGCTCGTGCTCCTGGTTGTCGCGGGGACGGTCGTGGCCGTGACCCGACCCGACCTCCCGCGCCAGAAGGTCCTCGACACCGCCGCCCTGCAACGGCAGGTGCTGACCGTGCTCCGGGACGACTACGGGCTGAACGCGGACACCGTCGCGTGTCCGGTCGACCAGCCGGTCATCGAGGGACACCGGTTCACCTGCACGGCCGAGGTCGACGGGGCGACGGTCACGACCTGGGTGACGGTCCGGTCCACGGGTCAGCTCGACGTCGCACGCCCGAGGTGATCGGCCGGGGACTCGGGGTGCGCCGGGGCGCCGGCGCGGGCCGGTAAGAGTTCGTCACGACGTTGGTAACTGGCGGACCGTAGGGTCGGGGATCGGGTCGATCGTCGGTGCCGGTCGCAGGACGGTGTCGGCGGCGGGCCCGCTCGCACACCCGCTCGCTAAGGACCAGGCACCCGCCAATGACAACGGCTCACGAGACCTGCGCGGCGTCCGGTCGGACTCCCGCGCTGGACGAGTTGATGGCCGATCACACCCGGCCGCTGCTCACCTTCGTCGAGAAGCTCGTTGTGGACCACCACCTCGCCGAGGACATCGTGCAGGAGACGTTCATCCACGCCTGGCAGCATGGTGGCCGACTCCGCCTCAACGAGGTCCCGATCCGGGACTGGTTGATGACGGTGGCGCGTGATCTGGCCGTGACGTCGCTGCGGAAGGTCGCCGTCGGGCGTGAGCGACCCGCGCCGGAGGTCGACGTCGCCCAGCCGGACCACGCGGACGCCGCCGTCGCGGCCGCCGAGACGGTCTCCATGCTGCGGCGGTTGTCGGTCGAGCACCGCGCGGTGCTCCTGCACACCTACCTGGCGGGACGGACCACGCACCAGACGGCCCGCATACTCGGAGTCCCGGTCCGTACGGTGCGGTCCCGGCATCACGAGGCGCTGTCCAGCCTGCGGACGAGCTTCCTGACCGCCTGACCCGGTCGACCCGCCCGTCGTCAGGCCAGGGAGCGCAACCGCGAACCGGAGGCGTCCACGCTCCGTTTCGCGCCGTGCACGCTGAGCCCGGTCAGCCGGATGCCGCCCAGTTCCTCGGGGATGTGCGGGTCCGTGCCGAGGACGCCGTCGCTGACGTCGAGCCCGAGCATCGTCCGCAGGAAGAGCAGGGGCGCGCCGCTGGCCCACGCCTGGGGGTTGCAGGCGGTGGGGTACGGAACGGGTCGTCGTCCCAGCGAACGGTCGTACCCGGAGAACGCCTCGGGCAGGCGGTAGTCGAAGTGGGCCGCCGCCTCGAGCATCGCCATCGCGATGCGGTTGGCCTCGTCCCGGTGGCCGTACCGGGCAAGGCCGGCGGCGATGATCGAGTTGTCGTGTGGCCACACGGTGCCGAGGTGGTAGCCGATGGGGTTGTACCCGACGTCCACGGTCGCCAGGGTACGCACACCCCAGCCGGAGAACATCTCGTCGGACATCAGGTGCCGCGCCACCACGGCGGCCCGCTCGGGCGGAACGATCCCGCTCCACAGCAGGTGACCCATGTTCGAGGTCATCGAATCGATGGGCCGCTTCCCGGCGTCGAGCCCGATCGCGTAGTAGCCCCCGCGCTCCGGTAGCCAGTAGTCGCGGTTGAACCGCTCGCGCAGGTCGGCGGCCTCGGCCCGCAGTCGTCGTGCCAACGGGGCGTCGGCCCAGGGCCCGTCGGCGAGTTCCGCGGCGCGTAGCTTGGCGTCGTAGGTGTACCCCTGGATCTCGCAGGTGGCGACCGGCAGGTCGGGGAGCCTGCTGTCGGCGAACTGCACACCGTCCGGCGAATCGCGCCAGCACTGGTTGCGCATCCCGTTCGGAGAGCGGGTGGCGTACTCGACGTAACCGTCGCCGTCGCGATCTCCGAATTCGTCGATCCACCGCAGCGCTGCGTCGGCATTCGGTCGCAACTGCCGCACCAACGCGTCGTCGCCGGTCCACCGCCAGTACTCGGAGAGCAGGATGAGCCACAGCTGGGTGGTGTCGGCCGCGCCGAAGCAGGGGCCGTAGGGCTCGATGCCGAGCTGCGTCAGCTCACCCGAACGGAACTCGTGCAGGATCTTGCCGGGGTCCTGGTCGCTGAAGTCGTCGACGACGGTGCCCTGGTGCGCGGCGAGAGTCAGCAGTGCACCGCGCGCGACGTCCGGGCCGCAGGTGACGCTCTGGTACGCCGTGATCAGCGTGTCCCGCCCGAACACGGTCAGGAACCAGGGCATGCCGGCGGCCAGCAGGACGATCTCCTGGCCGTTGATCTCCTTGACGATGCGCATCGACACCAGGTCCGCGGCCGATTTGTGGTAGACGTTGCGCAACAGTTCCGAATCCGCGCTCAGGTGCGGTTTTCTCGCTACCCAGCGCGTCGCCGGGTCGTCGGCGTCGGCGTCGTGCGACTCGCCGAAGGCGCGGCTGCTGGGCTGGAACTCCCTACCCTGACAGGTCAGCAGGACGCGTAGCTCGCAACTCCAGGTGCCGCCCCGTTCCAGGCGCACGTCCCAGGCCAGTGAGTCGCCCTCGACCCGCTCGGCGGGCGGGTCGGCCTCGACCGTGGTGGCGACCGACCAGCGCGAGTTCTGGTAGGAGAAGCGCAGGGCGGAGCCGTCCGACTGGTGGTTCCGCCGGATGTCGGCCAGCCTGCTCGGACCCGACCTCTTGATCTCGAAGAGGTCGGCGAAGTCCGCGCCGACATCCAGCCGCAGACGTACGGAGACCGGCTCGGCGCCGAAGTACTGCAACACGACGCGCTCGTACATGCCGTCCCCGACGAAACGTTCCCGGCGTACGCCGAGCCCGTTCGCCCGTAGGTCCGGCAGTTCCGGGTTGGCGAGAAAGAAGGCCGCCGAGTAGGCATCGACGGTACTCGCGCTGAGCACCAGTGGAGCGAGTCCGCCCAGGGTCATCTCCCAGCGGCTGATATAGCGGGTGTCGTCGTGCACCAGTCCGGCGATGGAATCGTTTGGCACGTCGCCGACAGAATTGGACAACACGAAGGTCCGGCCCTCGAATATGCCAATGGAATCCGAGCCGAGTTCCGGCGGCATGTCGCGGTTGGCCCCGCCGTGGTGGCTCTCCTGCTGTTTCGTCGGCCGAGAATTCATGAACCCGCACCTCTTCCGTGGCAGGGGGCGGCCCCGCCGGACACGCTCGCAGTCTAGGACCCGAAAAGACGGCCTCGCTGCCGTTTGGCGCGGGATCACCGGCCTCGACGGGAGAAGGACGAACGGTGCCGGGACGTCATTATCCGACGTATTCCCCGCAGTGAGATATCTGTTGCCGCCGCCCCGGTCCGGCGTTTCGTCCCGTTCCGCCCTCGGCGACGAGCTCTGCCGGCGGGCCTCCCACGTAGACTGGGAGCGCGGGTGGTAGCCGATGGTGGCGACGGGTCAAGGCGAAACAGGAGATTGAATTGTCGAGTTCGGTCGATGTCCGCCATGGGCAAGACGGACCTCGGCCGACCGCCGCCGCGCTGCGTTTCGAGATCCTGGGTCCCCTGCGGCTGTGGCGCGACGGTGTCGAGGTGGACGTCGGCCCTCGTCAGCAGGGTCGTCTGCTGGCCCTGCTCCTCGCCCGCGCAGGGCGACCCGTCAGCGCCGCCGACCTCATCGAACTCGTCTGGGGCGAGGACGCCCCGGCCAGCGCCTCCAACGTCATCCACAAGTACGTCGGCGCGCTTCGGCGACTGATGGAACCCTCGCTTCCGCTGCGGGCGTCCGGCTCGTACCTGCGCCGGCACGGTGGTGGCTACCTCTTCGCGCCGGCACCCGGCTCGCTGGACCTGTTCAGCTTCCGCGAGCTCGTCGGCGCCGCGCGGGCGAGCCTCACGGCCGGCAATCGTCACGAGGCACTGGACCGCTACGTCCAGGCCCTGGGGCTGTGGCGCGGGCCGGCCGGTGACACGTACGCCCACGGCACCACCGCGATGTCGATCTTCGCTGCGCTTGATCGGGAATTCCTCGACCTCTGCGTGCCGGCGGCCGAACTCGCCATGTCACTGGGACGTCCGACGCACGTGTTGCGGCCCCTGCGGCTGGCCGCCACGATGGCGCCGTTCCACGAGCCGGTGCAGGCGAGTCTGATCGCCACGCTGGGTGCCGGTGGCCACCAGGCCGAGGCGCTGGAGTTGTACCGGTCCGTCCGCACCCGCCTCGCCGAGGAGCTGGGCATCGATCCGGGCGAGGCACTCCAGTCCGCGCACCGGCGGGTGCTGGCCGGGACGGCGACGACCTCGGAGGGGAACGGCCCGACCGGCGGCGGGACACGGCGGAGCGTCCGGTCGGGGCCGGTGCCGCTGGTACGACCGGCGCAGCTACCACCCGACCTGCCCGCCTTCGTCGGGCGTACCGCGGAGCTCTCGGCTCTCGCCGGCCTGCGCGCGGGGGCTGCCGACGCGCGAGGAACGGGTCCGCTGGTCGTCGCTCTGGACGGAATGGGCGGCGTGGGAAAGTCCACGCTGGCCGCGCACTTCGCCCACCTGGTCGCCGGGGGTTTCACCGACGGTCAGCTCTACCTCGACCTGCGCGCGGAGCAGCCCGAGACCGACGGCCTGTCCGCCCGGGACGCGCTCGGATCGCTGCTGTCGTCGCAGGGCTTCCACATGTCCAGCGTCCCGGAGACGCTCGCCGCGCGGGTCGGCATCTACCGGAGCCTCACCGCGGGCAGAAAGATGCTCCTACTCCTCGACAACGCGCGAGACGCCGCCCAGGTGCGCCCGTTGCTGCCCAACTCCCCGCAGTGCCTGGTCCTGGTGACCAGCCGGAGTCCGCTCGTCGATCTGGCGGTCCGCGACGGCGCACACCTGCTGCACCTCGACCCTCCGGACATGCCGACCGCCCGCAGGCTGGTCCAGCGCCGGCTGAACGACGCGCCGAACCGCGCCCTGGCGGGCAGCGCTCCGGTGTCCGATGCTCTCGACGAGATCATCGAGATGTGTGGCCGTCTACCCCTCGCGCTGGCGATCCTGGCGGGCCGGCTGAGCGCGCGTCCGCGACTCGCCCTGGAGGACGTGGCCGCCGAGCTCCGCGACGGCGCGCAACGACTCGCCGCCTTCTCCAACAATCACGGGGTATGCGATCCGCGTGCCGCCTTCGCCTGGTCGTACCGCCAGCTCAGCCCGGACGCGGCCCGGCTCTTCCGCCTGTCCTCCGCCGCCATGACGGCCGGCATCTCGGCCGAGGCGTTCGCCAGCATGTCCCAGACCCCGCCGGCCCAGACGCGCGCGATGGTGCGGGAACTTGCCGACGCGGCCATGCTCGACGAGGACGACAGGGGCCGGTTCACCTCGCACGTCCTGCTCAGGGCATACGCGCAGGAACTGTTCCTCGCCGAGGAGCCGGTGCGTGAGCGGGAGGCGGCGGTCAGCCGGCTCCTGCGGCACTACCTGCACAGCAGCTATCAGGCCGCGCTCCTGCTCGCGCCGATGAGCCCGGCGGTCGCGCCGGCCCCGGCCCCGGACGGTGTCGTCGCGGAACGACCGCCTTCCTACGACGCGGCGGTCCGCTGGTTCGACGACCACCGGGAGACCCTGTTCGAGGCGGTACGTCGCGCGGCCGAGGGCGCCTACGGCGTCCTGCCGTGGCAACTGGCGCTCACCACCTGGCCGTGGTTGCAGCTCACCGGGCGCTTCCACGACTGGCAGGACGTGATGCGGGTGGCACTTCGGGCCGCCCGCGACAGCGGGGACGAGGTCGGTGCGGCCCACGCCATGTGGGGCCTGGCCGACTCCTGCCACTACCTGGCCACCTACGACGAGGCGCTGGACCTGCTCACGGATGCGCGGAGGATCTTCGCGGAGCACGGCATGATCGCCGAGTTGGCCGGTGTCCATGGCGCGCTACAGCGGGTCCACAGTCAGCTCGGCCAGCACGACCGGGCGCTCGAGGAGAACGAGAGGGCGCTGTCCCTGTACCGTGCCGCGGGCATCGAGCACGGTGAGATCTGGGCATCCGTGGCCCGGGGGCACTCGCTCGTCCAGCTCGGTGCTCCCGGCGAGGCCATGGCATGCCTCGACGATGCGCTCGCCCGCAGCGAGAAGTCCGGACCGCAGACGGACGAGGCCGCGATCCGGACTCTGATCGGCGAGTGTCTCGCTCTGCTGGGGCACCAGCGCCAGGCTCGGGACCAGCTCGAGCAGGCGTTGCAGGCGGCCGTCGAGGCGCGGAGCCGGATCCGCGTCTTCGAGGCGTCGGTCCGGCTCTGTGGGACGTTCCTGGATCTCGACGACGTGCCCGGCGCCTGCCACGCCTGGCGGCAGGCCTGCGACGCCATGCACGCCATGCAGAACGGCGGGACCCGTTGCATGCGGGACATGGTGTGCGACCTGGGGGACAGGCTGCTCGGTGTCACCGACTACAGTCCTCGATCCGAGGCCAGGTAGACGGGACACCCGTTCGGGACGGCGGATGCGCCGCGCTCCGGCCAGCCCTCTGACCAGCGCTTTCGACCGATGATCACTGGGCCGCACCGCCCACTGTGGCCCGTTGCGCGGCACTCGGCCGGTTGAGCATGTTATCGATAACATGCTATGTTCCGGCGCGGGGAGCGAAGGGCACGCTCCCAGTCACCGCGGACAGTTGGCGCAGGCACGCCGAGGGCTCGCCTTCCCGCCGCCGCGCCGGTCGGTGACCAGTCCGGGCCGCTCCGCCACTGCCAGGCGACCGCGCGGTCGTCGGACGCCCCGGTCCGACTGCACCCCCCCGCATCCATGCCCCGTCGCGGACAACCCCGGCAGCGACGGTACGGCCCGTACGCCACCCGTGTACGCCGCACCGGCCGCCGAAGCACGCCGGCCCCGCAACGGAAGGACGTCCTGTCACGGCGCCTCGTCGGCCGACCCCTCGTTCCGCGTGTGCGGGGCGAGCACCCCCACCGGCACGAACCGGAGCTCGCCGACCGCCAGGCGAGGCGCATGTCGTACGCACGATCAACGGCAAGGAGTCGAGCAATGGTCAGACGGAGAAAACTACTGACATTCGTCGCGGCCGCGGCGGTACTCGTCGTGGCGACCGGCGGCGCGCTGAGCGCCGGGTTCCGCGGTGAGGCGGCGGCTGCCACGAACGGCACCCTCGCGGCGACCGCGGGCTGCGGCAAGGCACCCACTCTCACCAACGGGACGCGCACGATCACGAGCAGCGGTCAGAACCGCACCTACATCCTCCAGATCCCGAGCGGGTACGACAGGAACCGCCCGTACCGGCTGATCTTCGGCTTCCACTGGTTGAACGGGTCGGCCAGCAACGTCGCCTCGGCCGGCTACTACGGCCTCGCGCCGCTGTCGAACAACAGCACCATCTTCGTCGCGCCGCAGGGCATCAACGCCGGGTGGGCCAACACCAACGGGCGGGATCTGACCCTCTTCGACGACATCTCCCGACAGGTCGAGAACGACCTCTGTGTCGACACGACGCAGCGTTTCGCTCTGGGCTGGAGCTACGGCGGGGCCATGAGTTACGCGGTGGCCTGCGCCCGACCCAACGTCATCCGTGCGGTCACCGTCCTCTCCGGCGCGAACCTCAGCGGCTGTAACGGTGGTACCCAGCCCGTGGCGTACTTCGGTATCCACGGCATCTACGACAGCGTGCTGAACATCTCCCAGGGTCGGGCGTTGCGCGACACGTTCGTCAGGAACAACGGCTGCACCGCGCAGAGTCCCCGTGAGCCCAGTCGGGGCAGCCTGACCCACATCACCACCACCTACTCCGGCTGCCGTGCGGGATACCCCGTGCAGTGGGCGGCGTTCGACGGCGACCACACCCCGAGCCCGGTCGACGGGTCGTCCAGCCCCAACGATTCCCGGACCTGGACCTCGGGGGAGATCTGGCGGTTCTTCAGCCAGTTCCAGTCCACCACTCCGCCGACCACCCCGCCGCCGACCACGCCCCCGCCGACGACGCCTCCCCCGACGACGCCCCCGCCGACCACCCCGCCGCCGACGACGCCTCCGCCGACCACCCCGCCGCCGACCGGTGAGCCGGGCACCTGCGCCGCCACCTACCGGGCCGTCAACAGTTGGCCGGGTGGCTTCCAGGGCGAGGTCACCGTCACCAACAGCACCGCCAGCACGGTCGACGGCTGGACGGTACGGCTGACCCTGGCGAGCGGCCAGGCCATCAGCAGCCTCTGGAGCGGCACCAACACGGGCACCACCGGCGACGTCACCGTTCGCAACGCCGCCTACAACGGCACGCTCGCGCCGAACGGCTCGACGACCTTCGGGTTCACCGCCACCGGCGACGGCGCCACCCCGCCCAGCAACATCACCTGCACCAGCCCCTGAGTACCGATGCCCGGGTCCGAGGCCACCGGCTTCGGACCCGGGTGCGGTGGTTGGGCACCACCGCAGGGCGTACGCCGACGGCCGAATCGCCGCAAGCGCGCCCGAGGCATGGGGGTCGCGGACGATAGATGCGCCGACGTCGATGTCAGCGTCGGTCATCCCGCGTCGCCGGGCGCGTCGGTCCGACCGTGGGCACTGTGGATGACGCGGCTGGCAGGCGTGCGACCGGCGTCGATGGGCCGAGCGGGCCGCGACGGCCCCGTTTTACGCGGATGTTACGTCTTGACGAACAGCATGTTATCGCTCACAGTCGATGGGCAAGGGCGACGTCGGATGCGATACACCGCCGGCCGGCATCGTCGGCCGTGAATCAGGCGCACGTCCCCAGCATGCCGGGATCCTGTTAACGCGAACATTCCCGCCGTATGCGCCCGGTCCCGTGTCGCGAAGCGCCCAGCTTCGGGGTGGCCGTTCGGCTCCCCGGTGATTGAGGAGGATCATGTCTGCCATCGGTACGTCTCCGGCGATAGCACCGCCGTCACGGCGGCGAGGTTGGTTGGTACGAGCGGCAGCCGCCACTGTGACGGCGGCGGTGGTGGCTGGCGCCGCCGCGATGGCGGTGTCGTCGCCCGCCGCCGCGGCCACTGTCGACACGAGCGCGTGGTACGTGTTGGTGAACCGCAACAGTGGCAAGGCGTTGGACGTCTACAACCTGGCCACGAGCGACGGTGCGCGGATCACGCAGTGGACGCGTAACAACGGCAACCAGCAGCAGTGGCAGTTCGTGGACTCCGGCAGCGGCTACTACCGGGTCAAGTCGAGGTTGTCCGGCAAGGTGTTGGACGTTTCCGGCCGTTCGACGGCCAACGGCGGGGCGATCGTGCAGTGGTCCGACAACAACGGGACCAACCAGCAGTTCCGGCTCGCCGATTCGGACAGCGGTTATGTCCGGTTGATCAACCGCAACAGCAGCAAGGCGATGGAGGTGCAGGGCGCCTCGACGGCTGACGGCGGCAACATCGTGCAGTACGACGACTGGAACGGCACCAACCAGCAGTGGCAGCTCGTGCGCGTCGACGGTGGCGGTAACCCCACCACGCCACCCCCCACCACGCCACCCCCGGGTGGCACGTGTGACCTGCCGTCGTCGTACCGGTGGTCGTCGACCGGCGCCCTCGCGCAGCCGAAGTCGGGCTGGGTCTCGCTCAAGGACTTCACCGTCGCGCCCTACAACGGCCGGCAACTCGTCTACGCGACCACGCACAACACCGGCACGTCGTGGGGCTCGATGAACTTCGGCCTGTTCACCAACTGGTCCGAGATGGCCTCCGCCAGCCAGAACACCATGAACAACGCCACCGTCGCACCGACCCTGTTCTACTTCGCACCCCGCAACATCTGGGTCCTGGCCTACCAGTGGGGCGGCACCGCCTTCTCCTACCGCACCTCGACCGACCCCACCAA
>NZ_JBEXIL010000015.1:0-157602 GCF_040608555.1 Micromonospora sp. NPDC005172
GCCGGGGGGCGGCCCGGGCGGCGGCCCGGGCGGGCGGACCGAACCTCCCACCCGCCGCCTTTGCTCTGCTTCAGCGGAGGCGACACTGGATGTCCGGATACCGGACGCCTGCCGTTTCCTCCGTTGAAGCAGAGCAAAGGGCGCACTGACCTGTCGCGGTCCCCGGCCGACCGACACACGGGCCCGGCGGTGACGCCGGGCCGGGGGCGGATCACCGGCCGGCGGCGGGAGCCGGTGTCGACGCCGTGTCGCTCGCGCGGGCCGCGGCGCGGGCCGCAGCGCGTACCAGGGCCGGCCCCCGGTAGATGAAGCCCGTGTAGAGCTGCACCAGCGAGGCGCCGGCGTCGAACATGCGGGTGGCGTCGTCCGGGTCGAGCACTCCGCCGACCCCGACGATGGGCAGCCGGCCACCGGTCTCGGAGTGCACGAAGGCCACCACGTCCCGCGCGCGGCCGGTGAGCGGTCGACCAGACAGGCCACCGGTCTCCGCACCGCGTGCGGAGTCGGCCGGGGCCAGCCCGGTACGGGCCAGGGTGGTGTTGGTGGCGATCACCCCGGCGGCGCCCCGGGCCAGGCAGACCTCCAGCAGTTCGGCGATCGCCGCCTCGGTCAGATCCGGCGCGATCTTGACCAGCACCGGCTTCTCCCCCACCAGCGCGCCGAGCAGCGCGTCCAGGTGGGCGCGGTCCTGCAGCGACCGCAGACCCGGGGTGTTCGGTGAGGACACGTTCACCGCGAAGTAGTCGCCGTGCCCACGCAGGGCCCGGTACGAGGCGAGGTAGTCCTCGACCGCCTCGTCGAGTGGTGTCACCTTGGACTTACCCAGGGAGATGCCCAACGGCACCCCGAGCGGGCGCGGCAGCGCCGCCAGTCGGACGGCCAACGCGGCGGCGCCGGCGTTGTTGAAGCCCATCCGGTTGACCACCGCCTCGCTGGCCGGCAGCCGGAACAGCCGGGGCCGTGGGTTACCCGGCTGGGCGTGCGCCGTCACCGTGCCCACCTCGACGAAACCGAACCCGAGCGCAGGCCAGGCCGGCAGTGCCGCGCCGTCCTTGTCCATGCCGGCGGCCAGCCCGACCGGGTTGGGAAACCGCACGCCGAACACCGTGCGCGGCGCGTCGACGGCGTACCTGGCCCGCAGCGCGGCCAGGGCCGCCGGACGCCGCGACAGGGCGGCCAACCGCCGCAGCGTCCACTCGTGCGCCGTCTCGGCGTCACCGCCGCCGAGACGGAACAACCGCGGCCGTACGACCCGCTCGAACAGCGTCACTGCGCCGCTCGCAGGGTGGCGTGCAGATCCTGCAGGGGCCGGACCTGCATGTCGCCCCTGATGCGCGCCTCGATGCCCATCACGGCCGCGGCCGCGCCGGGAACCGTGGTGATGCAGGGGATGTCCGCGGTCACGGCAGCGCTGCGGATCTCGTAGCCGTCCGAGCGGGCACTCGCACCAGAGCCCTGCGGCGTGTTGATCACGAGTGCCACGTGGCCGCCGCCGATCAGCGACACCGCGTCGTCGCCCTCGCCCGCCTGGTAGTGCTTGCGGATCTGCTCGCAGGCGATGCCGTGCCGGCGCAGCACCTCGGCCGTGCCGGCGGTCGCGACGATCTCGAAGCCCAGGTCGGCCAACCGCTTGATCGGGAAGATCATGCCGCGCTTGTCGCGGTTGGCCACCGAGACGAAGATCTTCCCGGCCGTCGGCAGCGAGCCGTACGCGGCCGACTGGCTCTTGGCGAACGCGTGCCCGAAGTTGGTGTCGATGCCCATCACCTCACCGGTCGACTTCATCTCCGGGCCGAGCAGCGAGTCGATCCCCTTGCCCGCGCGGGTCCGGAAGCGCTTGAACGGCAGCACCGCCTCCTTGACCGCGACCGGCGCGTCGGCGGGCATCGTTCCGCCGTCCCCCGTGGCCGGGAGCAGTCCCTCGGCGCGCAACTCGGCGATGGTCGCGCCGAGCGCGATCCGGGCCGCCGCCTTGGCCAGCGGCACCGCCGTCGCCTTGGAGACGAACGGGACGGTCCGCGACGCACGGGGGTTGGCCTCCAGGACGTAGAGGACGTCGTCCTTGAGGGCGTACTGCACGTTGAGCAGCCCCCGCACGCCGACACCACGGGCGATGGCCTCGGTGTAGCGGCGGACCTCGGCCAGGTGCGAGCCCGCGAGGGTGATCGGCGGCAACGCGCAGGACGAGTCTCCGGAGTGGATGCCCGCCTCCTCGATGTGCTCCATCACGCCACCGATGTAGACCTCGCCGTCGGCGTCGCACAGGGCGTCCACGTCGATCTCGATGGCGTCGTCGAGGAACCGGTCCACCAGCACCGGGTGGTCACCGGAGATGTCGGTCGCCCGTCCGATGTAGTCGCGCAGCGTCGGGTCGTCGTACACGATCTCCATGCCCCGCCCACCGAGCACGTACGACGGACGAACCAGCACCGGGTAGCCGATCTCGTCGGCGATCGTCTTGGCCTCGTCGTAGGACGTGGCCATGCCGTGCGCCGGCGCGCGCAACCCGGCACGGGCCAGCACCGCGCCGAACGCGCCCCGCTCCTCGGCCAGGTGGATCGACTCCGGGGAGGTGCCGACGATCGGCACGCCGGCGTTCTTGAGCCGCTGCGCCAGCCCCAGCGGGGTCTGCCCGCCGAGCTGCACGACCACGCCGACCACACCCGGTCCGCCGGCCGCCCGGCCGGACGAGTCCTCGGCGTGCCAGGCCTCCAGCACGTCCTCGAACGTCAGCGGCTCGAAGTAGAGCCGGTCGGCGGTGTCGTAGTCGGTGGAGACCGTCTCCGGGTTGCAGTTGACCATGACGGTCTCGTAACCGGCCGTCCGCAGCGCCTGGACGGCGTGCACGCAGGAGTAGTCGAACTCGATGCCCTGCCCGATCCGGTTCGGGCCGGAGCCCAGGATCAGCACCTTCGGACGGTCCGACGGCACGACCTCGGTCTCGGAGTCGTACGACGAGTAGTGGTACGGCGTGGTGGCCTCGAACTCGGCCGCGCACGTGTCGACGGTCTTGTAGACCGGGCGCACGCCGAGGCGGTGCCGCAGGACACGCACGCCGTCCTCGGCCGCCAACTCCGGGCGCAGCGCGGCGAGCTGCCGGTCGGACAGACCGGCCCGCTTGGCGCGACGCAGCAGCTCGGCGTCGAGCACCGGCGCGTCGATGATCTCGGCCCGCAGCTCGATCAGTGCGGCGATCTGGTCCAGGAACCAGGGGTCGATGCCGCCGGACGCCTCGGTGACCTCGGCGATCGACGCGCCGAGGCGCAGCGCCCGTTCCACCGTGTAGAGCCGGCCGTCGTGCGGGATCCGCAGCGCGGCGAGGGTGTCCGAGCGGGTGGCGCCCTGCGGATCTGGAGTGGTCCAGAAACCAGATGATCGGGTCTCCATCGACCGCATCGCCTTGTTCAGCGCCTCGGTGAAGTTGCGCCCGAGGCTCATCGCCTCGCCCACCGACTTCATGGTGGTGGTCAGCTCCGGGTCCGCGCCGGGGAACTTCTCGAACGCGAACCGGGGGATCTTCACGACCACGTAGTCCAGGGTCGGCTCGAACGCCGCCGGGGTCTTCAGCGTGATGTCGTTGGGGATCTCGTCGAGGGTGTAGCCGATAGCCAGCTTCGCGGCGATCTTCGCGATCGGGAAGCCGGTCGCCTTGGAGGCCAGCGCCGAGGAGCGGGACACCCGGGGGTTCATCTCGATCACGACGATCCGGCCGTCGACCGGGTTGACCGCGAACTGGATGTTGCAGCCGCCGGTGTCCACCCCGACCTCGCGCAGCACCGCGATGCCCAGGTCACGAAGGCGCTGGTACTCCCGGTCGGTAAGCGTCATGGCCGGGGCCACGGTGACGCTGTCGCCGGTGTGCACGCCCATCGGGTCGATGTTCTCGATCGAACAGACGACCACCACGTTGTCGTGCCGGTCGCGCATCAGCTCGAGCTCGTACTCCTTCCAGCCGAGCACGCTCTCCTCGATGAGCACCTCGTGCACCGGGCTGGCCGCCAGGCCGTCGCCGGCGATGCGGGCCAGGTCCTCCGGGGTGTGCGCCATTCCCGAACCCAGGCCGCCCATGGTGAACGACGGCCGGATCACCACCGGCAGGCCCAGCTCGGCGACGGTCGCCTCGACCTCGTCCATCGAATGGCACACCCGGGAGCGGGGCACCAGACCGGTCGGGTCGTCGACGCCGAGACGTACGCCGGCCTTGGCGACGATCTCCTTGAAGAGCTGGCGGTCCTCGCCCCGGTTGATGGCGTCGATGTTCGCGCCGATCAGCTCGACGCCGTACTTCTCCAGGACGCCGTTCTCGTGCAGGGCGACGGCCGTGTTCAGCGCGGTCTGCCCACCGAGGGTCGCCAGGATCGCGTCCGGCCGCTCCTTGGCGATGACCAGCTCCACGAACTCCGGGGTGATCGGCTCGACGTAGGTCGCGTCGGCGAACTCCGGGTCGGTCATGATCGTGGCCGGGTTGGAGTTGACCAGGCTCACCCGGATGCCCTCGCTGCGCAGTACCCGGCACGCCTGGGTGCCGGAGTAGTCGAACTCGCAGGCCTGCCCGATGACGATCGGCCCGGAGCCGATGACGAGGATGTGCTTGAGGTCGGTCCGCTTAGGCATTGCTGCGCCCCTTGCTGTGCTGCCGGCCTTCGATCAGCTCGGCGAAACGGTCGAAGAGGTAGTCCGCGTCGTGTGGACCGGCCGCCGCCTCCGGGTGGTACTGGACGGTGAAAGCGGGCACGTCCACGGCCCGCAGCCCCTCGACGACGTTGTCGTTGAGGCAGACGTGCGACACCCGCACGCCACCGAAGTCGGTGTCGATCACCTGGTCGGGAACCACCGCGCCGGCACCGACCCCCACGCCCGGCACTTCGACAGCGAAGCCGTGGTTGTGGCTGGTCACCTCGACCTTGCCGGTGGCCCGGTCGAGCACCGGCTGGTTGATCCCCCGGTGGCCGTAGCCCAACTTGTAGGTGCCGAAGCCGAGCGCCCGCCCGAGGATCTGGCTGCCGAAGCAGATGCCGAACAGCGGCACCTCCCGCCGCAGCGCCTCCCGGGCCACCGCGACCGGGGCGTCGGCCGTGGCCGGGTCGCCCGGGCCGGGCGACAGGAAGATCGCGTCGGCGCCCGTGGCGAGCAGGTCCTCGATGCTCGACGAGGCCGGCAGCACGTGGGTGGTCACCCCGCGTGCGGCGAGCCGACGCGGCACGTTGCGCTTGATGCCCAGATCCAGCGCCGCCACCGTGAACCGGTGCTCGCCGATCGCATCGACGACGTACGGCTCGGGGGTGCTCACCTCGGTGGACAGGTCCGCGCCGACCATCTGCGGTGACTGCCGGACCCGGGCCAGCAGGCTCTGCGGGTCCTTTTCGACGCTGGAGATGCCGACCCGCATGGCGCCCCGCTCGCGCAGGTGCCGGGTCAGCGCCCGGGTGTCCACACCGCTGATGCCCACCACGCCCTCGGTGGCGAGGCGGTCCTCGAGGCCGCCGGTGGCCCGCCAGTTCGAGCCGATCCGGGCCGGGTCGCGGACGACGTAACCGGCCACCCAGATCCGGCTGGACTCGTCGTCCTCGCCGTTGACCCCGGTGTTGCCGATGTGCGGGGCGGTCTGCACGACCACCTGGCGGTGGTACGACGGGTCGGTCAGCGTCTCCTGGTAACCGGTCATGCCGGTGGTGAAGACCGCTTCGCCGAAGGTCTCCCCGACGCTGCCGTACGCCTCACCGGGGAACGTGCGCCCATCCTCGAGCACGAGGATCGCGGGCCTGCGCTTACTCATTTGATGGCCTTTCCGTCCAGGACCGTCGGCTCGCCGCGCAGGAAGGTCGCCACGATGCGACCCGGCAGCGTCATGCGGGCGTACGGGGTGTTACGACTGCGGCTGGCCAGCTCCGACGGCTCGATGGTGCGCCGGACGGCCGGGTCGATAAGGGTCAGGGTTGCCGGTACGCCGGGCGCCGGGTCGACGCCGTGCCCGGTGAGCCCCGCGATCCGGGCGGGGGTGCGGGACATCCGCTCGGCGATCAGGTCCCACTCGGGGCCGAGCACGTCCAGTGCGATGGACAGCGCCGTCTCCAGGCCGAGCATCCCCGGCCGGGCGTACGCCCACTCGCACTCCTTGTCCTCCACGGCGTGCGGGGCGTGGTCGGTGGCGATGATGTCGATCACCCCGTCGGCGAGCGCGGCGCGCAGCGCGGCGATGTCGGCGGACGTACGCAACGGGGGGTTGACCTTGAAGACCGGGTCGTAGCTCTCCGCACGCTCGTCGGTGAGCAGCAGGTGGTGCGGGGTGACCTCGGCGGTGACGCGTACCCCGCGGGCCTTGGCCTGGCGCAGCACCTCGACGCTGCCGGCGGTGGAGACGTGGCAGACGTGCAGCCGGCTGCCCACGTGCTCGGCGAGGAGCACGTCCCGGGCGATGATCGCCTCCTCGGCGACCGCCGGCCAGCCGATCAGCCCGAGCCGGGTGGAGACCTCACCCTCGTGCATCTGGGCGCCCTCGGTGAGGCGGGGTTCCTCGGCGTGCTGGGCGATGATCCCGTCGAACGCCTTGACGTACTCCAGGGCGCGGCGCATGAGCAGCGGGTCCGCGACGCAGTGCCCGTCGTCGGAGAAGATGCGCACCCGGGCCGCGGAGTCGGCCATCGCGCCCAGCTCGGCGAGGCGCTCGCCAGCCAGGCCGACGGTGACCGCGCCGATCGGCTGCACGTCGACCAGCCCGGCCTCCCGGCCGAGTCGCCAGACCTGCTCGACCACGCCTGCGGTGTCCGCGACCGGCGAGGTGTTGGCCATCGCGCAGACCGCCGTGTAGCCGCCCAGCGCCGCCGCCCGTGACCCGGACTCGACGGTCTCGGCGTCCTCGCGGCCCGGCTCGCGCAGGTGGGTGTGCAGGTCGACCAGGCCGGGCAGGGCGACGAGGCCGGTGCCGTCGATGACTGTGGCGTCCGGCGCGGACAGCCCCGGACCGACCTCGGCGACGACGCCGTCGCGGATCAGCAGGTCGGTCGGCGCGGCGCCGACGATGCTCACGCTGGTGATGAGGTACGCGGTCACCGGTTGTTCCCTCCGAGCAGCAGGTATAGAACAGCCATCCGTACGGAGACCCCGTTGGTGACCTGTTCGACGATGGTGGAGCGGGGTGAGTCGGCGACCTCGGGGGTGATCTCCATCCCCCGGTTCATCGGGCCGGGGTGCATGACGATGGCGTGCTCGGGCAGGCGGCGCATGCGCGGGCCGTCCAGCCCGTAGCGGCGGGCGTACTCGCGGGCGGAGGGGAAGTAGGAGTCCTGCATCCGCTCCCGCTGCACACGCAACATCATCACCGCGTCCACGTTCGGCAGCACCGCGTCGAGGTCGTACGACACGTCGATGCCGGGGGCGAGCGCTCCGGCGATGTCGACGGGGATGAGGGTGGGCGGGCCGACCAGGGTGACCTTCGCGCCGAGGGTAGACAGGAGCAGCACGTTCGAGCGGGCCACCCGGGAGTGCAGCACGTCCCCGACCACCGCGACCGACAGGCCGGCCAGTCGGCCCAGCCGGGACCGCATGGTGTACGCGTCGAGCAGCGCCTGGGTGGGGTGCTCGTGGGTGCCGTCGCCGGCGTTCACGACCGACCCGTCGACCCAGTTGGCGAGCCGGTGCGGGGCGCCGGAGGCGGGGTGTCGTACGACCACCGCGTCCGCGCCCATCGCCTGCAGGGTCAGCGCGGTGTCCTTCAGGCTCTCGCCCTTGGCGACGCTGGACCCCTTGGCGGAAAAGTTGATCACGTCGGCGCTGAGCCGCTTCGCCGCCGCCTCGAACGAGATCCGGGTCCGGGTGGAGTCCTCGTAGAAGAGGTTCACCACCGTCCGGCCGCGCAGCGCGGGCAGCTTCTTGATCTCCCGCCCGGCGACGGTGGCCATCTCGGCGGCGGTGTCCAGGATCTCGGTGGCGGTGTCGGCGTCCAGGTCCGCGCCGGAGAGCAGGTGCTTGATCATGAGTGGGCTCCCCCGAAGAGCTTGACCTCGTCCGTCCCGTCGGTCTCGGCGAGCGTCACCTTGACGCTCTCGGCGAGCGCGGTGGGGATGTTCTTGCCGACGTAGTCGGCGCGGATCGGCAGCTCGCGGTGGCCACGGTCGACCAGGACGGCGAGTTGGACGGAGGCCGGGCGGCCGACGTCGTTGAGCGCGTCGAGGGCGGCCCGCACGGTGCGCCCCGAGAAGAGCACGTCGTCGACGAGGATCACCCTCTTGCCGTCGATGCCGCCGGTGGGCACCTGGGTCGGGCCGATCGCGCGGGTGGCGTGCCGGCGCAGGTCGTCGCGGTAGAGCGTGATGTCGAGCACACCGACCGGCACGACGACGTCCTCGAAGGTGCTGATCCGGGCGGCGAGCCGCCGCGCGAGGGGGGCGCCACGGGTGGGAATCCCAAGAAGCACGGTGTCGGCCGCGCCCTGGGTCTTCTCCAGGATCTGGTGGGCGATGCGGTCGACCACCCGCTGTACGTCGGCGCTGGCGAGGATCACCTTCACCGAGGGTTGTCGCGGTGGTGACGGGCGGGCAGCCGGCGGGTACGCCACGGCGGACCTCCTTCCCCGCCTCACGGGACGGGTCGTTAAAGGATGTCGGGCACCACCGGCCGGGGAGCAGGAGCCGCCCTGACCGGGGCTTCACGCCACGTTACCAGTGGTCACCGCACCGACCGACGGCGGCCGCTGACCCCCGGATCAGATCCACCAAATGCCGATGGCCGCCCCGGCGCTCCCCAACGGTAAGGTCACGACCACTTGACCAGGTGTCCCATTCCCCGTACCGTCACGCTCCGTAGCGATCGACGGGAGAACCCCGAGCAGCACTGGGAGTGTCCGAATGCCCTCTGAATACGCCAAATCTCTGGGCGCCCGCCTGCGCTCCATCCGCCAGCAGCAGGGCCTCTCCCTGCAGGGTGTGGAGGAGAAGTCGAACGGGCGGTGGAAGGCCGTGGTCGTCGGCTCGTACGAGCGTGGCGACCGGGCCGTGACGGTGTCCCGTCTGGCCGAGCTGGCCGAGTTCTACCGTGTGCCCGTCTCGGAGCTGCTGCCCGACGGCAGCGGTGTCCGGCACGAGCCCACCAGCAAGATCGTCCTGGACCTGGAGCGGCTCTACGACGAGGCCTCCGAGGACCTGGCCTACGTTGCCCGCTACGCCCGCGCCATCCAGCAGCAGCGCGGTGACTACAACGGCCGGGTGCTCTCCATCCGCGCCGACGACCTCCGTGCGCTCGCGATCGTGTACGACGCCTCACCGTCGGGCCTGATCGAGCGGCTCACCGAGCACGGCGTGCTGGTGGCCGACCCCCGGGCGTTCTTCGCCTCCTGATCTGTCGCTTCACCCGAAAGGGCCCGTGCCGTCCGGCACGGGCCCTTTTCGTGGCGCGGGTACGCGAGCTGGTCAGCGGGTGGCGTACTCCGCGATGCGGCCGAGCACGCCGTTGAGGAACCGCGGCGAATCGTCGGTGGACATCTGCCGGGCCAGCTCGACCGCCTCGCTGATCGCCACCGCGTCGTCGATCTCGTCGACGTAGAGCAGCTCGTAGACGGCGATCCGGGCCAGGTTGCGGTCGACGACCGGCATCCGGTCCAGGGTCCAGCCCTCGGCGTAGCTGGCGATCAACTCGTCGATCCGGTCGAGGTGCTCGGCGACCCCCTCGACCAACCCCACCGCGTAGCCCAGGTGCTCCGGGCGGGGCTGCTCGATGCGCTGGAGGTAACCGGCCAGGACCTCGACGGGCGGCCGATCCCGCAGGTCGGCCTCGTAGAGGACGTCCAGCGCCCGCTTGCGCGCCTTGCGGCGCGCCGGCATCTGCTGCTTGGGACCCTCAGCCATCAGGCGCGGCCGAGGTAACGGCCGTCGCGGGTGTCGACCTTGATCTTCTCACCGGTGGTGATGAACAGCGGAACCGGCACGGTGGCGCCGGTCTCGACGGTCGCCGGCTTGGTGCCGCCGGTGGAGCGGTCGCCCTGCAGACCCGGCTCGGTGTACGTGACCTCGAGCACGACGCTGGTGGGCAGTTCGATGTAGAGCGGCACGCTCTCGTGGGTGGCGACGGTCGCCTCCGCCTCGGGCAGCAGGTAGTTGGCTGCCTCCCCGACGGTGCCGCCGGGCACGGTGATCTGGTCGAACGTCTCCAGATCCATGAAGACGTAGTCCTCGCCGTCGGCGTACAGGTACTGCATCGTGCGCTTGTCCACGGTCGCGGTCTCGACCTTGGTGCCCGCGTTGAAGGTCTTGTCGACCACCTTCCCGGACAGCACGTTCTTCAGCGTGGTGCGCACGAAGGCACCACCCTTACCGGGCTTGACGTGCTGGAACTCGACGACGGCCCAGAGCTCGCCGTCGAGGTTGAGTACCAGGCCGTTTTTGAGGTCGTTGGTGGAGGCCATTTCCTGCCTTGATCATCAATTGGCGGACAGACCCTAGGAGTCTACTAGCTGCGCCGAGGCGCGTTACCCGCCGTGGTCGTCCGTCCGCGTGCACGGATGTCCGATGCGCACGCACGGTTACTTTCCGTCACCTTCGACTCAGCCCCGGCCGCGCGCCTTCGCCCCTTTGCACTGCTTCAACGGACGCAACAGTCACGGTCCGTGCTGCACCCGCGATCGGCCCGCACGCCGACCAATCAATGGACCCGCAGGTCAGAGTAGGTGTTGCGCCGGTTGAAGCAGAGCAAAGGGCGTGCACCAGCAGGGCGAGCCCCGCGAGGCGAGAGGAGGGCGACAACCAACAGTGACGTCACCGCCGGTGGACGACCTCACGGTCGGTGAAAACGGTGGATGAAAATTCGGGAGGCTGACCGGTCAGGCCGGACGGGAGGCCAGGTGGTGCAGCGCGAGACGATAGCCGTCGATGCCGAGACCACAGATCACCCCGGTCGCCACCGCCGAGATCACCGAGTGGTGTCGGAACTCCTCGCGGGTGTGGATGTTGGAGATGTGCACCTCCACCAGCGGCCCGCGCAGCATCGCGCAGGCGTCGCGCACCGCGTACGAGTAGTGCGACCACGCGGCCGGGTTGAGCACCACGGCGGCGTCCTCGTCGGCGGCGTCGTGCAGCCAACCGAGCAGCTCGTGCTCCGCGTCGGTCTGCCGGACCGTCACGTCGAGCCCCAGCTCCCGACCGGTGGCCTCGCACAGCGCCACCAGGTCGGCGTAGCTGGTCGAGCCGTACACGGCCGGCTCCCGGGTGCCCAACCGGCCCAGGTTCGGGCCGTTCAGCACGTACACCCTCATGGAGTGGCCAGCTCGCGGTAGGCGGCTTCGAGCAAAGCGTCGTCCGGACCCTCCAGCATCGCCGGGCGGGCCAGCCCGTCCAGCACCACGAACCGCAGCCGGCTGCCGCGCGCCTTCTTGTCCACCCGCATCGCGGCCAGCAGTCGCGGCCAGGCGTCGGCGGGGTAGCTCACCGGCAGGCCGAGCGCGGTCAAAGCGCTCCGGTGCCGCTCGGCGGTCGCGGCGTCCAGCCGGCCGGCGAGCCGGGCCAGCGTGGCGGCGTACACCAGGCCGACCGCGACCGCGTGCCCGTGCCGCCAGCGGTAGCCCTCGTTCTGCTCGATCGCGTGCGCCAGGGTGTGGCCGTAGTTGAGCACCTCCCGGACGCCCGACTCGCGCAGGTCGCCGGCGACCACGTCGGCCTTGACCCGGACGGCCCGCTCGATCAGCTCGCGGGCCACCGGCCCGCGCGGGTCGGTGGCCGCCACCAGGTCCTGCTCGACGAGATCCAGGATCACCGGGTCGGCGATGAACCCGCACTTGACCACCTCGGCGAGCCCGGCGGCGAGGTCGACGGCGGGCAGGCTGTCGAGGGTGGCCAGGTCGGCGAGCACACCGACCGGCGGGTGGAACGCGCCGACCAGGTTCTTGCCGGCGGCGGTGTTGATTCCGGTCTTGCCACCCACGGCCGCGTCCACCATGCCCAGCAGCGAGGTGGCGACCGGCACCCAGCGCACCCCGCGCAACCAGCAGGCCGCGACGAACCCGGCCAGGTCGGTCACCGCGCCGCCACCCACCCCGACCACCACGTCGGTACGGGTGAAGCCGGCCGCGCCGAGCCGGTCCCAACAGGCGGCCGCCACGTCGATCTGCTTACCCGACTCGGCGTCGGGCACCTCGATCGGCAGCGGGTCGACGCCGGCCGCGCGCAGCCGCTCACCGACAGCGTCGGCCAGGGTCTTGAGCGGGGGCGTGTGCAGCACCGCCGCCCTGGTCGCGCCGGGCAGCAGCCCGGGCAGCGCGTCCAGCAGGTCGCGTCCGACCAGCACGTCGTACGGTCGTTCGCCGCCGACCGGAATCCGGGTCACCTCGTCCATCGCCGGCAGCCTAGTCCAGCGGACGACGTGGCGAGGGCGTCTGTCCACCTGCTGGCCGGGCGGCCCAGTCGGCCAGCAGACGCGCGTGCTCGGCCACGGCGGCGCGCAACGCGTCCGGGTGGCGCACGGTGAACGGGCAGCCGAGCCCCGCGAGCAGCGCCGCCATGCCGGGAAGGCTCTCCGCTCGGGCCCGGAGCAGCACACCGTCGCCGCTGGGGGTCAGCTCGGCCACACTGGCCGGGATGCGTCGCCGGGCAGCGACCAGATCGGTTTCCAGCAGCACCTCGACCTCGTGCCGATACGGCACGCCGGCCAGCGACCGGGTCAGCCACGCCACCGCGTCGAAGTCGTCCGGCACCGTGAACGTCGCCGTGCCCGGCGTGACGGTCGCGATCCGGTCCAGCCGGAACGTGCGCACCTCGCCGCGCCGGTGGTCGTGACCGGTGACGTACCAGCGGCCGGCGTGGAAGACCAGCCCGTACGGGTCGAGGTCACGATGCGACCGCTCACCGCGCCACGAGCGGTAGTCCAGGCTCACCCGCCGCCGGTTCCGGGCGGCCGTGGCCAGGGCCAGCAGGGTGCCCGACGCCGGTCGCGCCTGGGGCTCGGGCCGCCGCAGGGTGAAGCCGAGGTGCTCCTGCACGGCGGTCAGCCGGTCGGCGAGCGCCGCCGGCAGCACCCGGCGGATCTTGGCCAGCGCGGTCGCCGTGGCCGGCAGTTCGGTGGTCAGCCCGACCCGTTCGGCGACGACCAGGCCAAGCAGCACGGCCATCGCCTCGTCGTCGGTGAGCATGAGCGGTGGCAGCTTGAAGCCCGGGTGCAGCCGGTAGCCGCCGTGGCGGCCCCGGTCGGCGAGCACCGGGATGCCCAGCTCGACCAGTGTGGCCGCATAGCGGCGCACGGTCCGTTCGTCCACACCGAGCCGGCTCGCGAGGTCGCCTGCCGTCGCCCGGTGCCGAGCCTGGAGCAGCTCGAGCAGGGCCAGCACCCGACCGGCGGGATGAGACAACGGGCCACTCCTCGAAACCGGGCGGGTTCTGTCCGGATTCGATCGTACGGTCGGTCGGTAACCGAGAGAAGGAGTGACAGATGGCGACGTTCGTACTGGTGCCGGGGTTCTGGTTGGGTGCCTGGGCGTGGCGGGAGGTGACCGGTCTGCTGCGCGCGCAGGGGCACGACGTGTACCCGATGACGTTGACCGGGTTGGCCGAGCGCCAGCACCTCGCCGGGCCGCAGGTGACCCTGCGGACGCACACCACCGACATCGTCTCGTTGATCGAGGTCGAGGATCTGCACGACGTGCTGCTGGTCGGGCACTCGGGCGGCGGTATGCCGGTGGCCCAGGCAGCCGACCTCGTCCCGGACCGCATCGCCCGGGTGGTCTACGTGGAGAGTGGGCCGCTTCCGGACGGCACGGCGCAGTTCGACACGGTGCCGCCGCAGGAGCAGCAGCGGCTGCGCGCGGCGATCGGCGGCGGCCACCTGCTGCCACCGCCGGCCTGGGACCCGGCGACCGACCCGACCAACCTGGCCGGCCTGGACGAGTCGACGCTGTCCCTCCTGCGCGAACGCTGCACCGCACAGCCCCTGCGGACGGCTACCGATCCGGTACGCCGCACGGGTGGCCGTCCGGTGCCGACCGCGCTCGTCGCGAGCACCTTCCCACTGGCCGTGGTGCGTCAGATGATCGACGAGGGGCACCCGTTCTTCACCGGCCTGGCCGACGGCCAGCTGCACGAGCTGCCCACCGGGCACTGGCCGATGCTCAGCGAGCCGAAGGCGCTGGCCGACGTCCTCGACCTGATCGCGCAGAGCTGAGCAGGGACCCGCACACCGGGCGGCGAGCGCACCGGTCGCCGCCCGGGCCGCCGATCCCCGGCGGGCCGGGGTCAGCGCGGAAGCAGGGCGGCGACCTCGGCGACGACCGCGGCCGGCGTTCGGCCGTCGGTGGCCACCGTTTCGGTGGCGACCTCGGCGTAGAGGGGTTTGCGCTGGTCCATCAGGTGCTTCAGGGTGGCTCGCGGGTTGATCGCCAGCAGCGGCCGGCCCGCGCCAAGGCCGACTCGCCGTACCGCGTCGGGCAGCTCCACCGACAGGTGGACGACCCGGTGCCCCACCAGGGCGGCGCGGGTCTCCTCGGCCAGGACGGCCCCGCCGCCGAGGGCGAGCACGCCGGTGCCCGCGGCGAGCGCCGCAGCGACGGCCGCCCGTTCCAGGGCCCGGAAGTGCTCCTCGCCCTCGTCGATGAAGATCTCCGGGATGCTCTTGCCGGCCATCTGCTCGATGTCGGTGTCGGTGTCCCGGAACTCCACGCCGAGGGTGGCGGCGAGCGCCTGCCCCACGGTGGTCTTGCCGCAGCCGGGCACCCCGACCAGGACGACGACCGGCGCCATCAGCGGATGACCAACGCGTCGAGGTAGCCGGCGACGTTGCGGCGGATCTCGGCGACCGAGTCGCCGCCGAACTTCTCGGTGGCCGCCTCGGCCAGCACGAGGGCCACCATCGCCTCGGCGACGATCGCGGCGGCGGGCACGGCGCAGACGTCGGAGCGCTGGTTGATGGCGGTCGCCGGCTCGCCGGTGAGGACATCCACGGTGGCCAGCGCCCGGTTGAGCGAGGAGATCGGCTTCATGGCGGCGCGGACCCGCAGCGGCTCGCCGGTGGTGATGCCACCCTCCAGACCGCCGGCCCGGTCGGTGACGCGACGGACTCCGGTGGCTGACGGGATGATCTCGTCGTGCGCCTCGGAGCCACGGGAGCGGGCCTGCTGCCACCCGTCGCCGATCTCCACACCCTTGATCGCCTGGATGGACATCAGCGCGGTGGCCAGTCGGGCGTCGAGCTTGCGGTCCCACTGCACGTGACTACCCAGGCCCGGCGGCACCCCGTACGCCAGCACCTCCACCACGCCGCCGAGAGTGTCGGCGGCCTTCTTCGCGGCGTCGACCTCGGCCACCATCAGGGCGCTGGCCTCCGGGTCGAGGCAGCGCAGCGGGTCGGCGTCGATGCGGTCGGCGTCCTGCGGGGTCGGCCGTAGCCCGGGCTTCGCGGCCACCGGCCCCAACTCGACGACGTGCGAGACGATCTCGATGCCGAGTGCCTGCCGGATCAGCGCCTTGGCGACGGTGCCGACGGCCACCCGGGCGGCGGTCTCCCGGGCGCTGGCGCGCTCCAGGATCGGCCGCGCGTCGGTGTGGCCGTACTTCTGCATGCCGGCCAGGTCGGCGTGGCCGGGCCGGGGGCGGGTCAGCGGCGCGTTGCGGGCCTGTCGGGCCAGCTCGTCGGGGTCGACGGGGTCGGCGGCCATCACCGTCTGCCACTTGGGCCACTCGGAGTTGCCGACCCGGATCGCCACCGGACTGCCCAGCGTGACGCCGTGCCGCAGCCCGCCGATCACCTCGACCTCGTCCTGCTCGAACGCCATCCGGGCGCCGCGGCCGTAGCCCAGCCGGCGGCGGGCCAGCTCGCCCGCGATCTCGGTGGTGCTCACCTCGATGCCGGCCGGCACCCCCTCCAGCAACGCGACGAGGGCGGGGCCGTGCGATTCACCTGCAGTCAACCAGCGCAACACAGCGGTCAGTCTGTCACGGCGCGCGACGGGCACGTCGCGCTGCCCGCCGCGTCCCGCCCTGCGGACGGCCGGGACCGTCCGCAGGGCGGCTTCGCACGACGGATCAGATGCCCCGGCCGCGCTTGTGCAGGGTGCGGAGCACCGAGTCGGCCCGTACCACCCGACCGGCGACCGCGAGCGCCAGGTAGGCGCGCGGCTCGCGGGGATTGCTGCGCAGGGTGCGTCGCGCCCAACGCAACGCGCCCCGCCGATCACCGGAGGCGGCCCGCGCGAAGGCGATCTGGCCGGTGACCCGGGCCTCGCCGGCCGGCTGCCCGGCGAACTCCGGGTAGCGCCGCAGCAGCCACTGCAACGCCTCGGAGATGGTGTCCCACCGCTGGGCGAAGTACGACCGCTTGTGCCAGCGCACCAGCACCGACGGCGTCCGCAGGTTGATCAAAGGCGCGCTGCGGGCGGCGCGCAGCAGGAACTCGTAGTCCTCCGCGTAGCTGCCCGGGATCTCCTCGTCCACCAGGCCGAAGCCGTCGCGCAGGGCCGCCGCCCGGATCAGGAAGGTGGACGGGTGCAGCTCGGTCAACCGGTCCCGCAGGAGGTCGTCCAGGGTGATCCGGTCCTTGTCGAGCACCCGGTCGACGGTGTGCCCGTCGTAGCTGACCCGGATGCCGCAGCAGACGAACTCGGCGCTCGGGTCGGCGGCCAACGCCTCGACCTGGGCGGCCAGCTTGCCGGGCAGCCACTCGTCGTCGTCGTCGCAGAACGCGACCAGGTCGCCCTCGGCGGCGAGGGTGCCGCTGTTGCGCGCACCGGCCAGCCCGGGCGCGCGTCCGTTGGCGATGACGCGGATCGTCCGGTCCGGCCCGCCCAGGCCGGTCAGCGACTCGTCCGGCGTGGACTGGTCGAACACGACCACGGCCTCGATCGTGCCCGCGTACTCCTGGGCGAGGATCGCGGCCACGGCGGCGCGCAGCAGTTCGGGGCGGTCCCGGGTGGGCACCACGACGCTGACGCTCGGCTGGCGGGTCATCGGGTCTCCTTCGTCGGCTGGCCGGCGCGCGGCCAGGTCCGCCAGCGGGGTCGGTGCCGGCTCGACCGGGCCACCAGGTCGTCGACGATCTGCCCGACCCGGGCGACGGCCGCGCGGCGGGCTTCGTGCGCGGCCGGGTCGGCCTGGACCGCGTACCGGGACGGGTCGGCCTGTCCGGCGACGAGAGCATCGTGCAACTCCTCGCGCGTCTCGCAGAGCGCCACCAGCCCGGCCGCGCCGAGCCGACGCGCGAAGAGCTGCTGGTGGTCGTCGACGTGCTCGCCGCGTGCCGGGTCGCGGGGCACCACGATCGGCAGGTGGCCGTGCCGGCGCGCCTCCAGGATCGTCGCCGGGCCGCCGTGACACACCACCAGGTCGGCGTCCGCCATCGCCTGTTGCAGGGCGTCGTGGCCGAGGAACGGCACCGCGCCGGGCAGGGGCGGCGCGGCGGTGTGCCCGTGCTGCACGGTCAGCCCGATCGGGCCGGCGCTCTCGTGCCACTGAGCCAGCCAGCCCACCAGTCGGTCGAACGGGTGCTTGTCGGTGCCGACCGCGACGAGCAGTTGGAGCTGCTCGACGGGGTTCGTGTCGCGCTGGCGCGGCAGCCGGGACGACTCGGCGTCGTCGGGCCGGTGCGACTGGGCGCGGCGGGTGGTGCCCGCCTCCCCGCTCACAGCAGCGTCCCGACGACGGTGGCCTCCGGGTACTGCCGGCGCTGCTCGTCCCACTGCACGAGCATCGCGGACAGGAACGGGCGGCAGAGGCGGGCCGTCAACGTCGGGGTGTCGATCCGGTCGTACACCTCGATGTAGACGGTCGGGATGCGACGCAGCCGGGCCAGCACCACGAACGGCACGGCCACGCCGGCGCCGGTGGTGACCACGGCCGCGACCCGCCGACGCCGCAGCACCCGCCAGGCCAGCCGCGCGTTGCGCAGCAGGTTGGGTACGTTGCGGGTGGTCGGGTGGTGCGCCGGCACCAGGTCCTCGCCGGTCAGCAGCGACACTGCCTCCGGGGTGTCGAAGGTGACCCAGCAGCGCCGCCACCGTTCGTACCAGGGCCGCAGGGCGAGAAGTTGGGCCAGGTGGCCACCGCTGGATCCGACCAGCAGCAGCACCGGCGATTCGTCGTCGTTGTTCGTGTCCACGCGACTCCCCACAAGTCCGCTTGGAATTCCGATTCACGCAAGGCAGAAGCAGATCACAGGTTTCCCGGTCGTTGAATAGCGCGACCGGAGGAGGCGACGATCTCTCTTCGGCGTGCTCAGGCCCATTGTCGACCCCACAGCCCATCGACCGCCGTCACGACCTGCCATTATGTCGTCACGCTACGACGCGCACCCGGCGTCGAAAATTCTCCCGTTCACTCGCTATGTCGTTTCTCGATGACGTCCAACAGTGCGGGATGCAGCGCGGCGTTCCACCCGGCGCCGGCGTCCGCCAGGCGCCACGTGCGTAGCCACATCTCCAGCAGGTACGCGTCGGCCACCAGAGCGCGCCCCGCCGCGTCGAGGCCCAGCCGCTCGCCGTGCCGGCCCAGGTGTGCGTCCACCGCCGCGGCGGCCACGGCCGCCGGCTCGCCGCGCAGCACCAACGAGCGCTGGAACGCGTCGTGGGCCAGGTCGAAGCCGACCGGCACGTCCGGACCACTGTGCTCCCAGTCCCAGGCGACCAGCCGGCCGTCGTGCGTGCCCAGGTTCCACGGCACCCAGTCCCCGTGCCAGTGGCCGAACTCGACGCTCGTGTCGCCGTGCCGACGGGCCAGGGCGGCGACCCCCGCCACCGCCCGCGCCCCGGCCGGCGCGGTCGATGCGGCCCGCTCCGCCTGGGCGGCCAGTCGCGCCAGGAACGTCGATGAGGTCAGCGTCCGGGGCACACCGGGGGCGGCGCCCCGGCGGGCGACCGCGAGCAGCGCCGCGATCCGCGGCGGGTCGTCGACCGGCACTCCGCGTACGTCGGGTGGCAGTGGCTCGATCACCGCGACGACCTGGCCGGCCCATGCCGTCTCGGTGAGCAGCCCCGGCGGCACCGGGTGGTCGGGCACACCGGTCACGGCGCGCAGCGCCCGCAGCGCGCCGGCCTCGGCGGTGACCAGGGCGCGGGTGGCGTCGTTCCAACCGATCTTCGCGTAGCCGCGGGGGCGACCGTCGACGGTGAACAGTTGCAGCGTGGGCTTGACGTTCGGGTCCGGTGGACGCACACCACAGGCGGCCAGCAGGGGCATGCCGCCCAGCGCGGCGGCGAGCCGCTCGGTCAGCACCAGGTCGGCGACGGACGCCCCCACCGGCACCGACACGGTCAGCGTGGGGAACGGCGCGAGGCCCGCCGCACCGAAGCGGGCCAGCCCACCGAGCGCCGCCCGCAGGGCCCGCACCTGCGGTGGCCGCAGCGCGTTGTACGCCAGCAGCGACGCCGCGCCGGCCCGGGGCGAGCCCAGCGGTACGAGGAACCGCGCCCGCGCCACCGACGGCACCACGGCGTACCGGGCCACCGTCCGCTGCCCGGCCGGCACCGCGGCGTCCACGGTCAGCTGGACCCGGTCGTCCGGGAACACCGCACGGCTCACCCAGCCCAGCCCGTCCGCCCGCGACCGGGGGTCCGTGGCCGGGGCGACCCCGGTCGTCACGCCGCCCGGTCCGCCCAGTCGAGTGCCAACCCGAGCCGCTCACGCAGAGCGTCGTTGTACGGGCGGTAGTACTCGGTCAGCTCGGTGCGTACCGCCGGCTCCAGCGGTGCCGAGCGCCGGTCGTTGTACACCTTGAAGTCCGGCAGTTCGTACGGCGGCAGCCCGAGGAAGTCGAGGGTGCGCCGATAGGTGGCGCGCGAGTCGCGGTACAGGTCCTCGCTGGGCAGGAAGAGGATCTGGGCGGGGTCGAACCGGTCCAGCCACGGCTCCAGGTGCTCCAGGTAACGCCCCCGCGCCCGGTACGTGTACCAGTCGTACGCCTCGCTGAACGCCTCCGGCTCGGCCATGAGGCGCTCCCGCTCCCCCGCCGTACGCTCCGGCTCGGCGGCCAGCGCGGCGGCGAAGTCCAGCGGCTCGATGCCGTGCGTGCGGCGTTCCTTCCAGTGCGAGTACGCCCGCTCGACCGGATCACGCAGCAGCACGATCAGCTTCACGGTGGGCATCAGCGCGGCGACCCGCTGCGCGGCGAGCGGGTGGAACATGTACAGGGGCGCGGCCTCGCCGACGCGAACCGGCCCGCCGTGCCGTTTCGCGAGGGCCTCGCGCTGCCGCTCGGTCGGGAAGTGCGAGCGGTACCACGCCTCGCCGCGACCCCAGTGCTCCTCGAAGTAGTGCGCGGACTTGGTGTTCCAGGCGGGAAAGAGCCGGGGCACCAGCGGATGCTGGATGAGGTAGTTCCACAGCGAGGTGGTGCCGCCCCGCTTGGTGCCGATGATCAGGAAGTCCGGCAGGGGTCGCCGGTCACTGGTGCGCACCCCGTAGTCGACCAGGGACTCCCTCACCCGGGTGGTCACCTGGGTCGGCACCAACTGCTTGACCCGGTCACGGATGGACGCCACGACGGCCCTCACCTGCCTCTCGTCGATGCCGGGGCCGACCCGGCGGCCGTGGCCGCCTCGTCGGACCCACGGATCTGCCTCATGGTCACCCGGATGCCGGCGCGCACCCGGGGCAACGTCAACAAGCCGACGCAACCGGCCAGCAGCACACCGAGTGCCACCGCCAGGCCGGGTAGGCCACGTCCCCCCGCCAGCACACCGACCGCCGCCGCGATCCCCACACCGCCGACGGTGGCCGCCGCCGCGCGCAGCGTCGCGGCGTCGACCAGCGGCTCGCCGATGACCGACCGGGCGAAGCCGGCGGCGGTGAGGTTCTCGGTGGCGATGCCGGCGGCCCACGCCAGGGCGGCGCCCGTCGCGCCGTGACCGGGGATCAGCCAGAGCCCGAGCGAGACGGTCACGGTGAGCCCGGCCAGGGTGGACACCAGGTGCAGCCCGCTGCGCCCGCCCATCAGCAGCAGGCTCTGCACGTTGCCCACGCCGGTGTTCACCAGCATCGCCAGCGCCAGCACCGTCATCGCCGGCACACCGGCGGTGAACTCCGGGCCGAACAGTTGCAGGAACGCCAGCGCGAACACCGCCAGCAGCAGGTACACCGGCCAGGACAGCACCAGCCCCCAGATGGTCAGGTGCCGGTGCACGGCCGCCGCGGCCGCCCGCTCGCCGCGCCCGAGCAGCCGGGACAGCTGTGGTGACACCGCGACCCGCAGGCCCTGCATGGCGAGCTGGCCGGCCAGCACGTAGCGGCCGACCGCGCCGAACACACCCGCGTCGGTCGGTCCGGCCAGCACCGACGTCAGCAGCACACCCACCCACATGCTGCCCGCGTCGATGGCCGCCGAGGCGGCCCGCGGCAGCGCGAAGCGCCAGAACGTCGACCAGTCGGCGCGGTCCGGCCGCCACGCGGCGCCCCGGCCCAGCCCGAGCGGCCCGGCCACCAGCACCAGGCAGACCAGCAGGGCCAGCGCCGCCGGCACCAACCAGCCGGTCATGCCGGCGAGCAGGCCGCCACCCACCAGCGCGGCGGCGCCGACCAGCGCCGGGCGGGCTACCGGGAGCAGGAGGAACTGCACGCCGACGTACGCGCGGATGGGTCGCACGCAGCGCAACGCGGCCAGCAGCAGGGTCATCGCCACCACCACCGGCACGGCGGCGAAGGTCAGCGTCAGCAACCCGTGGCCCTCGTCGCCCGACCCGCTCAGCAGGCGGGGGGCGAGCGCGTCGGCGCTCAGCGCTCCCCCGACGGCGACGACCAACCCGGCCAGCAGCGGTGGGATCAGCGCCACCGGCAGCACCCGGGCCGCGTCCCCCCGGACGCCGAGACGCCGCCGGGGCACCGCCCACATGAGACCGGTCTCCGCGCCGAGCGTGCAGACCGCGGTGGCCACGGTCACCACGCCGATCGCGGCGAAGAACGCCCCCGCGCCGGCCGTCCCGTACCCCCGGGTTATCACCACGGCCAGCACGAACCCGAACAGGCCGCTGGTGGCCGCGCCGAGCAGCCCGGCCACCCCGCTGCGGGCGCTGCGGCGCGTCTCGACCGCGCCGGTGTCGGGAGCCGCGCCGCCCGACGGGCCGTCCCGGCCGACGCCGGCCGGCTCCCGGGTGGCGGCGGTCATGCCGGCGCCGCCAGGGCAGGCGCGAGCGGCGGATGCCACGGCTGCGGGCGGGGCGCGCGTTCGCGTTCGGTGAGCGCCATGGCGAAGCCGACCGCGAAGAAGGCGACCGCCAGGTTCTGGTTGGCCATGCCGTAGAACGGGATCTGCACGAGGCACACCACCGGCACCACCGCCAGCCACTGACCGGCCGCCGACGTCGCCCGCGCGCAGATCACCGCGGCGGCCACGAACCAACCGAGAAAACAGAGCAGCGCCGGTACGCCGTGACTGAACAGCACCATCCACAGCTGTCCCTGGGTGCCGATCGGCGCGTCCGCCGAGACGGTGTCCACGTTCACCGGAGCGCCGTAGCCCAGCCACGGGGAATCCTGCACCCGGCGGATCACCTCGGTGTAGAGCGACAACCGGTCGGTGTTGGTGTCGCTGGAGTCGACGCGCTTGTTGATCAACTCGGTGATCGGGATGACGAGCGTGGCCAACCCTCCGATCACCACCACGCCGACGATGGACGCGGCGACGCGGACGTTGCCGCGCAGGCTGGCCCGAACCCCCAGCACCGCGAGCCCCGCGCCGAGGCTGAGGAACATCGCCCGGTTCAGGGTGAGGAACGCCGGGGCCAACGACAGCGGCAACGACGCCAGCAGCGTCCACCGCAACAGCCCGCGACGGCGCAGCATGGTGTACGCCACCACGCACGGCAGCGTCATCGCGTACGCGCTGCCGTAGTTGTTGGTGTACGCGAACGGCGCCGCGGGCCGGTAGATCGGGTTGAGCGAGCGGGGGCTGTACTCCGCTGTGGTCACGTGCACCATGTCCTGGATGAACGGGGTACGGGCGACGCCGGCCGGCAGCAGCACCTCCATCGGGGTGGCCAACGCGAACCGGGGCACCAGCACCCCGAGCCAGCCCAGCACCACCAGCGCGAACCAGAACGCGCAGAGTGGGGTGAGCACCGCCACGAGGTCGGCCCGTTCCCGGGCGGCGACGTAGACGTAGACGCCGACCACCAACGCGGTCAGGTAGAAGGCCAGACGCAGCGCGAACGTCAGCAGCGAGGCCGGCGAGGGAAGTTGCGTGGCGCTGACGACCACGATCGCCAGGAACAGCAGCCAGATGCCGGCCGCCGGAGGCAGCGGCACCCGGCCCCGGGCGAGCAGCAACGCGAGCAGCAGTGCGCCCAGCAGTGGCCAGCCCAGGTAGAACGCCCCGAGCAACCACCACAGCGGCACGAGCCCGAACATCAACGCCAGGGGCCAGAGCGGCAACCGGGCCGGAGGCGGTGTCGGCGGCGGCGCGGCGGCGGTCGGTGTGCCGCCGGGTGGCTGCTCGGTCGCCGGGGCGCGGGTGACCGACACCGATCAGGCCCGGCCGTTGCGGGTGAGCACGAAGCCCAGCGGGGTGACTCCGGCAGCACGCAGCCGCTCGACGAGCCGCCGCAGGTCGCTCTGGCGCGTGCGGTCCCGCTCGATGACCACCACGGCGCTGCCCTGCCGGGCGACCGCCACGCCGCGCTCGTCGGACTCCGCCGGCGGCGCGTTGAACAGCACCAGACCATGGTCGGCGCCCTGCCGCCAGGTGCCGAAGCGGACGCTGCCCACCCCCACGGTCACCTCGTCCGCCGAGGCCGGCTTTCCGTTGTCGGGGCGGGCCGACGCGACCCGGGGCAGAGTGAGCGTGGCGTCCGGATCGGTGGACGGACGTGCGCCGGGCGGATGCGGGGAGGGCCGCCGGGGTGCCGGGTTCTCCGCGGAAGCACCGCTCGCCGCCGGGGTGCCGGCCGGGCGCGGCTTGGGCACCAGCGGTCGGGACGGGTCGACGGGCAGCCGCCCACGGTCGGCGAGGACGCCGGCGCGCAGGCGCTCGATGCGGCCGCTGTCGTCGGCGACGAAGACCTCCCGACCGTCGGCGGCGAGCGCCACGGCCAGCCCGGCGGTGAGCGCCGTGGCGTCCTCGCGGGAGGTGACCAGCGCGACCCGGGCCGGCTGGCGCACCCGTTCGGCGACCGCCATCGCCACGTAGCGGATGTCCGCGTCGACCGCTCGCGGACTGCCCCGGAACGGCGGCCTGCGTACCGTGCCGAGCAGTGGCAGGCCGGTGGCCGCACGGCCGTCGGTGACCGAGCGGACCCGCCGGTCCGCGGACTCCCACGCGTACGCCAGCACGACGCCGATCAGCGCGCCGCCCAGCAGGCCGGCGACCAGGTAGAGCGGCCGGTGCCCGGCGGAGGTCACCAGCGCCTGTTCGGCGGTCTGGGTGACCCAGCCGGGGTTGATGTCGACCGCGGCGATCTCGGTGCGGGCCGCGTTGAGCTGGGTGAGCTGGTTGTTGATGCCGGACAGCTCGGCCAGTGCCGCATCGCCGGCGGCGGTGCCCTTGGCGCTGCTCGCGCGCTTCTGCACCGCTGCCTGCTGGGCGACGACCTTGGTGATGCTGGCGTCGTAGGAGCGCAGCATCTCGGCACGCTGCTGCTCGTACATGGCGCGTCGCACGTCGAGGTAGGCCTGCGCGGCGAGGTTGGCGCCCTGCACGGCCCGCTGCGCGTCGTGCGTCTGATAGGTGAAGCGCAGGATCTGCCCGCCGGTGGGCACCTCGACCTCGAGGCCGTTGCGGATGTCACGCGGCGCGGCCCCGAGGGCGTTGGCGAGCCGCTGGACCACCTCGGTGCCGGTGGCGAGGCCGCTCTCCACGTTCATGTTGACGGCGCGGTCGGCGCCGGCGCCGCTGGGGGTGAAGGCGTCGGTGACCACCGGTCGGACCGCCACGACCGCGCTGGCGGTCACCGCCGCCGGCACCAGCAGCACGTAGCCCAGGGCGGCGAGCAGGCCGACCAGAGCGACGGCGGCCACCAGGCGCAGCCGGTGCATCGGCACCCGCAGCAGGTCGGAGAGTGTGACGACGCGGGTGGCATCGGGGCTCGACGAGGCGGGCGGCCAGGAGGCGGGTGTCGCGTCAGTCATGGAACTTCTTCACCGTCTGTTGAGGATTGCCCACCACGACGACGCCCGGCGGCACGTCGGTCCGTACCACCGCTGCCGCGCCCACGACGCTGTCCCGGCCGACACGGACCCCCTTGAGCACCAGGGCGTGCGCGCCGACCCACACGTTCTCCTCCAGCACGATCGGGGCGCGGGTGGCCGGCCCCGGTGGCGCGTGTCGCTGGTCGGGCGGCAGATTGTGGAAGTCGTTGTCGAGCAGTTCGCAGTCGGACAGCAGGCACCGGTCCCCGACGGTCACCGACGTCCAGGTGCCGATCCAGGTGGCGTTGAGCAGACAGTCGGCGCCGACGCGTACCTCGCCGGGGCCGGCGAAGCGGACCAACTTGTTGAGGCGGGTACGGTCGCCGATGCTGACCCGTACGCCCCTGCGCAACCTGATCCGGCCTCGGATCTGCACGTCCCGCCCGAGGGTCAACCGCCGGTAACGCAACCTGTACCAGGCGCGTTTGAACGCGAAAACCAGGTGGACCGCCCGTTTCGCGCGGAATCCAGCGCCGCCGACCAACGACCCCTCCCCACATCGCGGGGCCGGCGGCGGTGGTACCGCCGCCGACCCGACGTGAACAATCTACCGATCCTCCGTTACGTTTGGTTGACCGTCACTGTACGGAGAAGAACATCGAGGGGACGGACCAGGACAACTCGGGTGTCGCTGCGGCGATGAGCGTCGTCGCGGTGCCGTTGACGACAGCGGCCGGCGCGGCCGTCGGGTCGAACGGGACGCTGCGCAACCCGCCGTCAGTCGCACCGTAGACGATCCGACCGTCCACCCAGGCCATGCCACGCACGCTCGACCAGGTGACACCACTCGTCGGCAACGCGAACTCGGTGGCACCGAGGTAGCTGCCGTCGATCTCGAAGTAGCGGTAGTAGAGGCTGTTGGCCCCGGTACGGGTGTAGTAGAGCCGACCGTCGAGATAGAAGGCGCCGGTGAGAGCCGCCGGGTTGAACCAGTCGTTGTAGCCGGACGCCTCCCACGGCGAGCCGATCGCGCCGCCGTTGAACAACGAGACGTCGATCCGGCTACCGGTGGGCGTACCGGCCACCGTGTGCGCCCAGTAGATCCGGTCGTCCACCCGCCAGGTCGCGCCGGACGCGGTGTACGTGGGCTGGCTGACGGTGGTCGCCGCACCCAGCGTCGCGCTGTCGAACGGCACCTTCGACACGGCGCCCGCGCCGGTGCCCAGATAGAGGTAGCCACTGCTACCGCTCGGCGGATTCTTCGCCGTGAAGGTGCGACCGCCGGCGAGCGGGAACATACCGAGCCGCCCGTGGTACTCCTCGCCCATGCCGTCCGAGTTGTGCCCGAAGTAGAGACCGTCCGAGCCGCGCCAGAGCACCGGCACCGACGAGCCCCAGGCGGTGGTGCCGGACGGCATCGAGGCGCTGCCACTGCGACGCGGGTTCCAGTTCACCGGCATGCCGGTGGCCGGGGTGACCGCGCCGATGCCGAGCCGGTCGATCGCGCCCGTACCGGCGTTGTCGCTGGCGTTCGGGTTGTTCAACCAGCGGAAGTGCCCACCAAGGTAGATGACGTTGTCGGCCACCTCGACCGAGGTGATGGTGTCGTTGCCGGTGAAGTTGATCCAGGTGCCGACCTGACCGGTGCCGCGCGCCGCGGTCTCGAAGCGGGCCAGCGCGTCGCAGTACGCGGTCGGCCAGCCACCACCACCGTTGCTACCGACCACGAACCAGGTGCCGTCCTCGCCGAACTTGATGTCCTGCACGTAGTGCACGAAGGTCGTCGGGGCGGCGCACGGCGCGACGTACTTCTCGCTGCTCCAGTCCAGCACCGTCGGGGTGCCGGAGACGTCGACGAGCGCGATCTGGTTGCGCGGCAGGTCGTTGAGGAGCGTGAAGTTGCCGCCGACCGCCAGGGTGTTGCCGTCGGGGGTGACGTCGATGGTCCACACGTACGAGGTGGTGCTGTGCCGCCCGACGGTGGCGTCGACGGAGAACGTGGGGTCGATCGCGCCGGTGGTCGCGTTCAGCCGGCCGAGACCGGCGTGCGCGGTGCCGTTGAGCCAGTTGAACGCGCCGGCCACGTAGAGCCAGTTGCCCGACAGCGCCACATCCCGGACGGTGCCGCCGTCGGAGCGGCCCACCCAACTGTCGATGATCGCGCCGGTGCTCGGGTTCAGCGCGACCAGGTTCTTGCGGGAGACCCCGTTGACGTTCTTGAAGGCGCCGCCGACGATCAGCGTGCCACCGGGCCCCGCCAGCAGCGTGTTGACCGCGCCGTCGAGCACCGGCAGGAAGCTGGTGGACATCGTGCCCGTGGTGCGGTCGTACGCGAAGAGGTAGCGCTGCGTGACCCACGCGGACGTGGCGGTCTGCCGGAGCTGGGTGAAGCTGCCGCCGACGAACACGGTGTTGCCGACCTGCGCGAAGGCGCGGGTCTCACCGTCGCGGGCGTGCGGGGTGATGTCGGCGGGATTCCCCGACACCAGGGTCGCGGTTCCGGGGGCCGGTACCACCGCCGCCGAGGAGGCCGTGGGGGCGCTGAGCACGGCGGCGGCGACCGCCAGCGCGACCACCCCCGCCCGGGTACGACGTCGACCTGACAAACGCCATGAGTGCGAGAGTGTGGGCACGCTACGCCTCCAAGATGGATGAGAACCCGAGGTAGCGTGCCTCGCCCAGCCTGGTAGGCGCATCCGCCGATTGGGCGGTGCGTGAATCTGCTAGCCGACAGAACGCCGGAAGATCAGCTGGTAGATCTCCGATGAACGGCGGCTGTGTTCACAGTGTCGTCACACGTGTCAGCGGCTCCCCCCGGTCGGCTGCCGCAGGTAGTCGTCCTTGCCGGCCTGGGTGAACCCGGCCACGGCGGAGGCCTCGTGGTTCATCGTCATGTCACAGGTCGCCGTGCGGGTCGTCATGCCCGGCGAATTGAAGTAGATGGCGGCCTTGATCTTCGGGTGCGCCTTCAGGGCCGCCGGGAACTCCTGGAACCAGCGCTGCTTCGCGCCCGGGTCCTTGGCGTCGAAGTTCGTACCGAACTCGGCGAGCATCCGTGGCTTGCCCGCACCGATGCCGTTCTCGTCGAGCCACCGGTAGAAGCCGTCCACTGTCGTGCTCGGGCTCTTCCACACCGTGCTGCCGTTGCAGACGTGGAAGTTGTACGGGTCGTAGGCCACCCAGTCGACGTACCGGTCACCGGGGTAGAGGCCGGCGTACCGCGAGTAGTGACCGGACCAGCCCATCATCGTCCACACCCAGACGGCATTGTCCGCGCCCGCCTTGGCGAACCGCTCGTACACGTACTTCCAGGCCTGGACGAATTCGGCGTCGCTCCCCTTGCCCGGCTCGTCCTCCGGCTCGTGGTCGAAGCCCATGAACACCGGCACCTTGGCGGCCCGGATGCGACCGGCGACCGCGTCGATTGTCGCGTCCTGCCGGCCGCTGTAGATGTCGGACCACTTCAGCGTCGTGCCGGCGGAGAAGTCGCGCGACTCCCAGGCGAAGAACATCAGCCGGCCCTGGCGCATCTGCTCCTGCTCGTAGGCGTCGGGGAACGCCCCGTTGCTGCCGGCGTTGGAGAAGTCGTGGTACCGGTGCACGATGTCGAACTTGCGCCCGACCTGGGCTTCCACGTCGGTGATCGCCTTACCGTGGTCCCAGCCGCTGCCGGCGTTGGCGGGTGAGTACATCCCCCACCAGGCGCCACAGGAGGGCACGAGCGTGTCGGACACCTGACCGCACTTGCCGGACGGGAGGGTGGGGCTCCCGGTCGGCGTCGGCGTACGCGTCGGGGCCACCGTCGGCGTGGGCCGGGGTGCTGCTGTCGTCGGCGCGACCGTCGGCGAGGGCGGCGGCGCCGGTCGCGTGGTCGGCGCCGACGTCGGCCCACTGCCCAGGTCGTACTTGATCACCAGGCTGGGCCGCAGATCGGTGTTGCGGTTCTCGACCGAGGCCCAGTAGACGCGGGTCTCCAGGCCGGTCTGGGCCAGCGACACCGTGAAGGTGCCGTTGCCGGTGACCAGCTTGGAGACGTCCCACTCGTTGGCGCCCTTGGCCACACCGGACACGGTGTCCAGCACGGCTCCCGCCTTCGCCGGGGCCGGCCGCGCCTCGCGGGCGCTCACCGACGAGGCGTGCGCGGTCACCGTGGCGGCGAACTGCTGCCAGGCGTGCATGCGCAGGGTCGCCCGGACGTTGACGGCGGCGGCGGGGAGCGTGGTCACCGCGAACTCGACGACCGCCTCCCGACCACCGCGCGGGTTGCCGTCGCAGCGCGCCGCGCAGGTCGCCAGGGTCCCCTTGGTGGAGTTGTCGCCGTCCTGGGAGACCACTGTCGCGGTGGTGTCGGCCACCGCGCGGATCGACAGGTCGTCGCTTGCCAACAGGGGCATCATGGTCGCCACGATGCCGGCCACCACCGAACCGCCGACGACGCCGATGGCGATCGCCTTGCGTCGGGGGCCGTTGCGGAACCGGGTGATGCGGTGCAGTCCATGCCTGGTCAAGGAGAACTCCCTGTGTCTGGTGCGATAACCGTCAGCAGCGTATCGATGACCAGGGCATGTCGTCGGTAGGACAGTTTTCCGTAAGCGCGTCTTAACTCTCAGCTAAGAAAGCTCGCGGAAGGCTAGTCGCTCCCGGAGGCGCGGCGGGGTAGCAGCATCGGGCCCTCACTCACAGGCCCGCAACGTCGACCGGTAGGCCCACCCGCCGCGGCATCGTCAGACTGCGGCGCAGCACCACCAGCAGTGCATCCAGCACCGATCCACGGTCGCGGGCGTCGAAGGTGATCAGCGGCGTGTCGTCGGAGACCGCCAGAGCCCACCGCACATCGTCAAGATCATGGGTCAACATGCCGTCGAACAGGTTGACGGCCACCCCGAAGGGAATGCCGGTTCGCTCGAAATAGTCGACTGCTGGATAACAGTCGTCGAGGCGACGCGCGTCGACAATCACCAGAGCGCCGAGCGCCCCCTCGGTGAGATCGCGCCACATGAAACCGAAACGGTCCTGGCCCGGCGTGCCAAAGAGGTAGAACTTGATCTCGTCGTCGATGGTGATGCGACCAAAGTCCAGCGCAACTGTCGTGGTCGTCTTGTCCGGCACCTCCTCGGCGCGGTCGAGTGCGGCCGCGGCCTCGGTCATCGGCGCCTCGGTGGTCAGCACGGGAACTTCGGAGACCTGAGAGACCGCAGTGGTCTTGCCCACTCCGAAACCACCCGCGATGACGATCTTCACCGGTACGGGCGGCCGGGCGCTTTCGGCAGCCGGGTCAGCGAATTGCGGTAAGTCCACGGATAACCCTTTCGATGATCTGCGTCTGCCGGTCCTCGGGGAGGTCCAATCCGCGAGTGGTGAGAAATTTCAGCGCGATCAGGTCGGCGACCAGTACTCGCGTGACTCCGAGATGCAGCCCGACGTGGACGGAGATCTCGGCGATCGCTACCCACTCCCTGCAGAACTCCACGATGTCCCGATGCTCGTAGTGCAGGCGGGACGCCCCTAGCAGGCCGTCGCGGGTAGCCATCACCTGCGCTGCCATGTTCAACGTCACCCCCATGGGGCGTACTCGACCGCCGGTCAGCAGATAAGGCCGCACCCGGGACACCTGGCGATGTCGTGCTCCTGCCGTCTCGTGAGCCCCGTCCGCGACCACCCCGGTCAGACCCGGACCGTGAGCTTCAGTTCGTCAATGAGCTGCGGCGTGAGTACCGGGCCGGCGTGATTGGCGAAGACCGCCATCTCATAGGCGAGGTTGCCCAGGCTGGCGTCCTTCTGCGCGAGCACTCCGAGTGAACAACGTGTGTTGATAGCGCTGACCAGCAGATAGCCCCGCTGCATGTCGATGATGACCTTGTTCGTGGCACCGAGGTCGTACACACGCGAGGTGCCGCTCGCCAGGCTCGAGAGGGCGGAGGTGATGGCGGAGAGTCGGTCGGCGTCCGTGCGAGAGAGGGTGGCGGAGAGCGCCACGAGCAACCCGTCGGAGGAGACCGCGATCGCCTCCAGGACGCCCGCGGTATCGCTGGCGAACCTCTCGAGCAGCCAGTTGAACTGCTGCGCCTCGTTGCTTGTCTGGTGCCCGCCTGCTGTCATCGTCCGCTCCGGTTGTTGTGGAGGGTCGCCGCCCGAGCGAGCCCATCGTGAAAATCGTCGAGTGCTGCCCGTTCGGCCTCGGGATCACGCCGCACGCTCAGCCTTTCGGTGGGTGGCTCTGCCGCCCGATAGCGTGTGTCGGCGCTGAGTTCCTCGGCCAACTCCAGGTTGAGATGCTCTCCCGGGCGGCGCCGTTGCAAACCACCGGGGCTGACCTGCGCGGTCCCGCGAGCCGTCGAGAAGTCGACAACGCGCGGCGGCAATGGCCCGATATCCGCGGCCCGCCCGGCTGACGTCTGCGTGTCACGACCTGGCCCACGCGGACCGGGCTCGACCGCGCCCGCAGCTCGCGCCTCCGCACGGACCATCTCGTCCAACTCGGCGCGCTCCACCTCCGGACGTCGGGATGGGTACGGCGGAGTTTCGTGCTGCCCGCTCCAACCTGCGGGCTCGGACCGGGCCGGACCATCCCAGTCCAGGGTCGCCTGGGTTGCACCCGGCCGGCGTCGCCGCAGCCCAGCACGCACTTCGGCAGCTTCCGAATCTGGTGCCGTTCGGGGTGGTGTCGTCTCGGGCTGACCACCACGCGGAACAGTTGGCAGCCGAACCTGATGGCCAGGCGTCTCGGCAGCAGCGTCCAACCGGCCAGTCCACCAGTTGAAGGCACGGTCACCGAACGCCTCGGTCAGCGGTCGAGGCGACGCTTCGACACCCACGGCGACGGGGGTGAGGGCGGGGGCATTCGGCGCTGCCCGTCGCACCGGCGCGGGCTCAGCCCCTCCTCGCGGCGGCCGGGCCGCCGGTTGATCAACGTTCAGGTGCAACAACATGTGCTGCGGAACCGTGACCTCGACGGTCACCCCGGTGACCGGCGACGGCATCAGCCGTACCGTCATCCCGTGCCTCCGGGCCAGCCGCCCCACCACGATCAATCCGAGCATGGTGGTCGGCGCGACGTCAGGCCGTCCCACCGAGACAAGTCGACTGTTCTCCTCGACGATCCGGGCCGGCCTCATGCCGATACCGGAGTCGACGATGCGAATCATGCACTCCGAAGTCAGGCTCGCCGAGACGACGACTGGCGCGGACGGCGGCGAGAATGATGTCGCGTTTTCCAGCAACTCGGCAAGGATCAGGGTCAGGTCGGCCACGGCACCCGCCGCCACCGTTGCGTTGGCCACCGATTCCAGGTGAACATTCTCATAACGCTCGATCTCGCCGATCGCGGAGCGAATGACGTCGATCAAAGGTGTCGGGGAGTGCGCACCCAACTGCTCATCGTCCCGTCGGCCGGCGATCGCGAGCAGGCTCTCGGTCCCCCGCCGGAGCCGGCTGGTCAGGTGGTCCAACTGGTACAACTGGGCAAGCCGCTCTTCACTGGACTCGTCGCGCTCCAACTGGTCGATACGAGCTACCTGCCGCTCGACCAGGCTACGAGTGCGGTTCGCGATGTTGACGAACATCATCGACACGTTGCGCCGGTTGAGTGCCTGTTGCTGCAACAGCAGCGCTGCGGTCGCCTGCACACGGTTGAACGCTGATGCGAGTTCGCCGATCTCATCAGCCGACCGCAGCATCACGGCGGCGAACTTGGGTTGACGTTCATCTTCGTCGTACTCGAGCTCGTTGATCCGTGTCATCTGGTGAGCAGCGAGGTCGGCTACCGCGTTGGCCGCGCGCGTCATCCGCCGCAGGGGCCGTGCCACAGACCTGTTCACCGCGACAGCGAAGAGCCAGATCGCGGTTAGCAGTCCCGCGACCACCCCGACCTCCAGGCCGGCGGCGCGGCGGGCAGCGACGGCGGCGTCCACCGCCCGCTGCGTCGTATCGCGGGTGATCTCGTCCTGGACCTCCTGCCGAGTGGAGAGCGCAGCCTCAACCATCGACATCTGCCGACTGATCGGAGGAACCCGTGCTGATGCGCGACGACTCGTCACAGCGGCCACCGCCGCTCGTGCTCGCCCGAACGTTGGTCCTGTCTCCGCCGCAGCTACCAACGCCTGGTGGTGCGCGTCCCCCTGCTGCCGGAAAATCTCCCGATATACCACCGCCGCAGACTCCGCCGAGGCCGCCCACCGCTGGGCTTCGCTCGGGTCCACCAGCTCGAGTAGCACCGCGGTGAGGCTCTGGCTGGTCGCCTCATCCAGTCGCAGCAGGGAATCCACCGCCGCCGTCCGTCGCAGCCCCGACGCGTCGACACCTGCTGAGGCGGTCAGCCGTAGACCATCGAGCAGTTCCCGGATCAGATCGTCGTAGCCAAGGGCGAGCTTCGCCGCGTCGCGGGCGCCCGCCGAACCTGGGGCGCGAAGCTCTCGCAGGCGACCCGGTTGGTCCAGCACCGTACGGAGCTCGGTGCCGGCGGTGGACGGCAGCACACGTGCCACGCTCTCCCAGCTGTCGTCCACCTGTTGCATCTGCACAGGAAGCGCATCGTGCCCGACCGGCGCTCCGCCGAGCCGTCCCACGACGAGCAGGCGCTCTCGCTGTAGGTCCCGGATCAGCCGACTCACCGACCGCGCAGTCTTCGCACTGTCCGCGACGACGGCAGCCGAGCGCGCCTGGTCGATGCCCCGCGCGACGAGCGGCACGGTGGCGCACAGCGCCACGGCCACCGACAGCAGCGAGAGGAGACTGAGTCGCTGCGTAACGCGGAGTCCGCTAAGCATCTGACAACTCTTCGTCATCCGCTCGAGGTCGTACCCCGCGCCCGACTCGAAGCAGTTCTTCGGTTGCGAGCAGTTCCCGAGCATCAACCTCCGGCATCGCGACGGACAGGGACGCGATGTCGGCGATCGGCTGCGTGCCAACCTCCTCGTCCCGCTCGTCACCCGACTCCCGTTCGCGGGCGGGCACCGCCCACCAGAACAGCAGCAGCCCAACCAATGCCCCGACGATCACCATAGCCATTTGCTGTTGCCGGAGCCTGTCGAGGGAGCGAACGGTGTCCTTGAGTAGCCGATCCAGCTCGCTGGACATCGCGTCGGCCACGTTCAGGCTCGCGTCCTGCAGCTGTACCGCCATGGCAGCGCTTGCGTTCTTCCCGGCCGTACCGGCCAGCGCAGTGTCGCCGAACCGGCTGACGGTGTCGCGGAACGAGTCCAGGGGCTCGATCAGCGCAGCGTGACCAGCCGCTTCGGTCACGACCCGCAGACCGGCCTCAATCGCGGCGGCCGCAGCCGCCACCTGCGCGCGGGTCACCGCGATGGCGACCGCGGTCGACCCGGACTTGTCACCGAGGTAAGCCTGGTCAGCCACCAGATTCGCGCCGGTCAGCACGATGGGCAGCTGAACGAAACTCGCATCGGCAAGGAAGCTGCCGTAGCTGTCCGCACTGCCGTTCAGATGTGCGAGACGCAATACCTTGGCGGCCATGTCCACCGCGAGAGTGAGCACCTCGCTGTACCGGTCGAGCGCTTGACGCCCGGTCGGCCTGTCGTCCACGAGCTGCTTGACCTTCGGACGTAATCCGGACCAACGCTGGCCAAGGCCGAGCGCCTGACCCTCGCGTCCGTCGAGCGCATCGAGCTCGCCGACCGCCCGCTGGATCGCGCCGGGGTTGACCACCGTATTGCGCACCGTCTGCGCCCTGAGCCGGGTCAACTCGCTGATCAGGTCGGTGGTTGCCCGCAGGTAGCGCAATCCCTGCTGCTCGCTCGTGACCCGAGCTGCGTCGGCGTCGATCTGGCGGCGCGACTGCACGGCGAGCATCGCGTACACCGTGGTCAGAACGGTGATCAGCAGCAACGCGACTGCGATCCATGGCCCACGCCGTTGGCGGAGGGCAACTGGCTTGGTCACGACCGGACCGCCGGCTGCGGCGTCGACGGGAACGCGTACGGGGTCTCGCCATGCTGTGACAGGTCCACCCCGACGCTCTCCGCGCGGCCACCGATGCGGTTGCCGCGAATCCGAGACACGAAGACCATGATGATCAAGGAGACCACCGCGGAGTACACGACCACCACGCCGACGCTCAGCGCCTGCACTCCGAGCAGCCGGTACCCGCCCCCGTAGAACAGGCCGTTCGCTATTCCAGGATTGACCGAAGCGGTGGCGAAGAGGCCGACCGAGAGCGCGCCGATCAACCCGCCGCCCAGATGGACGGCGGCAACGTCGAGCGCGTCGTCGAGTCGGAGGAGCGCCTTGAGCCCCACTGCGAAGTGGCACAGGACGCCTGCCGCGAGACCGATCAGCAGCGCACTCGTAGGCGTCACGTACCCGGCCGCCGGAGTGATCGCGACCAGGCCGGCCACTGCCCCGGACGCGGCCCCCAGCGTGGTCGGCTTGCCGAACCGAAGTCGCTCCACGAGCGCCCAGGCGATCATCGCCACTGCGGCGGCCGCCTGCGTGTTGATGACCGCGAGCACGGCCAGGTCGTTGGCGCGGAGCGCCGAACCCCCGTTGAAGCCGAACCAGCCGACCCAGAGCAGCGCCGTGCCGAGCAGCATCATCGGCAGGTTGTGCGGACGGTGCTCCGCGCGCGCCCGACGCCCCAGACGCGCAGCGACGACAAGCGCCGCCGCACCGGCGTTCGCGTGTACCACCGCTCCACCGGCGAAGTCGAGCGCGCCGAGCTGGTGCGCCCAACCAAGCGGCGAGAACAGCCAGTGCGCCACCGGCGCGTAGACCAACAGAGACCAGAGCGCGACGAAGATCATCGAGGCACTGAAACGCCATCGCTCCGCCCCAGCTCCGAGGATCAGCGCCGGGGTGATCACCGCGAACATCATCTGGAACAGCACGAAGGCCATTGGCGGTACCCCGGCGAGGTCGATCCCCGGTACCTCGGCCGCGAGATCGGTGAGCCCGACGAATGACCACCCGCCGACGACCGAGTTGCTCGGCCCGAAGGCCAGGGAGTAACCGAGCAGTAACCACAGGACCGTGACGACACCGATCGTCATGAAACCCTGCATCACGGTTCCGGCGACGTTGGAGGCGCGAACCATGCCACCGTAGAAGAAAGCCACTCCTGGCGTCATCAAGAGCACCAAGACGGCCGACACCAACACCCAGGCGGTTGCCCCGCCATCAAGACCCGCTTGACTCATCCCCACTCACCCCCACCCGTACAGCCAGATCGCCGTGCCCCCAAACGGGCCAGATCCGGCCTTGGTTCACGGCGAACCCGGATATTTACCGCTTCGCTCCAGAGCTGAGGGCACCGGACATAGGTGCAGCCCACGGGCGCACGCCACACGAAGGTGCCCGTCGTCGATGGAAGGAGAGGTTGGACCTCCGGGTGTCAGTCGGGCCGGGCCGACTTCAACGCGGCGCGCATGGCCTCCACCGGGGCGCGTACGCCAGTGAACTGTTCGAACTGGCCCACCGCCTGAGCCAGAAGGAGATCCAGTCCAGACGTCACCCGCACGTCGGCCCCGAGCGCGGACGCCGCCAGGGGGGTCGGCCACGGGTCATAGAGCGCGTCGAAGTAGACCCCGCCGGCGTGCCAGTCCGCCTCACCGGCGAGGAAGTCGGCCACCCCCTTCGGCACCGTGGAGACGACCACGTCGGCCGCGAGGTGGCGGCGGGCGTCCACCCAGGCGCCGGCGCTCACCGCAACGCCGACCGCCTCGGCGACCGGTCGCAGGCCTTCGACCGCCTCGGCCCGACGGGCCACCACCGTCACCGACGAACAGGCCAACCGTGCGGCGGCGGCGAGCGCGGCGCGGGCCGTCCCGCCCGCACCGAGCACGGTCATCGCCGCGCCGGCGGTGACGCCGGCGTCGGTGAGCACGTCCACCATGCCGCCGACGTCGGTGTTGTCCGCGTACCAGGAGCCGTCCTGTCGGCGTACCAACGTGTTGGCCGCGCCGACCGCGACGGCGACGGGCGACGCGGCGTCGGCCACGGCGAGCGCCGCCTCCTTGCCCGGCATCGTCACCGACAGCCCGGCCCACTCCGGGCCCAGGCCGGCGACCAGATCCGGCAGCTCCGCGGCCGCGCACTCGATCCGGGTGTACGACCACCCGGTCAACCCGGCGGCGGCGTACCCGGCGGTGTGGATCACCGGGGAGAGCGAGTGTGCGATGGGTTTGCCCAGCACCGCGGCCCGACGGGCCGTCCCGGTCCGCGTCATGTCCGCCCCTTCGTACACGTCGCCTCGACCCTACCGACCGCACGGACGACCGCACCAGCCAGCACCGGCGGTGGCGATGGTATTTGCTTGACGTTCCTCAACCCGCGCACCGGCACGTGGACGGGGACGAGCCACTGACCGTGGCACCCCAGGTGATCTGACGCGAAAAGGCTCCCTTTCCAGCGCGACCGATGTCTCCGGTCGCCGCAAAGGGAGCCTTTTCGCGGTGTGCAGCGTCAGATGATGCCGGCCTCCCGGGCCCTGGCCTCGTTGCGCTGGTGTTCGGCGTATGTCTCGGCGAAGGCCGAGTGCCCCTGCTTGTCGATCGCCACGAAGTACAGCCACTTGCCCACCGGCGTGGCCATCGCCCCCTCCAGGGCCTGCTTGCCCGGGTTGTTGATCGGGGTCGGGATCATGCCGGACAGCTTGCGGTTGTAGGGGTTCTTCGGGTCGTCCAACTCGGCCGCCGTCATCTGCTTCGACGACTTGGTCGGCTTGCCGATCGACTCCAGGTAGTAGTTGACCGTGACGTCCATCTCCAGGCAGTTGCACGGGAACTCGCCGTACGCCCGGTTGTAGGCCACCCGGGCGACCTTGCCGAGGTCGTCCTTGTTACCGGCCTCGGCCTGGGCCAGCGACGCCACGATCAACGCCTCGTACGGGCTGACCTTGCGCTCCTTCTGCACCCGGTCGGCGAACTTCATCTCACCGGTCACCGAGAGGAAGTTGTCCACCATCAGCTTGAGGATGCTCTCGGCGGTGGCCTTCGGCGGGATCTCGTACGTGTCCGGGTAGAGGAAGCCCTCAACGGACTTGACGACCTTCTTGCCGTCGTCGCGCTTGAACCACCAGTCCGGGACGCCGAGCCCCTCCGGGTCCTTCGCGGCGGCCTCGAACTCCTTGACCGGGATCTTGGTCTTGTCGGAGAGCAGCTTGTAGATGTTCTTGCTGGTGCGACCCTCGGGAATGGTCAACCCGTTGACGATCTTGTTCTTGAGGTCGAGCATGGCCGTCACGGCACTCGCGCCGCTCATCTGCTTGCGCAGCTTGTACGTGCCCGGCTGGATGTTCTTGCTGCGCGAGTTGGCCTCGGCGGCCTCGATGAACGCCTTCTGGCTCTTGACCACGTCGGCCGCGACCAGGGCGTCGGCCATGTCGGCCAGCAACGCGCCGTTCTTGATCTCGACGGTGATCTCACCGGACCCGGCGCCGTCGTAGTCGGGCGTGACGAAGTAGTTCTGGATCCGGTCGAACCCGTAGAACGCGCCGCCGCCGATGGCACCCAGCAGAACCAGGGCCATCAACAGAGCCAGGAACGTCTTGCCCCGGCTGCCGCCGGAGCCTCCCTTGCGCTTGCGGAAGCTACGCCGGTGCCGGCCCTTCTCACCTCGCTCCGGCTCGTCGAACCCAAGGTCCAGATCGTCGATCATTACGTCCGCCTCCGCTGCGCATCCAGCCAGCTCTGCAGGATCTCCACCGCGGCCGCCTGATCGACAACCGCACGTTGACGCTTGCCACGAACGCCACGCTCGGCAAGCCTACGAGAAGCGACCACGGTCGACATCCTCTCGTCGGTAAGCGTTACCGGGATCGGCGCTATCACATTGACCAATCGGTCAGCGTACGCCTTGACACTGACCGCCGCCGGGCCGTGTTTACCGGCCAGGTTGACCGGGAGACCGACGACCACCTCGACGGCCTCGTGCTCGACCACAAGTGCCGCGAGCTGGGCAATGTCGGTCGGCACCGCGTCCGGCGCGGCGGTGAGGTCGCGGGCGAGGGTGACCACCGGCGTGGCCAGCACCCCGTGCGGATCGGAGCGCGACACGCCGACGCGCACCTGACCGACGTCCACACCGAGGCGAACGCCCCGTGTGAACCCGGTCACCGTCGGTCACCCGTAGGCTGTCGACGAACCAGGGCGGACCGAATGGCCCGCCCTGGTCGACACTGACTGTCCATCACGCCTCGGTGATCGCCTTCTCGACCGTGAGCAGGAGGTTCGGCGCCTCGGTCGCGGGCAGGCCGCCACCCTGGGCCAGGTCGGGGCTTCCCCCGCCGCGCCCGGAGAACGCCGCCTTCACCAGGTCCGACGCGGCGATGCCCCGACTGCGGGCCGCCGCGTTGACCGCCACCACCAGCGAGGCCTTGCCGTTCGCCCGGGCCGCCACGGCGACGACCGCCGGTCGCGCCGGGTCGATCTTGCCGCGGATCTCCTGCGCCAGGGTCCGTACGTCGTTACCGGCCGCGCCCTCCGGCGCCTCGGTGCCGACGTACGCCACTCCGCGCACGTCCTTGGCCTGCGCGGCGAGCGCACCCGCCCCGCCGAGCACGAGCTGGGCGCGCAGCTTCTCCAGCTCCTTCTCCGCGTCGCGGAGCTGGGTGACGGTCTGCTCCACCCGGTCGGCGACCTGGTCGTTGGGCACCCGGTACAGCTCGGCCAGCCGGGACACCAGCAGGTGTTCCTTGGCCAGGAAGCCGAAGGCGTCCATGCCGACCAGCGCCTCGACCCGGCGCACACCGGAGCCGATCGACGACTCGGAGAGGATCTTCACGAGACCGAGCTGCGCCGAGCGGGCCACGTGCGTGCCGCCGCACAGCTCGCGGGCGTAGTCACCCACCTCGACGACCCGCACCTCCTCGCCGTACTTCTCGCCGAAGAGCGCCATCGCGCCGATCCGCCGCGCCTCGTCCAGCGAGGTGATGAAGGCGTGCACCTCCAGGTCGGCGAGCAAAACCTCGTTGACCTGCTGCTCCACGTCGCGCAGGACGGTCGGCGACACACCGGTCGGGGTGTTGAAGTCGAACCGCAGGCGGCCCGGCGCGTTCAGCGAACCCGCCTGGGTCGCCGACTCGCCGAGGAAATTGCGCATGGTCTGGTGCACCAGGTGGGTGGCGGTGTGCGACCGGGAGATCGCCCGTCGACGGGTGGCGTCGATCTCGGCGTAGCCGGTGTCGCCGGGGTGCACCTCGCCCCGGATCACCCGGGCCCGGTGCACGATCAGGCCCGGCACCGGCTGCTGCACGTCGAGCACCTCGACCTGACCGTCGCCGACCGTGATGATGCCGTGGTCCGGCTGCTGGCCGCCGCCCTCGGCGTAGAACGGGGTCGTGTCGAGCACCAACTCGACGGTCTCGCCCTCGGTCGCCGCCGCCCGTCGCCCGTCCGAGCCCAGCAGCGCGCGCACCCGCGACTCGCGGGCCACCTCGCTGTAGCCGGTGAACGTCACCGGGCCGCCCTCGTCGAGCACCGACCGGTACGCCGACACGTCGGTGTGCCCGGTCTTGCGGGCCTGCGCGTCGGCCTTGGCACGGGTACGCTGGTCGGCCATCAGTCGGCGGAAGCCCTCGTCGTCGACCTTCAGGCCCTGCTCGGCCGCGATCTCCAGGGTCAGGTCGATCGGGAAGCCGTACGTGTCGTGCAATTGGAACGCCTTCGCCCCGGACAACGCCGTGCCACCCGCCGTGCGGGTCTCGGCGATCGCCGTGTCCAGGATCGTCGTCCCGGCACGCAGCGTCGACAGGAACGCCTCCTCCTCGGCGTACGCGTACTGCGCGATCCGGTCGAAGTCGGTCGCCAGCTCCGGGTACGACGGCGCCATGCAGTCCCGCGCGACGGGCAGCAGCTCGGGCAGCGCCCGGTCCTGCCAGCCCAGCAGCCGGATCGACCGGATCGCCCGACGCATGATCCGCCGCAGCACGTACCCGCGACCCTCGTTCGACGGGGTCACACCGTCACCGATCAGCATCAGCGCGGTCCGCACGTGATCCGCGACCACCCGCAGCCGCACGTCGTCCGGGTGCGACTCGCTCGCCACGTGCCCGGAGTGCGCGCCGTACCGCTTGCCGGTCAGCTCCGCCGCCCGCGCCAGGATCGGCCGGACCTCGTCGATCTCGTACAGGTTGTCGACGCCCTGCAGGATCGAGGCCATCCGCTCCAGGCCCATGCCGGTGTCGATGTTCTTCGCCGGCAACTCACCCAGGATCGGGTAGTCCTCCTTGTTGGTGCCCGGACCCCGCTCGAACTGCATGAACACGAGGTTCCAGTACTCCATGTACCGGTCCTCGTCGACCGCCGGACCACCCTCGGCGCCGTACTCCGGGCCCCGGTCGTAGAACAGCTCGGACGACGGACCGCACGGCCCGGGGATGCCCATCGACCAGAAGTTGTCCGCCTTGCCCCGACGCACGATCCGCTCGGCCGGCACACCCACCGACCGCCAGATCTCGTACGCCTCGTCGTCGTCCAGGTAGATCGTCGGCCAGATCCGCTCCGGATCAAGCCCGTAACCACCCTCGGCGACCGGCTTCGTCGACAACTCCCACGCCAGCGGAATCGCCCCGGCCTTGAAGTAGTCGCCGAAGGAGAAGTTGCCGTTCATCTGGAAGAACGTGCCGTGCCGGCTGGTCTTGCCGACCTCGTCGATGTCCGGGGTACGGATGCACTTCTGCACGCTGACCGCCCGCTGGTACGGCGGGGTCTGCTGGCCCAGGAAGTAGGGCACGAACTGCACCATGCCGGCGTTGACGAACAACAGGTTCGGGTCGCTGATGGCGGGCAGCGGAGCGGACGGCACCACGGCATGGCCGTTCGCCTCGAAGTGCGCGAGGTACCGCCGCTTGATCTCCGCCGTCTTCATCGCTGGTGTTCCTCCGGAAAAATCTCTCGATCGCCGATCCGCGGGGACTCCCGCAGCTCGGCGAACTGGTCGTCGAACGCCTCGCCCTGGACGAACGCCTGGTGGATCTCCTGCTCGCGCTCGGCCATCCCGACCCGGACGTCCTCCACGAAGCTACGCACCGACTCCGCCAGGCTGCCAGCGGATTCCGACAACGAGCTGGCGATGCCGGCCGGGGTGTACGCCTGTGCGGTCCGGGTCGCCCTGCGGACCACCACCACGCCCACGGCCACGCCGATGCCGAGCCAGAACAGACGCTTCATGTCGTGCTACCTCCTGTGGCCGGGCCGGTCAGCGGTTGCCGCGCCGGGCGGCCCGCCGCTGCTGCTTGATGGTGTCGCGCACCTCGCGCTCGGTCTCGGCGTGCCGACGGCTCGCAGCGGCCCGGCGCACGCTGTAGCCGAACGCGGCGACCTTGACCAGCGGGTTCGCGGCTGCGGCGGAGACCACCGTCGCCAGGTTGGCGACGTTGGCGGTGACGTTCTGGGCGTGGCTGGTCATCGTGTCGACCTTGGCCAGCTGCAGGTTCACACCGTCGAGCGAGGTCTGCACCTGCTCCAGAGCGATGTTGACGTTCTTCACCGTGGTGTTGACGTCGCCGAGCAGCGGTGCCGTCCGGTCGTTGAGGTCGTTGATCATCCGGGTGGTGGCGTCCACCGTGTGCCGCAGCCGCAGGATCGGCAGCGTCAGGATGAGCACCAGCACCGCGAACGCGCTCGCCGCGATCAGCGCCGCGACCTCTAAAATGTCGCCCACGCGTGTCCTCCTCAAGCAGATTTCCGCCGGACCCGACGTCCTCGGAACGCAACAACCGTGGTGCCCACCGAACCCACCGGGCCGTCGCCCGTCGACGGGCGCGGGTGGGTCCGCCAGCCCCAGACCCTACCGTCCGTGATGGAGAGCGGCTCAGGACGGTGAGGGTGTCACGTCGCCCAGCGGATCGCCGCTGACCGTCGGGAACGGATCCTCCCCGGTCAGTGACGGATCGGTGCTGGGCTGCGGCCTGGTCCGCTCGTCGTCGATCGCGTTGCGCACCTTCACCGACACCAACGAGCCGGTGCACTCCCCCGCAGCGGCCGACGGTGCGGGTGACGGCACGATCGCCGGCTCCCCGTCGACCGGCGGCGGCACGCAGGCCGGCGCGCGCACCCACAGGTCAAGCGTCAGCTCGTCCTGACGCCAGCACGTGTAGCTGCCCTTCGTCCCCTGCTCGGGGCAGCGGCTCACCTTCCACGGTCGCCAACCGTCGTTGCGCAGCGCCTCCTCGTAGACCGTCGCCGTCTCCTCCGGCGACTTCTCCGAGGTGACCGTGCGCTCGCGTAGCCGACAGTCGAGCAGGCACCAGCGGCTGCCGCTGACGTCGTCGACCGTCTTCGTCGCGGCCCACGCGGGCACGGCGAGCTGGTCCAGATTGTCGAAGACCGGGTCCCTGCCCAGCGTGCGGATGCCGAAGAAGAGTGGCACCGCACCGAGCAGCACGACGCTGACCAGCGCCAGGACGGCGACCCGCAGCCGACGTCGTTCACGCGACTGCCGGTGCTGCTCGGATCGGGCGCCCGGGGCCGCATCGTCGTCGTCCGAGCCGTCGTGGCCAGCCGCGCGCAGCGCCGGCGGCCCATCGGTCGGCTCGGAGGGCGGCCGGTCCAGCGGACCCGCCGTGGCCGGGGGCACGACGGCGGCGCGGGCGACCGGCTCGCCGGGACGGCCGGACGGCGGCACGCTGGCGACACCGGTGGGCTCGGGGCGGACACCCTCGCGAGGCGGCGGCAGGGCCCGGCCGGCAGCGCGGTCCGCCGGTCGCGGGGCAGCGGCACGGGCGGCCACGGGCGACCCGGGGCCAGTCTGCTCGGCGCCCGGACGGACGTCACCGCCAGGTGGCTGGGCGACCCCTGGCGGGCGGACGGCGGCGCGCGCCGGACCGTCCGGACGTGGCGGACCGTCGGGACGGGACGGACCATCCGGACCGACGCCCGGCGGGACGGCAGCGCGCGCCGGGCCGTCCGGGCGCGGCCGGGCCGTACCGGGCCGAGGTGGACCATCCGGACCGACGCCCGGTCGTGCCGCCCCACGGGCCGCACGCTGCGGATCGACTCCGGGTGGGGCAGCGGCGCGGGCCGCGGCGTCCGGACCGCCCGGCGGAACAGCGGCGCGCGCCGGACCGTCGGGGCGGGACCGGGACGGACCGTCGGGGCCGGCACCCGGCGGCACCGCCGAACGCGCCGGACCGTCGGTGTTGGCGACGTCGGGGCGGGGTGCACCGTCGGGCCCACGGCGGCCGGCGCCGGAGACCGGCGCGTCACCGGGCGCGAGCCGGGCCCGACCGCCGGGCGGGCCGGAGCGGGCGCCCCGCACGGGAGCGCCGGGCGCGGGTCGTCCGCCGCCGGGCGGACCGGCGTACGGGTCGTCGCCGCGCTCGCCCGCCGGGCCGGGCCGTCCCTCGGAAGCGGGGTCGGCTGACGGGCGGCGACGTCGGTTGATCGGGTCCGGGGCGGTCCCCGGGGCACCCCGGCGGCCGACGGGACGCTCACCAGCAACCGACGGCTGCGACACCGAACCGGTCGGGTGCTCGCCGGTGGATTCCGGAGCACGGGCGGCCCGGCGGCCGGTGGGCGCGTCCGCGCCCGGGTCGGCGGGCGGCCCGGCGGCACGGCGGCCGGTGGCACGCTCCGCGGCCGGATCGGGTACGGCGAGCGGACCACCGGAGCGGTCGTTCAGGTCACCGGCAGGCGGTGTGGCGGCCCGTCGGCCGACGGGCCGCTCGCCGGCCGGTGGGGCGTTCCCTCGGCGGTTGACCACCGGCAGGCCCGGGTCGGTGTGCGGCAACCGGCCGGCCTGGCGCAGCCAGTCGGCCGGTCGTTCCGGACGGTCCCGCAGGTCCGGCTGCGGCTCAGCGCCGGTCGGCACGCGTCGGTCCTGCTCGTCGGCTACCGCTCGACGGCGACCGGTGCCATCGGTGGCCGTGCCGCCGGTGGGGACAGCGCCGGTGGGCGTCGCGCCGGGCAACGGTGGAGCGTTACCCGAGCGGGGCACCACCGGCTCGTCCGGTTCGGCGGCACGGCGGTGGCCGCCCCCGGCGGGGCGGCCTGGCTCCGGTGCCCCCGGGTCGACGGGCCCGGGACGACGCCGGGCCGTACGCGGGTCATGAGCGATCGCGGGGTCGGGTCGCAGACCGTCGGCGACCTGCGCGACGACGCCGGGCGCAGGCCCGTCGAAGCGGGGAGCGCCGGCGGCGGGGCGGGCCGATTCGGTCGTACGCCGTCCCGGCGGGGGCAGTCCGTCACCGCTGCGCGCCCGGCCGCCCTCACTCGGATCGGGCGCGGGTCGACGACCCGGCGGTACGGCGTCCGGCCGGCGCAGCGGCGGAACGGCTTCCGCCCGGCCGGTCGGCGCGGGAATCTCTGGACGGGGGCTGGTCGGAGCACCCGCGGCCGGTGACCCCGGGGGCGGGCCGGACGGGCCCACGGTCGGACGCGGTCGCGTCGGGCCGGTGGGAGCGCCGGAGGCCGGGCGGGAGCTTGCGGGGTTCGCCGGGTCACCCGCGCCTGGACGGGCGGCCGGCGGTGTGCGGGGCGGGGCGGCGGGGTGCGGGCCGACACCGGGAACCGGCTGTGGGCCACGCGATGCCGGCTGGTCGGGGACGCCGGGCGGCCCGGCATCACGCGGACGCTCGACAGGCGGCCGATCGGCGGGCGGGCGGGCGTCCGGGCGACGATCGGGTGGGGGCGCCTCGCCCGGCCAGGGTCCGTCGACCGGGCGGCGCGCCCCGGCGGCCTCGGCGTCCGGGCGACGTGGGCCGGGCGGCGCGTCCGGCGGCGTGGGCAGGCCGGTACGCGGGGGTACGGGCTCGGCGGGCATGCCGTCCGGACTCAACTCGCCGCGCTGCTGCTTGGCCGAGCGCAGGTCGTCGATCCAGCCGAACTCCTCGCCGGCCACCGGCTCCTCCGGCTCGGCCTCGGCTCGCCCTCGACCCCAGCGGCGGCCCTTGGCGCGGGGATCACGCCGCTCGTCCGGGCCCTCGTCGGGGCGGTCCGCACCACGCGATCTCACTGTTGACCCTCTCCTGCGGCGTTCGTGCCGTCGTCCTGCGTCGTGCCGGGACCGTCCACACCCGTCGCCGCCCGACCGTTCCGAACGGCAAGCGCTGGCGCGGCCTGCGGCGTTACCGGTGAGCCGTCGGACGACCCGGCTACGGCGGTCGCCGCGGGTGGCGCGGCGGTCGGGGCTTCCGGGCGGGCCGGTGGTGCCGGCAGCCCGCGTACGATCCGGCGCAGCAACGGCAGCCGCGTCGCCACGGACCGTTCCGCACCGTGCGGGCCGGGCTGGTAGTAGTCGACGCCCACGAGGTCGTCGGGGACGTACTGCTGGGTGACGACGCCGCGCTGGTCATCGTGCGGGTATCGGTAGCCGGTGCCGTGACCCAGACCGCGGGCACCGGCGTAGTGCGCGTCGCGCAGACCCCGGGGTACCGAACCACCCCGACCGGCCCGTACGTCGGCGATGGCCGCGCCGATCGCGGTGGTGGCCGAGTTCGACTTCGGCGCGGTGGCCAGGTGGATCACGGCCTGGGCGAGATTGAGCTGCACCTCGGGCAGGCCGACGTACTCCACCGCGTGCGCGGCGGCGGTGGCCACGCTCAACGCGGTGGGATCGGCCATGCCCACGTCCTCGCTGGCGAAGATCACCAGCCGCCGGGCGATTAACCGGGCGTCCTCACCGGCGACCAGCATCCGGGCCAGCCAGTGCACCGCGGCGTCGACGTCCGAGCCACGCATGCTCTTGATGAACGCGCTGACCACGTCGTAGTGGGCGTCGCCGTCACGGTCGTAGCGCACCGCCGCCACGTCGACCGCCTGCTCGGCGGTGGCCAGGTCGATGCGCTCGACGCCGAGGGCCGAGGCGGAGGCGGCCGCCGCCTCCAGCGCGGTCAACGCCTTGCGGACGTCACCGGAGGCGAGCCGGACGAGATGGTCCTCGGCTTCGGCGGCCAGGGTGAGCGTGCCGCCGAGGCCACGCTCGTCGGCGACGGCGCGGCGCAGCAGGCCGCGTACGGCATCGTCGTCGAGCGGTTGCAGGGTGAGCAGCACGCACCGCGAGAGCAGAGGTGAGATGACCGAGAAGTACGGGTTCTCGGTGGTCGCCGCGAGCAGCGTGACCGTGCGGTCCTCGACGGCGGCGAGCAGCGAATCCTGCTGGGTCTTGCTGAACCGGTGCACCTCGTCGATGAACAGCACCGTCTGCGGGCCGCCCGAACGGCGCTGGCGGCGGGCCGTCTCGATCACCGCGCGGACGTCCTTGACGCCGGCGGACAGCGCCGACAGGGCGACGAAGCGGCGGTCGGTGGCACCGGCCACCAGGTGCGCGATGGTGGTCTTGCCGCTTCCCGGCGGTCCCCACAGGATGACCGACATCCCGGCGCCGCCGGAGACCAGTTGCCGCAGCGGCGCGCCGGGGGCGAGCAGGTGGTCCTGCCCGATCAATTCGTCCAGGCTCGCGGGCCGCATGCGGACAGGCAGGGGCGAATCGTCCGCTACCGGAGTGAAGCCGTCGACACCGGCGGGACCCTCGGGCGCGCCGCGCGACCCGGTGGGGGCACCGAGGGAGAAGAGAGCGTCGGACTCCATCACGAAGACAGTACCGGGCCCGACCCGCGACGCTGGAATCGCGCTGCGGGCCGGGCCACCGCTGATCGGTCTCGGTCAGCCACGACCGGGACGGCGACCCCGGTACCAGCGACCGCCGCCACCGCCGCCACCGCCGCGCGGGCCGCTGCCGACGCCGCCGAGGTAGAGCGAGAGCAGGAAGAGGCCGATGAGTACGAGGGTGTTCCAGTTGAACAGGTCGGGCGCGCCGAAGTCGGTGTCGAGCAGGTCGAGCAGCAGTGCGAAGCCAAAGACGATGGCCGCGAGAATGGCGAGCATGTCGGTCCTCCGGTGGGGGTTCCCAGTGGGTCGGCGCGTGATGTACCCAATCGGTCGGCTCGCCAATCTCCACCGTGGATCGGGTGCGGACGGCTCCCCCATCAAGATCCGCGCAACGTCCGGGATGTTGCTGTTTCCGGCGCCGCTGAGGCAGCAACATCCCGGAAGTTGTGCTGATCTCGGGCGCGAGGCGCGAGGCGCGAGGCGCACTGGCGGCCCGGCGCGGTCGCCCGGTACGCCGGCTCCTAGGCTGACCAGCATGATCATCGAGGACCAGGCGCTCCACGACCGGGCCACGATCCTGGCCGCCGCCGACGCGCATCCGTTCGTCCGGCTCTCGCTCACGCCGGGCATCCCGGCGCGCGGCTGGCGGCGCGGCGGCGCCGTGCTGTGGTTGCTGCCACCCGAGCGCGGCTTCGGCGCCGACGCCGTCGGCCCGGCCGGACCGGTGCTGGATTTCTGCGCCTCGCTGGTCGCCGAGGGGCTGCTACGGCCGGAGCACCGGCTGCACCTGCCCCGATTCGACCCCGCTCTGGCGGTCGGGCGGGTGGCGGTGGCCCACCACGTCGACTGGGACTTCCACTGGACCACCGTCGCTCCCCCACGCCAGCCGGACGAGCAGCGGGTCGTACGGCTGACCGCCGCCGATCGCCCTGCGCTGGAGGCGCTCGTCGACGAGGCGTTCCCGAGCACCACCACGCGTCCGGGCGACCCGACCGTCGTCGACTGGTACGGCATCCGAGCCGGCGACCGTGTGGTGGCGTGCGGCGCGGACCGCAGCCGGGGTGACATCGGGTTCCTGGCCGGCCTGACGGTCGCCCCCGACCAGCGCGGTCGAGGGCTGGGCGCGGCGCTGACCGCCGGCATGACCCGGGCGCTGCTGTCCCGGCACGACACCGTCGCGCTGGGCGTCTACCCGGACAACGTCGGGGCGGTCCGTCTCTACCGTCGCCTCGGCTTCACCAGCACCCTGTCCCGTACCTCGATCCGCCTCGGCCCCGAGCGCTAACGCCGCTCGACCGGAACGGCGGCGGTGGGGTCCGTGCCGTCGCGGCGCGGGCCGGGCAGGGCGTCGGCGGTCCGAGGGCCGGCCGGGTTCACCGCGACCTGTTCGCCGGCCGGGTCCGACGCGGGCCGAGGGACAGCCGGGTCCGACGCGGGCCGAACGCCGGCCGGGTCGGAGGCGGCCCGCCAGGCGGGCAGGTAGAGCGGAGCGGCGACGGCCAGCACGACCGCGCCGACCACCATCGCCGTACCCACGCTGGTGGCGGCCGCGAGCGCGGTCAGCACCACCCCGCCGAACGCTGCGGCCGGCTGTCCCATCATCGAGTTCAGCGAGAGCACGCTGGTCCGGTACGGGCCGTCGACCTGGCGGTGCAGCAGACCACTGTGCAGGGGGTTCGACGCGCCGTGCACGGCGTAGCAGGCCAGGTAGGCCACCAGCACGCCGACCGGCCCGGCGAACAGCCCCATCCCGACCACCGTGACGCCCTGCAGGATGCGCAGCAGGGCCGCGCCCGGAGCCGCCCCGAACCAGCGCAGCAGCAGCGGGGTCAGTGCCGCGCCGGCCGCGCTGGCGATCCAGGCGGCCGAGCTGGCCGGCCCGAGGAGCGCGGCGGCCCGGTCCGGGTTGCCGATCACCTCGGCGAGCCGGACCGGCAGCAACGACTCGAACGTGACCATGCCGAAGCCCCAGAACAGCTCCACCGCCACCAGGGCCAGCAGCACCCGGGACCGGCGCAGCAGCCCGACCGCCTCGCCGATCATCCGAGGCGCCTGGACCACCGACGCCCGCACCGCCGCGACCCCGGTGGCCGGCCGCTCCTCGACCAGCAGGACGAGCAGCGCGACGAATGCGGCCGCCTGGGCGACGATCGCGGCCAGCACCGGCACGGTGAGCGCGCTGACCGGACCGACCGGCCCGAGCGCGACCAGGCCACCGCTGAGCAGCGCGCCGCCGCCGATGGCCACACCGACGACGGTGCCTGCGTACCCGAGGCCCTTCTCGTACTCGGCCTGCGGGTCGGCGGCCAGTGTCGCGTCGACGTACCAGGACTCCAGCGGGCCGCTGTCCAGCGCGCGGTAGACGCCCTGCAGGGCCCAGACCAGGAAGAACAGGGCGAACGAGTCGGCCACCGCGAACACCGCGAGGGAGGCGAGGTTGAGGGCTCCGGCGGCGAGCAGGACCGGCTTGCGGCCGAGGGCGTCGGCGAACCCACCGGTGGGCAGCTCCAGCGCGAGCACCAGCAGCCCCTGCGCGGTGCTGACCAGGCCGATCTGCGGCAGCGACAGGCCGCGCTCCTGCATCAGCAGGATCATCACCGGGATCATCAACCCCGTGGGCAGCCAGCGCAGGCCGTAGAGGGTGAGGTAACGACGCCGGACCTGGCGTACGGTCAGCGCGCTCACGACGCCACCCCGATTCGCGACTGCGGGGCTCGCAACCCCGGCTCACTCCTCGCGCTCATCGGGGACCGTCCAGCAGGGGGTAGGCGGCCAGGAAGACCTGCACCGGGCGGGCCTGCGGGTCGGCGGGCTCGGCCGCGTCGACCGACTCGGCCTCCCGGTGGTACCGCTCCAGCACCTGCCACACCTCCGCCTTGAGCGCCTCCAGCCGCTCGGGCGGGACGGTCAGGAAGATGTCGCCCATGCCGAAGGCGTCCCGCCAGGCGGGGGACCACTCGTGCTGGGTGGCGAACCAGCGATCGGCGTGTTCGACGAGGAGTCGCACCTGGTCGCCCTGGATCCACTCGATCGCGGCACGGGCGTCGGGGTCGTCGTCGAAGTCGCTCGGCTCCCAGCTCGTGACGTCGTGCGCGGCCTGCCACCAGCGCTGCCGTCCGCTGCCCCGGTCGGGATCCTCGGTGACCAGCCCGACCTCGGCGAGTTGGCGCAGGTGATAGCTGGTCGCGCCGGTGTTGGTGCCGAGCAGCGCGGCGAGGGTGGTGGCGGTGGCAGGCCCGCTCACCCGCAGGGCACCGACCAGTCGCATCCGCAGCGGGTGCGCGAGCACCCGGACCTGCCGTTTGTCGATCCGCACCTCCCGCGGGGCGGGCCGCCGGGTCGCTTCGTCATTCGCCATGACTGCACACTATCTCTGCACACTTCCTATGCACAAGAGTTGTGCATAGGAAGTGTGCAGGACGTCAGGTCAGGAGTTCCCGAACCCCGCGCAGCCGCGTCCGCAGCAGACCGGCGGCGCGGGCGGAGTCGAGGCGTACGTCGCAGGGGCGGACCACGCCAGCGGCGGCGGCCGTGGCGGTCTTCAGGCCCGTCGCGTCCAGACCGAACCGCTCGGCGACCAGCAGACCCAGCTCGGCCCGACTGACCGCGTCCGCGCCGGCCACGTTGAGCAGCCCGGCGTACGACGAGCCGGCCAACTCCAGCACGGCGTCGGCCAGGTCGCCGACGTCGACCGGGCAGCGGAACTCGTCGGTGAACAGAACGGCCCGACCGGCCAGCGCCTCGCGGCAGAGCTGGATCTGCTTACTGCCCTCCCCGAGGATCAGCGAGGTACGCACCGGGGTCGATCGCCCGCACAGCGGTCTCCGCCGCCGCCTTCGCGGCCCCGTACGCGTTGACCGGGCTGGGCGGGTCGTCGTCGGCGTACGGCGTGGGACGGCCACCGTGCAGCGCGTCGCTGGACAGGTGCACCAGCCGCGCCCCCACCTCGGCGGCGGCGAGGGCGACGTGCGCGGCCCCGTCGGCGGTGACCGTCCAGTCGTCGTACCGGTAGGGGGTCGCGACCACGGTGTCCGGCCGCACCTCGGCGACCAGCGCGCGCGGCGGCGCGGTCGGTCACGTCCAGCCGCCGCCCGTCAACACCAGCCACCCCGACGGACCCGGAGTGATACGTCCCCACCACCGAGAACCCGGCGCTGACCCCCCGCCGACAGACCTCCCGACCCAGAAACCCGCTGCCCCCGACAACAAGAACCCGCATTCCAGCCCACTCCCCCATCGACGATCAAGAGGTTTGCGTCATCTCGCGGGGCGATGATGACGCAAACCTCTTGATCAACCAAGCAGGGGCCGGGGGTGCGGGGGCCGGGGGTCAGACCGGGTCGGCCACCGGGGCTGCCGGGCCGGCGGTGCCGGTGTGGGCGGTGGCGGCCGGCTTGGGCTTGGCGTCGATGCCGGCCTCGGTGCGCTGCTGGCCGGTGATCGGGGTGGGCGCGCCGGTCAGCGGGTCGAAGCCACCACGGGTCTTCGGGAACGCGATGACCTCACGGATGGAGTCCGCGCCGGCCAGCAGCATGCAGACCCGGTCCCAGCCGAACGCGATACCGCCGTGCGGCGGGGCGCCGTACTTGAACGCCTCCAGCAGGAAGCCGAACTTGTCCTGCGCCTCCTCGGGGGTGATGCCGAGCAGGTCGAAGACCCGCTGCTGCACGTCCCCCCGGTGGATACGGATCGAGCCGCCACCGATCTCGTTGCCGTTGCAGACGATGTCGTACGCGTACGCCAGGGCGCGGTCCGGCGCCTCCTCGAACCGGTCCACCCACTCCGAGTTCGGCGAGGTGAACGGGTGGTGCACGGCCGTCCAGCCGCCCGCCGCGCCATTCCCCTGGTCGGAGGCCGGCTCGAACATCGGCGCGTCGACGACCCAGCAGAACGCCCAGGCGCTCTCGTCGATCAGGCCGGACCGCTTGGCGATCTCGACGCGGGCCGCGCCCAGCAGCTCCTGCGCCTCCCGGGCGGTGGCGCTCGCCGCGAAGAACACCGCGTCGCCCGGCTTGGCGCCGACCGCGTCGGCGAGCCCGCCCAGGTGCTCGGCGGAGAGGTTCTTCGCCACCGGGCCGCGTGCCTCGCCGGTCTCGGCGTCCAGCACCACGTACGCGAGGCCCCGCGCGCCGCGCGCCTTCGCCCAGTCCTGCCAGCCGTCCAGCTCCTTGCGGGTCTGGCTCGCGCCGCCCGGCATCACGACCGCGCCGACGTAGCCGCCCGCGTCGATCGCGCCGGCGAACACCCGGAACTCGGTGCCGCGCAGATAGTCGGTCAGCTCGGTCAGCTCGACGCCGTAGCGCAGGTCCGGCTTGTCCGAGCCGTACCGGGCCATGGCGTCGTGCCAGGTGATCCGCGGGATCGGCCGGGTGATCTCGTGCCCGGCCAGGTCCTTCCACAGCGCCGAGACGATCGCCTCGCCGAGGTCGATCACGTCGTCCTCGGTCACGAAGGACATCTCGATGTCGAGCTGGGTGAACTCCGGTTGCCGGTCGGCGCGGAAGTCCTCGTCGCGGTAGCAGCGGGCGATCTGGTAGTACCGCTCCATGCCGCCGACCATCAGGAGCTGCTTGAACAGCTGCGGCGACTGCGGCAGCGCGTACCAGCTGCCTGGCTGCAACCGCACCGGCACCAGGAAGTCGCGGGCACCCTCGGGCGTCGAGCGGGTCAGCGTCGGCGTCTCGATCTCCAGGAAGTCCCGCTCGTGCAGCACGCCCCGGGCGAGATGGCTGGCACGCGAGCGCAGCCGCAGCGCGTTCGCCGGGCCGCTGCGGCGCAGGTCCAGGTAGCGGTACTTGAGCCGGATGTCGTCGCCGGCCTCGACCTGGTCGTCCACGGGCAGCGGCAGCGGCGCGGCCTCGGAGAGCACCTCCAGCTCGGTGACGGTCACCTCGACCTCACCGGTGGGCAGGTCGGGGTTCTCGTTGCCGGCCGGGCGGCGGGTCACCTCGCCGACGACCTTCACGCAGAACTCGTTGCGCAGCGCGTGCGCGTCCTCCTCGCGGAACACCACCTGGACCACGCCGGAGCCGTCGCGCAGGTCGACGAAGATGACGCCGCCGTGGTCGCGTCGGCGGGCCACCCACCCGGCGAGCGTCACCGTCGAGCCGGCGTCCGCGGCGCGCAGGCTTCCGGCATTGTGGGTACGGATCACGGCTGGCAACTCCTCATCGTGGAACAGTCCTCACCCCGCATTCTGTCAGGGGTGACCCGCTGCGCTCCGGGGCACCCGTCAGGCCGGCGTGATTCGCTGGTGGGCGAGCCGGCGAACCCGGCTCTTCGGGCCCTTCACGCCGGTTACCGTGGCCAGATGCGCGCCGTACCGAACTGGGGCGTCGCCACGGCGGTCGCCGCGCCGGTGCTGCTGGTGGGCGGCTGGACGGTCGCCGGCGCCCGGCAGCCCGCCGGGTACGACCCGGTCCGGGACACCATCAGCGAACTGGCCGGGCACGACGCCACCGACGCCTGGATCATGATCACTGCGCTGGTGCTGCTCGGCTGCTGTTACCTGGCGATCGCCGCCGTGCTGCACGCGGCCGGTCTGCCCAGCCGCTTCCTGCTGGCCGTCGGCGGCGTGGCGACAATCGCGCTCGTCGCCTTTCCCCGGCCGACGGTCGGCGGCTCACTCAGCCACGGCATCGCGGCGACCGTCGCCGTCCTGGCGCTGGCACTCTGGCCCGCCGGATCGGCGCTTCGGCTACCGCGCGGCCCGGACATCGCGCACCCACGGGCGTCGCAACCGCCCTGGGCGTTCCGTCGCGGCGTGGCGTTGAGCGCGACGCTCGTGCTGCTCGCCCTGTTCGGCTGGTTCGCGTTCGAGGTGACCAGCGGGTCCCGGACCGGCCTGGCCGAGCGGGCGACGGCGGTGGGCGTCTCACTCTGGCCGCTGCTGGCGGTGCTCTCGGCGCGCCGGGCGCACCTCGACTGGGCCGCCGGCACCACGTCGCTCGGGCCGGCAGTGCCGGCGACCGGTGTCGTACCCCCGGATCCGCTGCTGCCGACCGACGGACCGGATCGGATCGCGTAGGGCGACCCCCGGCGAGCCCGGACGCGCGACGCGGGCCGCCGGAGTGCTCCGGCGGCCCGCGTGCGGTACGTCGATCAGAAGACGCTGACGCCGTAGCGGCTCAGGGCCTCGGTGACCGGCTGGAAGTAGGTCGTGCCACCGCTGCTGCAGTTGCCGCTGCCGCCGGAGGTGAGGCCGAGCGCGGTGCCACCGGAGAAGAGCGAGCCACCGCTGTCGCCGCCCTCGGCGCAGACGTTGGTGCGGATCAGGCCGGAGACCGAGCCCTCGGCGTAGTTCACCGTGGCGTTGGTCGCGCTCACCGAGCCGCTGCGCAGGCCGGTGGTGCTGCCGGAGCGCTGCACCGACTGGCCGACAGACGCGTTGCCGGAGCCGGTGATGTCCCGGTAGCTGCCGTTGTAGAGGTAGACGTTACCGGCGGCGTTCGCGGAGTTGCTGTGCCGCACGATGCCGTAGTCGTTGCCCGGGAAGCTGGTGCCGGTACGGGTGCCCAGCAGGGTCGTCTGGCTGGAGTTCGAGTACCAGTTGGTGCCGAGGTTGGTGCAGTGCCCGGCGGTCAGGAAGTAGTAGGTGCTGCCGCTGCGCACGTTGAAGCCGAGCGAGCAGCGGTAGCCGCCGGTGTAGATGGCCTGGCCACCGGAGATCCGAGTGCTGAGCACGCCGGCCTCGGCCTCGACCCGCACCGCGCCGTTGGCGCGCGCGGCGGCGGCCTTGACCCGCTCCAGCTTGGCGCCGGTGACGGTGCTGTCGACGGAAACGACCACCTGGTTGGTGATCGGGTCGCTCCACCAGGCGGTGCCTGGGATCTTCGCCGAGCGCTCCAGCTCGGCGGTCGCCCGGTTGAGCTCGGCGGCGCCACGGGTGACGTACTTGACGCTCGCTCCGGCCTTGCTGGCCGTGCGGGCGGCGGCGGCGTCGGTCACCGTGACGACGGTCTTGCCGCTGGCGTCGATGTACGAGCCGGCGGAGCGGTCGCCGAGCTGAGCGGACAGGGCCGCGCCGGCGTCGGGCGAGGCGGCGGGGGCGGCCTGGGCGGGTGCGCCGATGAGCGAGCCGACGACCAGGGTTCCGCTCACGGCAACGGTCGCCGCAACGCGGAATGATGACCTCGTGGGTCGCATGTAACAAACCTCCTGGGCGGGAGAGGCGGGTCTGGCCGGGGGTGGCTGACCCGAGGGCAACCCGGCCGATCTGCGAAAACCGGTCGAGTGAACTGAAGTATTCACATACTTAAGATCATTGACAAGACCAGGTTTCGCCCGAATTCGTCGACCCCCATCGATGACACCGCCGCAACACCACGGACACGCTCGCGGGCATCTGGCGTCACACTCCGGGAACCAGCGGATCTCTTTCGGACACCATCCGCCGACGGAGGCCGTCCATGCCACAACGGGCGGACGGGTACGACGCCGATCCACCCCGTGGGTGGAGGCGTGCGACGCCGAGTCGCCCCCGAGACGGGCGGGCGACGTCAGGCGGTACGGCGGCGCGCCCCGGGGCCCGGGCGGGGCAGTACGTCGCGGGCGTCGGCGACCGCGTGCCCGTCGGCGCAGCGCAGCTCGACGCGTACCGGCGCGCCGCAGTCACGGTGCTCGACGCTCAACGGCGGACCCTCGGCGTCGGCCAGGTAGCGGTCACCCCACCCGAGCACGGCGACCAGCACCGGCCAGAGGGCCATGCCCATCTCGGTCAGCCGGTACTCGTGGCGCAGTCGACTGCCGGGCTCCCGGTACGGCTCGCGACGCAGGACGCCCCGCTCGACGAGCAGGGCCAGACGGTTGGTGAGAACCTGCCTCGGCACGCCGGTGCGGACACGCATGTCGTCGAAGCGTCGTACGCCGCTGAAGACCTCCCGCAGCACCACCATGGTCCACCGCTCGCCGAGAATCTCCATCGCGCGGGAGACGGTGCAGTTCTCCACCGACCAGTCCAGTGCCACGGGCCTCATCCGACCAGCCTAGGTCTCGTTGACAGACTCAGCAACGCCCTGCCAGGCTGCGTCCATGACACAGACTCAGGAGCCGGCGCGAAGCCGTACCTTCACCTGGTCGGACCCGGCGGCCAACGCCGCCCAGGTCGGCCAGCGCAGCGGTCTCGACATGCTCCGCGCGATGATCGCCGGCGAGCTGGCCGCGCCGCCGGTGATGCACCTGATCGACATGGCTCGGTTGGAGGCCGACGAGGGGCGGGTCGTCGTCGAGCTGGTCCCGCAGGAGTTCCACTACAACCCGCTGGGCACCGTGCACGGCGGCGTCCTCTCGACGCTGTTGGACACCGCCGCCGCGTGCGCCGTGCACACCACGCTGCCCGCCGGGGTCGGCTACACCTCGCTGGACCTCAACGTGAAGTTCCTCCGCCCGGTCACCGTCACCAGCGGCACGCTGCGCTGCGAGGGCACGGTCCTGCAACGTGGACGCCGCACCGCCCTGGCCGAAGCCCGCCTGACCGACACGGACAATCGCCTGGTCGCCCACGCGACAAGCACCTGCCTGATCCTCCCCCTCCCCTGACCCCAAACCCCCAACCCCCCTCCCCTCCCGCACCCCACCCCCGCCCCCTCGCCGCCGATCTTGCAGTTTCAGTGGTCGACACGAGGGCTGTGCCCTGATTTGCGACGACAGAAAGTGCAAGATCGACGGGGCGGGGGGCGGGGGGCGGGGGCGGGGACGGGGGGCGGGGCGGGTTGGGTTTAGCGGGTAGCGAGGCGGGCTGCTCTTGCGTCGCGCTTTTCTTCGAAGCGGGCTGCGGCGTTCTCCAGCACGTCGAGCTGGGCCGCCAGCTGCTCGCGGGCGGCTTCGCCGTCGGCGTTGAGGCCGGTCACGTTGAAGACGTCCCACTGGCGCAGGACCGGCTGCAACACCTCGTCACGGTGCTGGCGCAGGTCGTAGATGCCGGCGAGGGCGATCGCCACCGACTTGCGGGCGAAGCCCTCGATGCCGTTGCCGGGCATCTGGAAGTCGGCGACCACGTCGGCGACGGCCCGCATGGCCTGACTCGGGGCCAGCTCGAAGGCGGCGGCGAGCAGGTTGCGGTAGAAGACCATGTGCAGGTTCTCGTCGGCGGCGACCCGGGCCAGCAGCGCCTCGCAGACCGGATCGCCGGTGGCCTTGCCGGTGTTGCGGTGCGAGATCCGGGTGGCCAGTTCCTGGAACGAGACGTACGCCAGCGAGTGCAGCACCTCGTCGCCGTGGGCGTTGGTGTAGCCCTCCGACATGTGCGTCATCCGAGCCCGCTCCAACGCCACCGGGTCGACGGCACGGCTCACGGTCAGGTAGTCGCGGATCGCGACGCCGTGCCGCCCCTCCTCGGCGGTCCACCGGTGCACCCACGTGCCCCACGCGCCGTCACGACCGAACAGGGTGGCGATCTCGTGGTGGTACGAGGGCAGGTTGTCCTCGGTCAGCAGGTTCACGATCAGCGCCGTGCGAGCCACGTCCGGGATCGCCGAGTCGGTGGGCGACCACGCCTCACCGCCGAGTGGACCGTCGAAGGTACGACCGTCGCTCCACGGCACGTACTCGTGCGGAAACCACTCCTTCGCCAGCGAGAGATGGCGGTCCAGGTTTCGCGCGACGACCGGCTCCAGCTCGACGAGCAGGGCGGTCTGGCTCAGTGCGGTGCTCACGGTCACGAGTAACTCCCTACGGTGGCGTAACTTACGCTACCGTAGGTCCCCGCGACCGTTAGCGCCAGTGGAGCCGTCAAACCACCGCCGGTTTCAGGTCACCCGCCGGGGGCGTCCAGGCCTGCGCGTCGGCCGTGACCTGCTCACCGGAGCGGATGTCCTTCACCTCGTCCGACGTGCCGTCGGCCCCGGGGAACCAGACGTACGGGATGCCCCGCCGCTCGGCGTAGCGGATCTGCTTGCCGAACTTGGCCGCGCTCGGCGACACCTCGGTGGCGATACCCCGACGACGTAGCGCCGCCGCGATCCGGTCGCTTGTCGCACGGTGCTCCTCGTCGGCCAGCGCCACCAGCACACAGGTGGGCACCGAACGGGAGACGGACAGCTCCCCCGCCCCGAAGAGCAGCCCGAGCAGCCGGGTCACCCCGATCGAGATACCCACACCGGGGTACGAGGTGGCTCCCGCGGTCGCCAGGTTGTCGTACCGGCCGCCGGAGCAGATCGACCCGAACCGCTCGTAGCCGCGGAGCTGCGTCTCGTACACCGTGCCGGTGTAGTAGTCCAGGCCACGGGCGATGCGCAGGTCGGCCACGCAGAGGCCGGGCGAGTGGTCGGCGGCGGTCTGTACCACCCGGACCAACTCCTCGACGCCCTCGTCGAGCAGCGGGTCGGTGACCCCGAGCGCGCGAACGGCGTCGGCGAAGGAGGCATCCGGCGCGGAGATCTCGGCCAACGCGAGACACGCCTTGGCCTGCGCCTCGCTCGCCCCGGCGGTCTCGGCCAGCAGCTCGGCCACCTTCGCCGGGCCGATCTTGTCGAGCTTGTCGACACTGCGCAGCGCCGCCTCGGAGTCGGTCACCCCGATGCCACGGAAGAAGCCCTCCCAGATCTTGCGGTTGTTGACCTGGATCGTCACCGGCGGGATGGGCAGGGCGCGCAGCGCGTCCCCGATGACCAGCGGCATCTCCGCCTCGTGGTGCGGCGCCAGGGTGTCCCGGTCGACGATGTCGATGTCGGCCTGGACGAACTCCCGGTAGCGCCCCTCCTGCGGCCGCTCCCCCCGCCACACCTTCTGGATCTGGTAGCGGCGGAACGGGAAGGTCAGCTTGCCGGCGTTCTCCACCACGTACCGCGCGAACGGCACGGTCAGGTCGAAGTGCAGGCCGAGCTGGTCGTCACCGCCGCCGCTGTCGCCGTCGGCGTGCAGCCGCCGGATCACGTAGACCTCCTTGGAGGTCTCCCCCTTGCGCAGGAGCTGGTCCAGCGGCTCCACCGCGCGGGTCTCCAGCGGGGCGAATCCGTACAGCTCGAACGTGGCCCGGATCTTGTCGAGCACGAACTGCTCGATCATCCGCTGACCGGGGGTCCACTCCGGGAACCCGGAGATGGGCGTGGGCTTGCTCATCGGCGTACTCCTTGCGGTTCCGCGCCCACGGCGCGGTGGTGTCGTGGGTCCGCGCGCGGCGCGGACGAGAGCTAGAGGCCCCGGGTGGGCGCGGCCGGCGACGTGCCGGCGACCTCGACGAGGTACGGGTTGCTGGCGCGCTCACGGCCGATGGTGGTGCTGGGGCCGTGGCCGGGCAGCACGACGGTGTCGTCGGCCAGCGGGAGGATCTTGTCGCGCAGACTGGCGAGCATGGCCGGCATGCTGCCGCCGGGCAGGTCGGTGCGGCCGATCGAGCCGGCGAAGAGGACGTCGCCGGAGAGGCAGATCTCGTCCGCCTCCCAGCCCGACCCGGCGCCGGGCAGCCGGAACAGCACCGATCCGCCGGTATGGCCCGGGGCGTGGTCGACGGCGATCTCCAGGCCGGCGAGCGTGAGGGTGGCGCCGTCGGTCAGCTCGGCCACGTCGTCCGGCTCGCTGTAGCTCAGCCGGCCGGCGAAGAGCGAGGTCAGGTCGGCCGAAAGACCCTTGGACGGGTCGGCGAGCATCTCCCGGTCGCCGGGGTGCACGTACGCGGTGATCCCGCGCGCGCCGCAGACCGGGGCCACCGAGAACGTGTGGTCCAGGTGGCCGTGGGTGAGCAGCACGGCGGCCGGATGCAGGCGGTGCTCGGCGAGCAGCGCGTCGAGCTGGTCGAGCACCCCGATGCCGGGGTCGACCACCACGCACTGCTCCCCCGGCGCGGTGGCGACCACGTAGCAGTTGGTGCCGAAGGCGTCCGCGGGAAAGCCGGCCACGAGCACGGGCGCTGTCCTCTCCGTCGAGCTGTCGTCCTGCCCAGCAGCCTATCCGGCGGGCCGAGCGGGTTTGCCGCGTCCGTCCCGCACGCCCCGACAGGCACAGTGACAACCTCCGATAAGCGCTGCTCGCGACGGGGTGGACCTCGTACACCACATTCCCAGTCACTAGCCGTACACTCTGGCGGGCGTGTGGCGCGGCACACGCGACGCCCGGACGGGCCGGGAGAGCCGGCCGCCGGTGACGATCAGGCGAAGAAAGGGGAGCACCTGTGGCTTCCAGCAGGGACCGGCAGCGCAAACTGGCGCGGGCCAAGCTCGACCGGCAGATGGCACGCCGGGCGGCAGCCACGCGGCGGCGTCGGCAGATCCAGGCCGGTGTCGGCGCCTTCCTGGTCCTCGCGGTGATCGTGGCCGGCTCGGCCTGGGCGCTCGGGGCGTTCGACTCCGACCCGAAGCAGAACACGGCCGCGGAGGACACCTGCCTCTGGACGCCGCAGGACGCGACGGCGAACACCAACCTCAAGGACGTCGGCACGCCGGAGACCAAGGGTCTGCCGACCGACGGCACCCGGGCGATGACCGTCACCACCAACCAGGGCGCGCCGATCACCGCCGAGCTGAACCTGACCAGCTCGCCGTGCGCCGGCGCGAGCATCGCGCACCTGGCGAGCCGGTCGTTCTACGACAACACCAAGTGCCACGAGATCACCACCGACGGCGCGCTGCGCTGCGGTGACCCCAGCGGCACCGGCCTCGGTGGGCCCACCTACTCGTTCTACGACGAGGACGTGCCGACCGCGCCGTCACCGTCGGCCAGCCCCGCGCCCGGACAGCCGCCGACGTACCCCAAGGGCACCGTGGCGATGATCTCCAACCCGCCGGGCGCCAACGGCAGCCAGTTCCTGATCTTCTTCAAGGACTTCACCACGGCGGACCCGAAGTACCCGGTGATCGGCAAGGTCACCGGCGGGCTGGACGTGGTGGAGAAGATCGGCGCCCAGCCGACCGTGGACAATGGGACCGGGGCGAAGGTCAAGCCCAAGACCGACGTGGTGATCCAGAGCCTCACGGTCGGCGAGCCGGTCACCGGCGCGGCACCGCCGCCGTCCGGCGCCCCGGCCAGCAGCCCGAGCGCCGGCTGACCGGTCGCCCCACCCACCTCAAGCGGCACCCCGCAGCAGACAGCCAGGAGGATCCAGGCGTGACGTCCACCAGAGAGCGGCAGCGCGCGGCGGCACGCGCCAGACTCGAGAAGGAGATGGCCGAGCGATCGGCCAAGGCCCGCAAGCGCCGCCAGACGCAGGCGATCGTCGGCGCGGCCGCCGTGCTGGTGCTCGTGGTCGCCGGCACCGTCTGGCTGGCCACGACACTCGGCGGCGACGACGACAAGGGCAAGGACGCCGCGTCGGCGCCCGGGGCGTCCGAGTGCGTCTACAACGCGATGCCGGCCGACCAGCGGTCCCCGCAGATCAAGGACGTCGGGGTGCCGAGCAACCAGCAGTCCGCCGACGGTGTGCAGACCATGACGATCGACACCAACCTGGGCCCGATCACGGCCAAGGTCGACCGGTCGCAGGTGCCGTGCACGGCGGGGGCGTTCAGCCTCCTCGCCGAGAAGAAGTTCTTCGACAACACCAAGTGCCACCGCCTGGTGACCGAGGGCATCAAGGTGCTGCAGTGCGGTGACCCGAGCGCCACCGGCAAGGGCTGGCGGGACACCGACGGCACGGGTGGCCCGAGCTTCCGGCTGCCGGAGGAGAACCTGCCCACCGACAAGCGCCCGCCGTACCCGGAGGGTGTCATCGCGATGGCCAACTCCGGTCAGCCGGGCAGCACCGGCAGCCAGTTCTTCATCGTGTACGGCGACTCCCCGCTCGACCCCGCGTACACGGTGCTGGGCACCGTCACCGGCGGCATGGACATCGTCAAGGACGTGGCCAAGGCCGGCGACGACGGGGCGTTCGCCCAGCAGGCCGGTGGCGGCCACCCGAAGAAGGAGGTCGTCATCAAGACCCTCACGATGAGCGCGCCGCAGGGCTGACGCCCACCAGGATGACGAAGCGCCCGCCGGCTGAGCCGGCGGGCGCTCTCGTGTGTGGGGTACGCGTCAGGCGCCGGAGGTGACCCGGTACGCGTCGAACACACCGTCGACCTTGCGGACGGTGGCCAGCAGGTGGCCCAGGTGCTTCGGGTCGGCCATCTCGAAGCTGAACCGGCTCACCGCCACCCGGTCGCGGGTGGTGGTGACGGTCGCGGACAGGATGTTGACCCGCTCCTCGGAGAGCACCCGGGTGACGTCGGCGAGCAGCTTGTGCCGGTCCAACGCCTCGACCTGGATCGCCACCAGGAACGTGGACGCGGACGTGAGCTTCCAGCTCACCTCGACCACACGCTCGGGCTGCGCCCGCAGGTCCTCCGCGTTCGCGCAGTCGTCACGGTGCACGCTCACCCCGCCGGAACGGGTGACGAACCCGAACACCGAGTCGGGCGGGACCGGGGTGCAGCAGCGCGCCAACTTGATCCAGACGTCGCTGACGCCCCGGACCACGACACCGGGATCGGCGCTGCTCTGCCGACTGCGCGGCGGTCGGGTGGCGACGGCGGTCTCGGCGATGTCCTCCGCCGCGCCCTCCTCGCCGCCGTACGCCGCCATCAGCTTCTGCACCACCGACTGCGCGGAGACCTGACTGTCGCCGACCGCCGCGTACAGCGACGCCACGTCGGCGAGGTGCAGGTCCCGGGCGATCGACATCAGCGCGTCCGAGGTGAGCATCCGCTGCAACGGCATGCCCTGCTTGCGCATCGCCTTGACGATCGCGTCCTTGCCGGCCTCGATCGCCTCCTCGCGCCGCTCCTTGTTGAAGTACTGGCGGATCTTGGTGCGGGCGCGCGGACTCTTGACGAAGCCCAGCCAGTCCTGCGTCGGGCCGGCCGTCTCGGACTTCGACGTGAAGATCTCGATCACGTCGCCGTTGGACAGCGTCGACTCCAGCGGCACGAGCTTGCCGTTGACCCGCGCGCCGATGCACTTGTGCCCGACCTCGGTGTGCACCGCGTACGCGAAGTCCACAGGCGTCGACCCGGTCGGCAGCGGAATGACGTCACCCTTCGGGGTGAAGACGTACACCTCCTGGCTGGACAGGTCGAAGCGCAGCGCGTCCAGGAACTCGCTCGGGTCGGCCGCCTCGCGCTGCCAGTCCAGCAGCTGCCGCAGCCAGGTCATCTCGTCGATGTGGGCCGGCGGGCCGACCACCTGGGTGCCCTTGTGCTCCTTGTACTTCCAGTGCGCGGCGATGCCGAACTCGGCGGTGCGGTGCATCGCGTACGTGCGGATCTGCATCTCCACCGGCTTGCCGGTGGGCCCGATGACAGTCGTGTGCAACGACTGGTACATGTTGAACTTGGGCATGGCGATGTAGTCCTTGAACCGGCCCGGCACCGGCTGCCAGTTGGCGTGGATGACCCCCAGCGCCGCGTAGCAGTCACGCACCGTGTCGACCAGGATCCGCACACCCACCAGGTCGTAGATGTCGTTGAAGTCGCGACCTCGCACGATCATCTTCTGGTAGATCGAGTAGAGGTGCTTCGGCCGTCCGGTCGTCTCCGCCTTGATCTTGGCGGCCTTCAGGTCGGTGCCGACCTTCTGGGTGACCTGCCGCAGCAGCGACTCGCGCTGCGGCTGGTGCTCACCGATCAGCCGGTTGATCTCCTCGAACCGCTTCGGGAACAGCGTGCCGAAGGCCAGATCCTCCAGCTCCCACTTGATCGTGTTCATACCGAGGCGGTGGGCCAGCGGCGCCAGGATCTCCAGGGTCTCCTTGGCCTTCTGCTCACGCTTGGGCGCCGGCAGGAAGGACAGGGTACGCATGTTGTGCAGCCGGTCGGCCAACTTGATCACCAGCACCCGCGGGTCCTTGGCCATTGCCACGACCATCTTGCGGATCGTCTCGGCCTTCGCCGCGTCGCCCAGCTTGACCTTGTCCAGCTTGGTGACGCCGTCGACCAGCAGGGCGACCTCGCCGCCGAAGTCGGCGCGCATCGCGTCGAGGGTGTACTCGGTGTCCTCGATCGTGTCGTGCAGCAGCGCCGCGACAAGCGTGGTCGTGTCCATCCCCAGGTTGCCGAGGATCGTCGCCACGGCAAGGGGATGGGTGATGTACGGGTCGCCGGACTTGCGGTACTGCCCGGAGTGCCACCGCGCGGCCGTGTCGAAGGCGCGTTGGAGCAGCCGGGCGTCGGCCTTCGGGTGGTTCTCCCGATGGCTCGCGATGAGCGGCTCCAGCACCTCGCTGACCTGCGAGGTCTGCCAGGGCGCGTTGAACCGGGCCAGCCGGGCGCGCACCCGCCGGCCGGTGGGGGCGCTGGAGAGCCCGAAACCACCGCTCGGCGACGGATCGACACCGGCGTCGCTCGGGAACGGAACCACGACCCCGTCGGCGCCGGGCGACGCCTCGACGGCGCTCGCCGTGACCCCGGTCGGAGCCGTCGCGCCGTCGGCAGGAGCCCTGCCGGCGCCGTTGTCGGTGCCCGTCACCCGTGCCGGCGCGTCGCCGTTCCGGTCGGTCACCGAGCCGTCAGCGTCGCCTGTGGGATGCACCGTGCCCTCCGCCGGAGGAACGACATCGTGGGACACCGGCCTCCTCACCGCTCGCCGGAAACACGCCGGCCGTGTGTCGGCCGGCCTGGTCTCGCGTAGCCGGACGGCGCACCGCCGGCGTCAGCAATGGGCAATGCTACCCGCACGGACGGTCCCCTGCCGCTCCGCCGGATGGTCGACGCCCGGGCGACCGGGCCGACCAGGCCGCGGTGCCGCCGGCCGTCACACCCGGTCACGCAGGAACGCGGGGGCACCCCTACCAGGACGTCCGCAGGTCAGGTATCAAACGGTCAGCAGGGCATGGACCGGACGTGGTGCCAGTCGCTCCCGCGCGCCCAGGAACCCAATCTCCAGGAGCACGGTGAAGCCCGTCACCGTACCGCCGGCGCGCTCGACCAGGTCCCACGTCGCCTCGGCGGTGCCGCCGGTGGCCAGCACGTCATCGACGACGAGCACCCGGTGGCCGGCGGTGAAGGCATCCTCGTGCACCTCCAGGGTGGCCTCGCCGTACTCGAGGGCGTACGACACCGAGTGCGCCGGGCGGGGCAGCTTTCCGGCCTTACGCACCGGTACCACACCCACCCCGGCCGCGTACGCGACGGCCGCCGCGACGACGAACCCGCGCGCCTCGATGCCCACCACGACGTCGAAGGCGTCCCGCCCGTGGTACGCGACGATCCCGTCGACCACCTCACGGAACGCCGCACCGTCGGCGAACAGCGGCATCAGGTCCTTGAACAGGACACCGGGCTTGGGGAAGTCCGGCACGTCCAGCACCCGGCTGGCCACCAACCGGGCGGCCTCCGGGCCGCTGTCTCCGCGCGCCGCGGTGCTGTGGGTCTCCGTCACGGCTGTTCCGTTCCCTTCCGACGACGACGGCGTCCGGCTTGCTGCTCGCACAGCATGCCGGACGCCGTCCGGGCGTTTCCTCGCGGGTCAGCCCCGGGGCGGTCAGCGCCGCTTGGCGCCACCGGGCCGGTTACCGCCGCCGCCGGGGCGACCGCCCCGCGCGCCGGTCGGCCGCTTGCCCGCCGGCCGCGAACCCACCTTGGGGGCCGCTCCGGCCAGCGCGGCGGAGTCCGGGTCGATCACGTCGGCCGTCTCGCCGTCGACCGGCGTCGCGGTCGGGGCGACCTTGCCGGTGGCCTCGCCACGGCCCGACGCACCCCGGCGGGCCAGCACCCGCTTGTTGTGCGCCTGGATGCGCGGGTCGTAGTTCTTGAGCAGCGCCAGCAGCGGCGTCGCCACCAGGATGGAGGTCAGGAACGCCACCGCCATACCGACGAACAGCACCAGGCCGAGGTCCTTCAGGGTGCCCGCGCCGAGCAGGCCGGCACCGATGAAGAGCAGACCACCCACGGGCAGCAGGGCCACCACGGAGGTGTTCAGCGACCGCATGAGGCTCTGGTTGACGGCCAGGTTGGCCGCCTCGCTGTACGTCATGTTGTTGTTGGCGGTGATGCCCCGGGTGTTCTCCTGCACCTTGTCGAAGACCACCACCACGTCGTAGAGCGCGAAGCCCAGGATCGTGAGGAAGCCGATGATCGTCGACGGGGTGACCTCGAAGCCGACAAGCGAGTAGATGCCGGCGGTGAGGATCAGGTTCATGAACAGCGACGAGACCGCGGCGACGGCCATCCGCCACTCGAAGCGCAGGATCAGATAGACCATCACCAGCGCGATGAAGATGACCAGGCCGAGCACGGCCCGTTCGGTCACCTGGCTGCCCCACGCCTCGCTGACCTGGTTGCCGCTGATCTGGCTCACGTCGATGCCGAGGTCGTCGGCGATCTTGGCCTTCACGGCGTTGGTCTGCTCGGCGGTGAGCTGCGCCGTGCGCAGCTCGTAGGAGTCGCCGCCGGGACCGCCGACCTTCTGCGCGGTCGCGACCTCGATGCCGGTGTTCTCGGCCGCGAGAGCCGAGTTGACCTCACGCTCGGCGTCGTCCAGGGTGCCGACGCTGGCGGGCACCTGGAACGAGTTGCCACCGGCGAACTCGATGCCCAGGCTGAAACCGCGGATCGAGAAGCTCAGGATCGCGATCAGGACCAGGACACCGGCGACGCCGAACCACAGCTTGCGCCGGCCGACGATGTTGAGACCGGCCTCGCCGTTGTAGAGGCGGCTCGCCAAACCGTTTTCAGCCATCTCAGGCCTCCTTGGCGCGCGGGTTGCGGGGCTGAGTCTGCTGGCTGCGGGCCGGAAGCGCTCGGCCCAGGCCGCTGACCCGCGGGGACAGGAACGCCCGGGTCCGGGCGAACATCGTCATGATCGGGTGTCGGAAGAGGAAGACCACGACCAGGTCCAGCACCGTGGCCAGGCCGAGCGCGAACGCGAAGCCCTTGACCGTGCCGACCGAGACCACGTAGAGCACCACCGCCGAGAGCAGGGTGATCGCGTTGGCCGAGATGATGGTCCGCCGGGCCCGGATCCAGGCGCGGGGCACCGCGCTGCGTGGGCTGCGCCCCTCCCGGATCTCGTCCTTGAGTCGTTCGAAGTAGATGACGAACGAGTCCGCCGCCACGCCGAGCGAGACGATCATGCCGGCGATGCCGGCGAGGGTGAGCGTGAAGCCGATCTGCCGGCCGAGCACCACCAGCGCGCCGAAGACCAGCAGCGCGGAGAGGATCAGGCTCAGGAAGATGACCGAGCCGAGCAGCCGGTAGTAGAAGAACGCGTAGATGATGACCAGCAGCATGCCGATGCCGGCCGCGAGCAGACCGGCCCGCAGGTGGCTGGCGCCCAGGGTCGCGGTGACGTTCTGCGACTCCTGCGGCTCGAAGGTCACCGGCAGCGCGCCGTAGCGGAGCTGGCTGGCGAGGGCGCTGGCGTCCTTCTGGGTGAAGTTACCGGTGATCTGGGAGTTGCCGGTCAGCACGCCCTGGATCTCCGGGGAGGAGACGATCTCGTTGTCCAGCACCACGGCGACCCGGCACTTGCCGTCCTGACCGAGAGCGGTCGCGTCGCAGGCCTGGCCCTCGTTGTTGAACGACTCACGGGTCAACGCGGTCCACTTGCCCTGGCCGTCGCCGGTGAAGTCGAGGCTGACCACCCAGGCGTTGGTCTGGTCGAGCACCGCGTCGGCGTCGTCCACGTCGGTGCCCTCGACCTTGGCCTGGTCGAGCAGGTACTTCGAGGCCCCATCCTCGCAGGACACGACCTGCTGCTTGGGGTCGGAGATCGACGCCGGCGGGCGCTTGTCGAGCTGGGCGCAGCCGATCGTCGGCACGTTGAACTGCATCTGCGCCGGCAGTACGGCGACCTCTTGCGGGGTCAGCGTGCTGAACGGCTTGAGCTTGTCACCCAACGACGGGTCGGTGCTCAGGTCGGCGGGAGCCTGCAACGCGCTGGCAGCCTGCCAGGCGGCGGCACCGACCTTCTGCTCGACGGCCTTGCGCTGCTGCTCGATGCTCGCCGGCACCGGCTCGGCGCTGGCACTCGCCGACGGCGCGGCACTCGCCGAGGCCGACGGGGTCGGCGTGGCACTGGCGCTCGGCGCGGGCGCCATCCCGCCCTGTCCGCCGCTGGCCGACGGGCTCACCTTCGGCGCGGCGCTGCCCGACGGGGCCGGCGGCGTCGCGGCACCGGACGGCGTGACGCTGCCCGGCGCCGGCGTGGCCGCCGGCGGCGCAGCGGCCGTACCGCTGCCGTCCGCGGCCTTGAGCACCTTGCGGAAGCGCAGCTCGGCGGCGCTGCCCACGTCCGTCAGGTCCCGGTTCTCACCCGGCAGGGAGATGACGATGTTCCGGTTGCCCTCGGTGACCACCTCGGCCTCGGCCACGCCGAACGCGTTGACCCGGCTCTCGATGATCTGGCGGGCCTCTTCGAGGTTCTCCGCCGTCGGAGGCTTGCCGTCGACGTTGTTGGTCGCCTCCAGCGTCATCCGGGTGCCGCCGATCAGGTCCAGACCGAGCTTGGGCTCGAGCCGGTCCTTGAAGCTGCCGCTGGCACCGCCCGCGAAGAACACCAGAAGGTAGAGGACCACGAAGATGAACCCGAGCACGGCGAGCTGCCGGCCGGGTCGCATCTGTCCCTGAGGTGGTGCCACGGTTGTCCTGTCTCCCTGTACGGTCGCGCCGCTGCGCGCGGCGGCGGCGAGTGTCGGGCCGGGGGTCCCGGCCAACGGTCTGACCTGAGCCGACGGGATGCCGACACAGTGGCCGGACACGCCGGACGGGGGACGCCGACGGCCACGGGAACGTGCCGACGCCCGGCGTCGACCCAACTATCCAGTTTTCACGTCACGTCCGCTGCCCCGTCGGGCGCGGTGACCCCGGGGGCCGGTCGGCCGGCCGTGCGCCGAAACCGTCGACCCCCTGCGGGAAGGTCATTCCTTGACGGTGTCCGCGTCCTCGGTGACCGGCTCGCTCGGCAGCTCCGCGCGGGTGACCACCCGGGCGATGGCCGGCCGGGCGTAGCGGGTCTGGACGCCCGGAGCGATCTCGAGCAGGACGGCGTCGTCCTCGACGCCGGTGACCGTGCCGTAGAGCCCGCCGATGGTGACGACCTCGTCGCCCGGACCGAGCGCCGACTGCATGGCCTCGGCGTCGCGGCGACGCTTCTGCTGGGGACGGATCATCATGAAGTACATGACGCCGAAGAGCAGGACGATCATCAGGATCGGCGTGAAGCCGCCGGCCCCACCACCCGCTGCAAGGTATTGCACGGTTACTGCCTTCCCATTGGCCCCTGTCCGGCACGGGGAGTGCCAGAGCGGAGGCGGATTCTCACATCCTGTACAGACCGCGGCGAAGTCTAATCCCTGCACCTGAGAACACCGAATGCGGCACAGATCACGTTCACATTACGGCTGATCGGGTGGCACGGAGAACAGATCGGGTGCTGGCGCGACATCCGCCCCAAATGTACCATTAGGCGGGGTACGCCCCAGATGCAGCCAGGCGGCCTCCGTGGCCACCCGTCCCCGGGGCGTACGCGCCAACAGGCCGGCGCGCACCAGGAACGGCTCGCAGACCTCCTCGACCGTGTCCGGCTGCTCCCCCACCGCCACCGCGAGGGTGGACAGGCCGACCGGGCCGCCCCGGAACGACTCCACCAGAGCGGTCAGCACCGCCCGGTCCAGCCGGTCCAGACCCAGCGCGTCGACGTCGTACACCGTCAGGGCCTTGCGGGCGGTGCCCAGGGTGACCACACCGTCGGCGCGGACCTCCGCGTAGTCGCGGACCCGGCGCAGCAGCCGGTTGGCGATCCGCGGAGTGCCTCGGGACCGGCCGGCGATCTCCGCCGCGCCGTCCGGCGTGATCGGCACCCCGAGGATGCGCGCCGAGCGGTGCAGCAGCGTCTCCAGATCCGCCGGGGCGTAGAAGTCGAGGTGCGCGACGAAGCCGAACCGGTCCCGCATCGGCCCGGTCAGCAGACCCGACCGGGTGGTCGCGCCGACCAGGGTGAACGGCTCGACGTCCAGCGGGATCGCGGTCGCGCCCGGCCCCTTGCCGACCACCACGTCGACGCGGAAGTCCTCCATCGCGCTGTAGAGCAGCTCCTCGGCGGGTCGGGCGATCCGGTGGATCTCGTCGATGAACAGGACGTCGCCCTCGGCGAGGCTGGTCAGGATCGCCGCCAGGTCGCCTGACCGTTCGATCGCCGGGCCGCTGGTCACCCGGATGCCCGCGCCCAACTCGGCGGCGACGATGTTGGCCAGGCTCGTCTTGCCCAGGCCGGGTGGCCCGGAGAGCAGGATGTGGTCCGGCGGCGAGCCCCGCCGCATGGCGCCCTGCAACAGCAGGTCGAGCTGGTCGCGTACCCGGTCCTGGGCGATGAACTCCGCCAGCCGCCGGGGCCGTACGGTCGCCTCCGCGTCCCGGTCGGCATCACTGACGTACGCCGAGACGAGCCCGTCGGTGTCGCTCATCGGGTACGGCCCAGCAGTCGGATGGCCTGCTTGAGCAGGACCGGCACGGGCGGGGTGGCACCCTCGATGCTCTCCGCCACGGCGGCCACCGCCTGGTCGGCCTGCCCGGCCGTCCAGCCCAGACCCACCAGCGCCTGCCGGACCTGGTCGGGCCAGGCGCCGCCGGTCACGCCGCCCACCCCGTCGGCGCCGATCGACACCGGGCCGATGCGGTCCCGCAGCTCCAGCACCAGGCGCTCGGCGCCCTTCTTGCCGATGCCGGGCACCCGCGTCAACGCGGCGGTGTCGGCGTTGGCGATGGCCTTACGCACCGCGTCCGGCGTGTGCACGGCCAACACGGCCTGTGCCAGCCGCGGGCCGACCCCGCTGGCCGTCTGCAGCAGCTCGAACAGCGCCTTGGCGTCGTCGTCGGCGAACCCGTAGAGGGTCAGCGAATCCTCCCGGACCACCAGGCTGGTCGCCAGCCGCGCCGGCTGCCCCACCCGCAGCTCCGCGAGCGTCCCGGGGGCGCAGTGCACGGCCAGACCGACCCCGCCGACCTCGATCACGGCCAGATCCGGACCCGTCGCGGTCACCGTGCCGCGCACGCTGGCGATCATCGTGCTCCTCCTCGTCGTGCCCGGTCGGCCGCGACGGCCAGCTTGGAACGGGTGCCGCCGCGCCACACGTGACAGATGGCCAGGGCCAGCGCGTCGGCCGCGTCCGCCGGTTTCGGCGGCTCGGCCAACCGCAGCAGCCGGGTCACCATGGCGGTCATCTGCGCCTTGTCGGCCTTACCGGAGCCGGTCACGGCCGCCTTCACCTCACTGGGCGTGTACGTCTGCACCGGCAGCCCGGCCCGCGCCCCGGCCAGCACGGCGATCCCGCTGGCCTGGGCGGTGCCCATCACCGTACGGACGTTGTGCTGGCTGAACACCCGCTCGACGGCCACGCTCTCCGGCTGGTGCTCGGCGACCAGCTCGTTCAGCGACCGGTCCAGGTGCAGCAGCCGCAACGCGAGGTCGTCGGCCGGATCGGTGTAGACGACGTAGTAGGCGACAAGCGTGCAGGGTCGACCGGGCACGCCCTCGACCACGCCCACCCCACAGCGCGTCAACCCCGGGTCGACCCCCAGCACCCGCACGCCGCCCCCTCCCCCAGTACGTGTGTTCGACACCCTAACCCCCGCCCTTCCCACCGGCCCCACGGGACACGCGCCCCGCGCCCCGCGCCCCGCGCCCCGCGCCCCGCGCCCCGCGCCCCGCGCCCAAGATCCTCACAACATCGGGGAAGTTGCTGCATCCGCCCCGCCGGAGACAGCAACATCCCCGAACTTGCTGACTGAGATGCGCGCCAGGCACACCCGAGACGCGCCGATGCATCGCCCTCGGCACACCCCGGCACGCCAAAACGCGCGCCGGGCGCGCAGATGTGCACGCCTTCGGCAAGCCCGGGCACGTCAGGGCGCACGTCAAGCTTGCCGGAACCCACGCCAGGCAACGCCGAGATGCCGCCCAGCACGCCGAGATCCCGAGACGCCCGGCACGCCGAGGTCCGCGCGAGGCACACCGTCGGTGCGCCGGGGCACGCCTCGGTGCGGTCAGGCGTACCGAGGCGTCGTTTGCGGATCGGGGTTCGGAGCCCTCGGACTTCTTCTCGACATCGGCTATTGACGCTGCCGTAACAGGTGGCCTAGCGTCTGTCGAAACGTTTAGTCGAAACGCTTCGACGATCAATGGGAAGCGTTCCACCGCCGGGCCGGAGGAGGTGCGTGGTGGCCACGATGCACGACGTCGCCCGCCTCGCGCAGGTCTCGGTGAGCACCGTGTCGTACGTGCTCACCGGCACCCGGCCGATCTCCCAGGCCACCCGCGCCAAGGTGCTCGCGGCGATGGCCGAGCTGGACTACCAGCCCAACGCCATGGCCCGGGGGCTGGCCAGCCGGCGCAGCCGCATCCTGGGCCTGTTGATGCCGATGGACGAGCGTGGTCTGGGTGCCACCGAGACAGCGTTCGTCACTGGTGCCGCCGCTGCGGCCAGCGCGGTCGGTTACCACCTCGTGCTCTCACCGGTCGGCGGTGGGGACCTGGACGACCTGCGTCGGTTGGCCGCCCAGCGGATGCTCGACGGTGTGGTGCTGATGGAGGTGCAGCTCGCCGATGAGCGGGTCACGGTGCTCCAGGAGGCGGGTGTGCCGCTGGTGCTGATCGGACGCACCGGCGACGCCGCAGGGCTCTCCTTCGTCGACATCGACTTCGAGCAGACCGTCCGGGAGGCCGTGGCGCACCTGGTCGGCCTGGGGCACCGCCGGATCGTCTACGTCAACCACTCGGCGGCGACGCTCGCCAGCGGTTACGGCCCGGCGTTGCGTACCCGGGATGCCTTTGTCACGGCCATGGCCGGCCACGGCCTGGAGCCGATCATGATCCCGGCCGAGGACAGCGCGGCTGGCGGGCGGGCGGCCCTGGCCGCCGCGCTCGCCCGTGCCCCGGAACTGACCGCCGTGCTGGCGATGAACGAGACGGCGCTCTTCGGCATCCTCGGTGAGTTGACCGGGCGGGGGCTGTCGGTGCCCGACGACGTATCGGTGGTCTCGATGGTCACCTCGCCGCAGGTCGCCGAGTTGGCCACTCCGGCGCTGACCGCGATGACGTCGCCCGGCTCGACCCTGGGTCGGATCGCGATCGAGGCATTGGTGCGGCACCTGGACGGGCCCGGCGACGAGCGCCACCAGCAACTGCTGCCGTGCGTCCTGGAAATCCGGGGATCGACCGGCGCGCCGCGACCAGACCGACCACATAGGGGCTGACCAGTAAAAACGGCCCGCCGCCGCGCGGCAACGCGACGACGGGCCCAGTGAGATACCGGGCTCGATACTCAACGAGGAGGATAGCAATGCAGCGATTCCGCCGGATCGTCGCGGCGATCGCCCTGGCGGCGACAGCGACGACCACCGTGGCCGCCTGTGGCGGCGGCGAGAGCGAGGACGACAGCGGGGCCAAGACCCTCAAGCTCTGGCACTACGAGAGCGAGAACAGCGCGATGGGGGTCGGCTGGAACAAGGCGATCGAGATCTTCAAGGCCGAGCATCCGGGCGTCGAGGTGCGCTTCGAGCGCAAGGCGTTCGAACAGATCCAGCAGAACGCCGGCATGATCATCAACTCGTCCGAGGGCCCGGACATCATGGAGTACAACAAGGGCAACGCGACGGCCGGTCTGCTGTCGTCGCAGGGTCTGCTCACCGATCTGAGCGCCGAGGCCGACAAGCGCGGCTGGGCCGGCAAGCTCAGCGCCAGCCTCCAGACCACCGCCCGGTACAGCGACAAGGGCGTGATGGGGTCGGGCAACTGGTTCGGCGTACCCAACTACGGCGAGTACGTCACGGTCTACTACAACAAGGACCTGTTCGACCGCAACGGCGTCAAGGTGCCGACCACGATGGCCGAGATGACCGCCGCGATGGACACCTTCGTCAGCAAGAAGATCACTCCGCTGGGCATGGCCGGGGCCGAGTATCCGGCCGGGCAGCTCTTCTACCAGTTGGCGCTCTCCAAGGCCGACCGGCAGTTCGTCGACAACTACCAGCTCTACAAGAACCCCGTCGACTTCAAGGCCGACCCGCTGAAGTACGGCGCGGACACGTTCGCCGACTGGGTGCGCAAGGGCTACGTCGCCAAGAACTCGGCGAGCCTCAAGGCCGAGGACATGGGCACCGCGTTCATCGCCGGCAAGACCCCCATGATCGTCTCAGGTAGCTGGTGGTACGGCCGCTTCAAGACCGAGATGAAGGCCAACTGGGACACGTTCCTCTTCCCCGGCAACACCCTCAACGCCGGGTCGTCGGGCAACATCTGGGTGGTTCCGTCGAACAGCAAGGCCAAGAGCCTGGCGTACGACTTCATCGACATCACGCTGCGTCCGGAGATCCAGGACCTCATCGGCAACAACGGTGGTGTCCCGGTGGCCGCCGACGCGTCCAAGATCAGCGACCCGAAGGACCGCAAGCTGATCGAGGACTTCAACACCGTCAGCAAGCAGGACGGGCTGGCCTTCTACCCGGACTGGCCGGTGCCCGGCTACTACGACGTGCTGGTCGGCGGTTTCCAGGGCCTGATCAACGGGTCGAAGTCCCCGGACCAGGTGCTCGACACGATCGCCAAGCCGTACGCCGATGGCGTCAAGGAGATCACCGGCAAGTGACACGGCGAGCGGCGGGCGCGACCGGCACGACCGGAGCGCCCGCCCACCCCGCCGGGAAGGACCTTCCATGGCAGTCTCCGAGACCGTCGAGGCCGCACGCCCGACGGCGACGCCAACCCCGCCGGAGCCCCGCCGCCGACCGCGCGGCCGCGACGCGGCGTACTGGCTCTACCTGCTCCCCGGGGCGGTGCTGTTTCTCCTGGTGATCGGCGCGCCGCTGGTCGGCACCGGTTACCTGTCGCTGACCAAGTGGTCCGGCATCGGCGACCCCACCTTCGTCGGGTTCGACAACTACCAGCGCCTGCTGGACGACGAGGTGTTCTGGGCGTCGTTCCGCAACACCGTGGCGATGATCGTCGCGATGGTGGTGGTGCCGACCCTGCTCGGGCTGCTGCTCGCCTCGGTGCTCTTCGACGTCATCGGCCGCCGGTTCCAGCCGCGGACCGCCGCCGGCCTGCGGGCCGCCTTCTACCTTCCGCAGGTGCTGCCCGTGGTGGTCGCGGGCATCGTCTGGGGTTGGATCCTGCGGCCCGACGGCGCGTTCAACAGCCTGCTCGACGCGGTCGGCCTCGGCGCGCTGCGCCACGACTGGCTCGGCGACCCGGACACGGCCCTACCGGCGGTGATGGCGGTGATGATCTGGGTGCAGATCGGCTACCCGGTGGTCGTGTTCATGGCCGCGTTGCAGCGGGTGGACCCGGAGCTGTACGAGGCGGCCGAGGTGGACGGCGCGAACTGGCTGCACCGGTTCCGGGCGATCACCCTGCCGCAGATCCGGCCGGAGACTTTCGTGGTGGCCCTGACCTGCACCATCGCCGCGTTGAAGGTGTTCGGGCCGATCTTCGCGCTCACCCGGGGCGGCCCGGAGAACGCCACGAACGTGCCGTCCTACTTCGCCTATTACACCTTCTTCAAGAAGCTCCAGGTCGGCTACGGCTCGGCGATCTCCACCGTGCTCACACTGATCATCGTCGTGGTGGCCGGGGTCTTCATCTGGTGGCAGGCGCGCACCGAGCGCCGGGACCGGGGGTTCTGACATGGCCGTGACGCTCACTCCGGCGCCGACACCGGTCCGCCGGCCCGTCCGCGATCGGCACCACCGCGGCGTCAGCCGCTGGATCGTGCTCGCCCTGGTCGGTGTCGGGGCGCTCATCATGCTGGTGCCGTTCGCGTTCATGCTGCTCAACGCGTTCAAGTCGCCCGGCGACTACTCGTCGGGCGGGCCGCTGAGCTGGCCGGGCGAGTTCTACACCAAGGGCCTGCGGACGTACTGGACCGAGGTGAACTTCCCCCTCAAGCTGTGGAACTCGGCCCTCATCGCCGGCTCCGTGGCGGTACTCGGCGTCATCGTGTCCCTGCTCAACGCGTACGCCCTGGGCATCGGTCGGGTCCGCGGCCGACTGTGGATCGTCGGGCTGTTCCTGCTGGCCAACATGCTGCCGCAGGAGGCGCTGATCTACCCGCTGTACTACGTGGCGAAGGAGGTCGGCCTCTACAACACGAGACTCGCGGTGATCATCATCTTCACCGTCATCCAGAGCGCGTTCGGCACGTACCTGCTGGCCTCGGTCCTGGGCACCTTCCCCCGCTCGCTGCTGGAGGCCGCCGCGCTCGACGGCGCCGGCACGTGGACGGTGCTGTGGAGGGTGGTCTTCCCCAACCTGCGACCCACCCTGGCCGTACTCCTCATCTTCTTCTTCATCTGGACCTGGAACGAGTTCCTCATCCCGCTGGTCATGCTGATCGACAACCAGACGCAGACCATCCCGGTAGCGCTCGCGTCGTTGCAGGGCGACCGTCTGATGGACGCCCCGACGACGAACGCCGGAGCGCTGATCAGCCTGGTGCCGGCCATTCTCTTCTTCCTCATCTTCCAGCGCACTCTGGCGCGCGGCATCACGGCAGGAGCCGAGAAGTGAAGTTCACCGACGGGTACTGGCAACTGCGCCCGGGGGTCAGCGTGCTGCGCCCCGGCGCGGTGGAATCGGTCGAGCCGGACGAGAGCGGCTTCACCGTCTTCGCGCCGGCCGGTCAGATCACCGGTCGGGGCGACACCCTCAACCGGCCCGTCGTCACCGTCCGGTTCTTCTCCCCCGCACCGGGCGTCGTCGGGGTGACAATCGGTCACCACAGCGGCGGACTGCCCCGCGAGCCGCGCTTCGCGGTGACCACCGACGGCACGCACCCCGTCAGCATCGACATCACCGGCATCACCGCGTCACTGACCGCCGGCGAACTGACCGCCCGGGTCGCGCTCGTCGACGGCTGGCGGGTCGAGTTCCGGCACGGCGACCGGCTGCTCACCGCGTCCACGACCCGCAGCGTCGGGATCGTCACCGACGGCCAGGGCCGTCGGTACGTGCACGAGCGGCTCGCGCTGGGCGTCGGCGAGACGGTGTACGGGCTGGGCGAGCGCTTCGGCCCGTTCGTCAAGAACGGCCAGACCGTGGACATCTGGAACGCCGACGGTGGGACGGCCAGCGAACAGGCGTACAAGAACGTGCCGTTCTATCTCAGCAGCGCCGGCTACGGGGTCTTCGTGGACCACCCGGAGCACGTGTCGTTCGAGGTCGGCTCGGAGGTCGTGGCCCAGAACCAGTTCAGCGTCGAGGGGCAGTCGCTCACCTACTACGTCATCGACGGGCCCACCCCGAAGGACGTGCTGCGCCGCTACACCGCGTTGACCGGCCGACCGGCCCGGGTGCCCGCCTGGTCGTACGGGCTGTGGCTGTCCACGTCGTTCACCACCTCGTACGACGAGAAGACGGTGACCGAGTTCGTCGACGGCATGGTCGAGCGGAACCTGCCGCTGTCGGTGTTCCACTTCGACTGCTTCTGGATGCGCCAGTTCCACTGGGTCGACTTCGTCTGGGACCCGGCGACCTTCCCGGACCCGGAGGGCATGCTGCGCCGGCTGCACGAGCGCGACCTGAAGGTGTGCGTCTGGATCAACCCGTACATCGCGCAGCGGTCGTACCTCTTCGAGGAGGGCCGCCAGGCCGGCTACCTGGTCCGCAACCCGGACGGCTCGGTGTGGCAGTGGGACAAGTGGCAGGCCGGGATGGCGCTCGTCGACTTCACCAACCCGGACGCGGTCGCGTGGTTCACCGGCAAGCTCAAGGTCCTGCTGGACATGGGCGTCGACTGCTTCAAGACCGACTTCGGTGAGCGCATCCCGACCGACGTCGTGTGGCACGACGGCTCCGATCCGCAGCGGATGCACAACTACTACTCCTACCTCTACAACAAGGCGGTCTTCGAGCTGTTGGAGACCGAGCGTGGGGAGGGCGAGGCGGTGGTGTTCGCCCGCTCCGCCACCACCGGGGGGCAGCAGTTCCCGGTGCACTGGGGCGGCGACTGCGAGGCGACGTTCGTCGCCATGGCGGAGTCACTGCGCGGCGGGCTGTCCCTGGCGGCGTCCGGTTTCGGCTACTGGAGCCACGACATCGGCGGCTTCGAGGGCACCCCCGATCCGGCGGTGTTCAAGCGGTGGATCGCCTTCGGCCTGCTCTCCTCGCACTCCCGGCTGCACGGCTCCGGCTCGTACCGGGTCCCGTGGGCGTACGACGCGGAGGCCGTCGACGTGCTGCGGCACTTCACCCGACTCAAGCTCCGCCTGATGCCGTACCTGGCGGCGGCCGCCCAGGAGGCGCACCGCGAGGGGACACCCATGATGCGTCCGATGGTCGTGGAGTTCCCGGACGATCCGGCTGCGGCGCACCTGGACCGGCAGTACATGCTCGGCTCCGACGTGCTGGTCGCGCCGGTGCTGAGCGCCGACGGCGAGGTCACCTTCTACGTTCCCGCCGGCACGTGGACGCACCTGGTGACCGGCGCGCAGCTCACCGGCCCGGCCTGGGTGACCGAGAAGCACGAGTTCGACAGCCTGCCGGTGCTCGTCCGGCCGGGCGCGGTGATCCCGTTCGGGGCGCGCGCCGACCGGCCCGACTACGAGTGGGCGGACGGGGTGGAGCTGCGCCTATACGCTCCGGCGGAGGGGCAGCGGCGGCGGGTACGGATACCGTCGCCCGGCCTGGGCGCCGGCGCGGAGTTCGAGGTGAGCTTCCGCGACGGGGTGGGCAGCGCGGAACTGGTCGCGGGTGAATCGTCGGCGTACCACTGTGTGGTCGTCGGAACGGAGGCAGCAGGACGATGACGGCGCGCACCTTCCCGGAGAGTTTCCTGTGGGGTTCGGCGACGGCGGCCTACCAGATCGAGGGTGCGGCCACCGAGGACGGCAGGGGTCCGTCCATCTGGGACACCTACAGCCACACACCCGGACGGACGTTGAACGGCGACACCGGTGACGTGGCAGCCGACCACTACCACCGCTGGGCGCAGGACCTCGACCACGTCGCCGAGCTGGGCCTGGGCGCGTACCGCTTCTCGATCTCCTGGCCGCGGGTCCAGCCGGGCGGGTCCGGCCGTTTCAACCAGGCCGGGCTGGACTTCTACTCCCGGCTGGTCGACGGCCTGCTCGAGCGCGGCATCCGCCCGGTGGCCACGATGTACCACTGGGACCTGCCGCAGGAGCTGGAGGACGCCGGTGGTTGGCCGGTGCGGGACACGGCGCTGCGCTTCGAGGACTACGCGTCGGGGATCGTCGCCGCGCTCGGCGACCGGGTGCACACCTGGACCACGCTCAACGAGCCGTGGTGCTCGGCGTACCTGGGTTACGGCTCCGGCGTCCACGCGCCGGGGCGCACCGAGCCGGCGGCGGCGCTGGCGGCGGTGCACCACCTGAACCTCGCGCACGGCCTGGCCGGTCGCGTGGTCCGGGAGGTGGCGCCGACCGCGGAGCTGTCGGTGACGCTGAACCTGCACGTGATCCGCCCGGCCTCCGACACGGCCCAGGACGTCGACGCGGCCCGCCGTATCGACGCGCTGGCCAACCGGGCGTTCCTCGGCCCGATGTTGAACGGAGCGTACCCGGCCGACCTGCTGGCCGACACGGCGGGCGTCACCGACTGGTCGTTCGTGCAGCAGGGCGACGAGAAGGTGGCCGCGGTGCCGCTGGACGTGCTGGGCGTCAACTACTACTCCAGCACCCTCGTCCGGGCCTGGGACGGCCGCTCGGCCCGCTCGGACGCCGACGGTCACGGCGCGTCGGCGCACTCGCCGTGGGTCGGCGCCGACGACGTCGACTTCCTGCCGCTGCCCGGCCCGTACACGGCGATGGGGTGGAACATCGACCCACCGGCCCTGACCGAGCTGCTGCTGCGGCTCAGCCGGGAGTACCCGGGACAGCCCATGATGATCACCGAGAACGGCGCGGCCTTCGACGACGAGGTGGCGGCCGAAGGCCGGATCCACGACGTCCGGCGGATCGACTACCTGCGTCGGCACATCTCGGCCGTGGCGGACGCCCGCGAGCAGGGCGCGGACGTGCGGGGCTACTTCGTCTGGTCGCTGCTGGACAACTTCGAGTGGGGCTACGGCTACGACCGCCGGTTCGGGATCATCCGGGTCGACTACGACAGCCAGGAACGCACCTGGAAGGACAGCGCGCACTGGTACGCGCGCCTAGCAGCCACCGGCCGTCCCGACTAAGTCCAGCCCCCGCCCTGCCCTGCCCTGCCCCCGCCGCGCCCCCGCCGCGCCGATCTTGCACTTTCTGTCGCGACATAGGGGCCGTTTTCGCATATATCGACAACCGAAACTGCAAGATCGGCGCGGCCCAAGGACGGCGCGGCCCAAGGACGGCGCGGCCCAAGGACGGCGCGGCTCAGGGGCGGCGCGGCCCAAGGACGGCGCGGCCCAAGGACGGCGCGGCCCAAGGGCGGCGCGGCGTGGCGCTGGTGCTACTAGACCTCGACGCGCTGGGATGGGACGGTCAGGCCGTAGAGCTCCATCAGCTCCGGACTGTCGACGCGGCTGCCGTCGGCGACCGAGTCGCAGGCGATGTCGACGATCTGGTCCTTGTGCGCCAGCAGGTACGGCCGGGCGCCCACGTCGGCGCTGGCCAGGGTGGCGATGCCGGGCCAGTGCCGGCGGCCGAACAGCATCGGGTAGCCGCGCAGCCCGTCGTAGGTGGCGCAGACCAGCACATCCGGGTACGGCAGCGCGGCCACCCGGCATACCGCTGCGGCGGTGAGCCCCGGCATGTCGACCGGCACCACCACCACCGCCTCGATTCCCTCGTCGTCCATGGCGGCCAGACCGGCGCGGATGGACGAGCCGACCCCGGTGCCCCATGCCTTGTTGACCACGACGGTGACCTTGTCCAGGTCGGCGGTCTCGCGGACCTGGTCGGCGGCGGCCCCCAGCACGACCACGATCTGCTCGCAGCCCGCCTCGGTCATCGTGTCGATCATCTGGTTGACCAGGGGTTTTTCCCCCTGGTGCAGCAGCGCCTCGGGCCCGCCGATACGGCGTCCCCCGCCTGCGGCGATGATCATTCCTGCGATCCGGTTCAGCTGCGCCCCCTCAAGCACGGGACCGACCGTGACCGCTCGGCCCCTCCTACGGACACTGCAACGAGGAGGGTCGTGCACGGGTGGCGGGGCGAAAAGGGAAAATAGTGCAACCGTTACGCAACGGACCGCCATCGAACCCGGCGGCCGGGCCGGTCAGGTGGCGTCGGCGTAGCAGTCGACTATGGACAGGTCCAGCGGGAAGCGCACCGGGGTGGCACCGAACAGCAGTGCGGTGGCCCGGTCACCCGCCCGGTGAACCGCCGCCGCGACGGCCTCGGCCTGCTCGGCGGGACAGTGCACGATCACCTCGTCGTGCTGGAAGAACACCAGTTCGGCGTTGGTGCCGGCCAGCTCGGTGCGCAGCGTCGCCAGCAGCGTGGAGGCCCACTCGGCGGCGGTGGCCTGGATGACGAAGTTGCGGGTGAATCGGCCCCGGGACCGGGCGGCGCGCGCCCGTGGGCTCTGCCGATCGGCGGCGGCATCCGGGTCGACCGGCCCCTCGTCCGGGTCGGCGAACCCGACCGAACCCGGTGGGCAGGTACGCCCCAGCCACGAGCGCACCAAACCGCCCGCCTCGCCGGTGCGCGCCGCCGCCTCGACGTAGCCGAACGCCGTCGGGTAGCTGTGTTTCAGCACCGCCAGCGCGGGCACCGCCGCCCCGCCGGTCTGCCCGTACATCGCGCCCAGCAGCGCCACCTTGGCCCGGGGGCGGTCACCGCCGAACGACTCCCGGGCCAGCGCGGCGTAGAGGTCACCGGCGCCGCCCGCCGCCGCCAACCGGGCGTCCCCGGAGACCGCAGCCAGGACGCGGGGCTCCAACTGGCCGGCGTCGGCGACCACCAGCCGCCAGCCCGGGTCGGCCACCACCGCCCGACGGATCACCTTGGGGATCTGCAACGCGCCACCGCCACGGGTCGCCCAGCGCCCGGAGACGACCCCGCCCGGCACGTACTCCGGCTGGAACCGGCCGTCGCGCACCCACTGCTCACGCCAGGACCAGCCGTGCGCCGTCCAGATCCGGTACAGCTCCTTGTATTCGAGCACCAGGGGCACCGCGGGATGGTCCACACCGCGCAGCACCCAGGCCCGGGTGTTGGGCAGCTCCACCCCGGCCCGGGCGAACGCCTTGAGCAGCTCGGCCGGGGAGTCGGCGTGCAGCCGGCGGACGCCGAACGCGTCGGCGATCCGGGCCGCCAGCTCGGCCAACCGGCGCGGCGGCCCACCCACCGGGGACGGCTCACCCAGCAGCTCGGCGAGAATCGCGTCGTGCACGTCGGCCCGCCAGGGCAGCCCGGCGGCACCCATCTCCGCAGCGATCAGGGTGCCAGCCGACTCGGCGGCCACCAGCAGCCGGAACCGGCCGGGGTGCTCGGTCCGCGCGGCCCGGGCGAGCTGGTCGGCGTACACCTGGGTCAGTGCCTCGATGCCCGGGCCCGGCGGGCCGGGCAGCGTGTCGAAGAGCGCGCCCTGGCCGTGACCGGGCGGCGCGACGGCACGCGGCGGCGGGTCGGCCGGCACGGGCCCGCCGGTCAGGCGGGCCCAGGCGGCGGCCAGCGCGCGGGGCTCGCCCCACCGGCCGGCGTGCCCGAGCAGCAGCGCCTCGGTCAACTCCACGTCGTGGCACCGCTCGACCCGCACGCCGGCCCGCAGCAACGCCGGGTAGATCGTGCCCGCGGTGGCCCAGACCCAGCGGGGACGCTCGGCCGCCTCCCGGGCTGCCACCGCGGCGGCGAGGTCGGTCGCCGTCTCGATCGGGCCGGCGGGACGGCCAGCGGCGTCGAGCGGGCGCAACGCTCCCCCGCCCTGCTCATCTGCCACCACCGCCACCAGCACGAAATGTGATTCTGCCTTCCCCCTGCGACAGGAAAACCGGTCGGTGGGTCGGCCCGGCGCTCGGTAGCGTGGCCAGGGTGCCCGTCCAGATTCCGCACCCCGACCCCGGCACTCCCGACACCCGCGGTCCGATGCGGTACCTGTGGTGGCTCGTCCGTCGGCAGCCCTGGCGGGTGCTGCGCGGCAGCCTGCTCGGCACGGCCTGGATGGTCGGGCTGTCGGTTCGGCCCTACCTGATCGCCCGTGCCGTCGACGACGGTCTGCGCGACCGCGACACCCGCGCCCTGGTCCTGTGGGTCGCGGCGATCGTCGTGGCGGGAGTGGCGTTGTCGTACCTGGGGATCATGCGGCACCGCACGATGACCTTCATCCGGGAGGACGCCAAGGCCCGCTCCGCGGAGGTGCTGCTGCGTCACCTGTCCCGGGTCGGCGCGGCGCTACCGCGTCGTTCCGCCGCCGGTGAGGTGGCCACCATCGGTGGGTCCGACATCGAGTGGACGGCGCAGGTGCTGACGTTGACCGGGCCCGGGGTCGGGGCGATCGTCGCGTACGGGGTCATCGCCGCGGTGCTCTGGTCGATCTCTCCGCTGCTCGCGCTCTGCGTGCTGGTGGGCGTGCCGGCGGTCGCGCTCGTCGTCGGGCCGCTGCTGCGCCGGCTCGAACGCGTGGAGTCGGTCTACCGCGGGCAGCAGGGCGCGCTGACCGCCCGGTCCGGCGACATCGTGGCCGGGCTGCGGGTGCTCGCCGGGGTGGGTGGTCGGGATCTCTTCGCCCGCCGGTACGCGAGCCGGTCGCAGGACCTGCGCGCCGAGGGCTACCGCGTCGGCGCGGTCGTCAGCTGGATCGACGCGGCGACGGTGGCCATCCCCGGCCTGTTCCTGGCGGTCGTGGTGTGGTTGACCGCCCGGATGGCGGTGACCGGTGACGTCACGATCGGCGAACTCGTCGCCGTCTACGGCTACGTGGCGACCCTGATCGTGCCGGTCTGGTTCCTGTTGGAGGGCGGTCACCAGCTCATCCGTGGTCGGATCGCGGCCGGCCGGATCGCCGGGCTGCTCCGGCTCACCCCGGACGACGTCGGCGGGCCGGGCCGCCGGTGGCCGGCCGTCGTCCCCGGCACGCGAGACCCGTACGCCGTGGCCGCGCCGACCGGCCCCGCCGACCTGCGCGACCCGGCGAGCGGGCTGACCGTACGCGCCGGCCGGCTGACCGCCGTCGCCGCCGACGACCCGGCGGACGCCGTGGCGCTTGCCGACCGGCTCGGCCGGTACGTCGTCAGCGACGCCACCTGGGGCGGCGTACCGCTGACCGCTGTCGCCCTGGACGAGGTCCGTGCCCGGATCCTCGTCGCCGACCACGACTCGTACCTCTTCGCCGGGACGCTGCGGGACGTGCTGAGCCCGGGGACCGACGACGACGTCCGTGCCGCTCTGCGGACCGCGTCGGCCGACGACATCGTCGACGCCCTGCCGGCCGGGCTGGACACCCCGCTGGACGCCCAGGCCCGGACGCTCTCCGGCGGTCAACGCCAGCGGGTACGCCTGGCCCGGGCCCTGCTCGCCGAGCCGGAGGTGCTGATCCTCGTCGACCCCACCTCCGCCGTGGACGCGCACACCGAGGCGCGGATCGCCGAGCGGCTGCACGCGGCGCGGGCCGGACGGACCACCCTGGTGTTCGCCACGTCACCGCTGCTGCTCGGCCGTGCCGACGAGGTCGCGCACCTGAGCGCGGGCCGGATCACCGCCACCGGCACCCACGACGGCCTGCTCGAATACGTCCCCGGTTACCGGCACCTGGTCGCCCGCGGCAGCGACGATCCGCTCGTCGAGCGCCGCGACGACGCCGAGGAGGCACACCGGTGAGCCGGCTGCCGGTCGCGGACCGCGGGACCGTTCGCCGCGCCCTGCGGGACATGATCAGCAGGCATCGCCGGGCCGTCGGCGTCGTGCTGGTGCTGCACAGCGCCGCCGCGCTCGCCGGGCTCGCCCCGCCGTGGCTGCTGGGCACCATCGTCGACCGGGTCACGGCGGGCGCGGGCGTGGCGACCGTGGACCGGCTGGCCCTGGCGATCGCCGGCTGCGTCGTGGTGAGCGCGCTGCTCTCCCGGTACGCCCAGTACGCCGGTCACCGCTTCGGCGAACGCGCCGTCGCCGAGCTGCGCGAGCAGTTCGTCGACCGGACGCTCGCGCTACCGGTCTCGGTCGTGGAGCGTGCCGGGGCCGGGGATCTGGCGACCCGCAGCTCGGTCGACGTGGCGACGGTCGGGACCACGGTCCGGGACGTGGCGCCCACCATCGTCATCGCCTCGGTGCAGTTGACGTTGCTGTTCGGCGCGGTGTTCCTGCTGCACCCCCTGCTCGGGCTCGCGGCGCTGGCCGGGCTGCCGTCGATCGTGACGGCGACCCGCTGGTACCTGCGGCGCGCCAGCTCCGCGTACCTCGCCGAGGGCGCCGAGGCGGCCGAGTTGACCGAGGCGTTGACCACCACCGCCGAGGGCGCCCGCACTGTGGAGGCGCTGCGGCTGACCGACGACCGCATCCGGTACGGCACCACCCGCGTCGCGCGTCTGTGGCAGGCCCGCCGGGCGACGCTCGCGCTGCGTACGGTGTTCTTCTCCATCGTCGAGGCCAGCTATCCGCTGCCGATCGCCCTGGTCCTGCTCGTCGGCGGCTATCTCCTCTCCGCCGACCTGGTGCCGCTCGGGTCGGTGGTCGCCGCCGCGCTCTACCTGCAACAGGCCATCGACCCGATGGACCGGCTGCTCCAGTGGACCGAGCAGGCACAGCGTGGCTTCGCGTCGTACGCCCGGGTGCTCGGCGTGGGCCTGGTCCCGCCCGAGCCGCCCGGCACCACGGCCACCTCGCGGGGCGAGCGGCTCGTCGTCCGCGAGGCGCGGTTCTCGTACGCCGACGGGCACGACGTGCTGCACGGCATCGACCTGGAGGTACGGCCCGGGGAACGGCTGGCCGTCGTCGGCCCGTCAGGCGCGGGCAAGTCGACCCTGGCCCGACTGCTCGCCGGGATCGACGCGCCACGGCAGGGCGTGGTCAGTATCGGCGGCTGCCCCGTCACCGACCTGGAACCGGCCGAACGACGACGGCGGATCGCCCTGGTCACCCAGGAGCACCACGTCTTCATCGGCTCGGTCCGCGACAACCTGGCGTTCGCCGCTCCGGACGCCACCGACGAGCAGATGCTCGCCGCGCTGGCCACCGTCGGCGCGGACTGGTTCGACGAACTACCCGACGGTCTGGACACCGCGCTCGGCGACGGCGCCCGGCGACTCGGCGCGGCGGAGGCCCAGCAGGTGGCGCTGGCCCGGCTGGTGCTCGCCGACCCGCACACGCTGATCCTGGACGAGGCGACCGCCGCGCTCGACCCGAGCACCGCCCGGCGGACCGAGCGGGCCCTCGCGGCCGTACTCGTCGGCCGAACGGTCATCGCCATCGCGCACCGGCTGAACACCGCGCACGACGCCGACCGGGTGGCCGTCCTGGCGGACGGCCGGATCACCGAGATCGGCAGCCACGACGAGCTCGTGACGGCCGGCGGGGCGTACGCCGCGCTCTGGCGCTCGTGGCACGCCCACGCCGACGGTCGCTGACCGGTGCTACTTCACCGCCCCGGAGGTCAGGCCGGCCTGGATCTGACGCTGGAAGACCGCGTACACGATGATCATCGGAAGGATGGCGATGGTCAGCGCGGCGAACAGCCCGGACCAGTCGGCCTCGTAGCCGGCGTTGACCGAGATGTCGGCGATGCCCTGGGTGAGCACCCACTTGTCCTTGGCGTTGGAGAGCAGCACCAACGGGAGCTGGTACTGCGCCCACTGCCCGATGATGTTGAAGATCGCCACGCTGATCAGGCCCGGCTTCGCCATCGGCATCATGACCTGGAAGAACAGCCGGGTGTGCCCGCAGCCGTCGATCATCCCCGCCTCGGCGACCGAGGACGGCAGCGTCTTGAAGAACGCGGCCAGGAAGAAGATCGTGAACGGCAGCGAGTAGGCGATGTAGACCAGGATCACGCCCTGGTAGGTGTCCAGCATGCCCAGCTGCTTCACCACGAAGAACAGCGGCACCAGGGCCAGGAACACCGGGAACGCCAGCCCCGAGACGAACAGGTAGTAGATCGCCCGGTTGCCCCAGAACTTGTACCGCGCCAGCACGTACGCGGCCATCGAGCCGAGCAGCATGGTGCCGAAGGTGCTGCACGCGACCACGAAGACGCTGTTCAGGAAGTACCGGCCGACGTTCGCCTTGGTCCACGCCCGGCCGAAGTTCTCCCAGCGCAGCTCCGCCGGGAGCGTCCACGGGCTGCTGAAGATCTCGCTGGTGTTCTTGAACGCGGCGAGGAACGTCCACAGGATCGGGACGATCACGATCACCGCCCACACGGCGAGCGCGATGTGCCCGAGGCTGGCGAAGAGCCGTACCTCCGAGCGGGGACCCTTGTCACGCCGACCGCCGGTCGCGGACCCCTCGCCGGTCTTCGGAGGTAGCGCCGCCGGCGTCGGCGGCAGCGTCGACTGCGGGTTCATCAGTACTCCACGCTTTCCCGCTTGGTGAGCCGCAGCGTCAGCGCCGCGAACGTGAGGGTGAGGAAGAACAGCGCCACGCCCATCGCGGAGGCGTAGCCGTACTTCGAGTAGACGAACGCGTTGCGGTAGATCTCCATGGCCAGCACGGTGGTGGCGCCGTCCGGGCCGCCGCCGTCGACCGAGAGCACGGCAACGATGGCGAACGCGTCGAACGCCGCGATACCCAGGTAGACCCACGCGACCTGGAGGGTGTCCCAGAGCAGCGGCAGGGTGACCCGGAAGAACAACGTCACCCTGCTCGCCCCGTCCATCTCCGCGGCCTCGTAGATCTCGCCCGGGATGGAGGCCATCCCGGCCGAGAAGAGCACCACGTAGAAGCCGACGGCCTGCCAGACCAGCACCCCGAGGATCGACCAGAGGGCCAGGTTCGGCTTGATGAGGAAGAGGATCGGCTCCAGGCCGAACTTCATCAGCACGCCGTTGATCAGGCCGGACTCGTTCGGCCGGTAGACCATCTGGAACAGCACCGCGATGATCGCCACCGCCAGGACCTGGGGGAAGAAGAACACCACCCGGTAGAACTTCGCCCCCCAGACCCCCTGGCGTTGACCGCCACTGCTCTTGCCGCCCACGTTGAGCAGGAAGGCGAAGAACAACGCGATGGCGATGGTGATCAGCGGCAGGGCAAGCAGCAGTACGCCGTGGTGCTGGACCGCCTTCCAGAAGGCGCCGTCGTCGAGCAGCTTCCGGTAGTTGTCGAAGCCCACCCACTGTGGGGCGGAGAGCCCCCGCCAGTTGGTCATCGAGATCTGGAACGCCTGCGCGTACGGCCAGATCACGAATGTCACGTACAGCGCGACCGGGGGGAACAGGAACCCGATCACGAATGGATACTTGCCGTGCCGCATGACCCTAGCTCCGATCGATCAGCGCTTGAACTTGGCGACCGAGCTGTCCTTCTTGATCGCGTCGGCGCGCTTCTGGATCCGCTCCACGAAGGCGTCCGCGTTGATCCGGCCGAACATCAGCTCGTTGGTGGCGCTGCGCGCCTCCGTGTCGAGCTCCTTGTACCAGCCGTCGAAGTACAGGTTGAACACGTCCTGACCGGCCGCCTTCAGCGCGGCCTGCGAGCTGGCCACACCGGGCGGGAAGGCGAAGCCCTCCGAGCCGGCGGGGACCACGGTCGGGGCCTTGACGACCTCGGTGAAGCCCTTCGCACCCGCCACGGACAGCATCTGGCGCATGTACTCCAGACCGCCCTTGGGGTTCTTGCTCTTGGCCGAGACGAAGTAGCCCTCGCCCGCGGTGGCCCGCAGCGCGGTGGCCGGCAGCTTGTCCGACGCGGTGAGGCTCGGCACCGGCATGAGCTGGTAGTCGAAGCCGGCCGGGGTGTCCTGCTTCTGCTCACCCTCCAGCCAGTCACCGCTGGGGTACAGGGCCACCTTGTACTGGTTCTGCCGCAGCTGCACGTCGGTGTGCTTGAGGCCCTCGAAGCTCTTGTCGCTGAACTTCGCGCCGACCTCGGCCCACGCCGTCGCGGCCTGCTTGACCGCGTCCTGCTTCCAGGCGCCGTCCTCCAGGTTGTCGATGTTCTTCAGCACATCGACGCCGCCGATCTTGGCAGCCTGGGTGAGGATCACGTTCCACTGGTAGTAGGCCGCGTTCGCGCCCGCGTACCCGTAGGGCGTGATGCCCTTGGCCTTGATGGCGGTGAGCAGCTTGATGAAGTCGTCCCAGGTCTTCGCCGGGGCCCAGCCGTTGTCCTTGAACAGCTTGGCCGAGTACCAGATGCCGAAGACGGTGGAGACATAGTACAGCACGTACGGCTTGCCGTTGAACGAGCCCGCCTCGACGGTGCCCGGCACCACGGTGTCCCGGACCTTCTTGGTGGCGTCGTCGACCGACGGGGCGTCCCACAGCTCGGTGAGGTCCTGGAGCTGACCGTCGGCGACGAGCGAGCCGAAGTCGATCAGCTTCTCGCCCGAGTTGTTCACGAACTCCGGCGGGTTGCCGGACGCGAACCGCGGCTGGAGCACCGTGGAGACGGCCTGCGTGGACTGGTGCTTGATCTCCGCCTTGGGGAACGCCTTCTTGTACAGCGGCTCGTGCACGTCGGTCGCGTACTTCTCGCCGTAACCGCCGTTGAAGATGATCACCTCGATGGGAGCGTCGTCCTTGACGCCCAGCGGGTTCTTCTCGCTCTTGGTACCTTCGGCGGCCTTCTCGTTGTCCTTGTCGCCGCCGCTGCTCGTCGCGCAGGCGCTGAGCAGGCCGATGGCCGGAGTGGCGAGCATGCCCACGGCGGCGGCGCGACGCAGCACCGTGCGGCGGTCGAGCGCGGCCGGGTGCTCGGGGGTAATCGACATCGTCGTCTCTCCTTGTGGAATTCGGGTCAGGCGGTACGCCGGAGACGTCCGGCGTACCGCGACTCGAGGGCGATGTTGTGCTCGTCCCCGCCGGGGACGTTGGCGGAGAGGTAGATAGGGGGCACCTCTCCGGCCTGGTGGAACCGTCGGACGACCTCAGCGGTCAGCAACTGCGCCAGCAGCGCCGTGGTGACCGAGGAGACCGCACAGACCGCGCCGCCGCCCTCGAGCGGCAGCAGTGCGTCACCGTACGGCGCGCCGTTGTCCAGCACGACGTCGGCAAGGTCGGCGAGCCGTTGACCGGACGGGTGCCGTGGCGCCACCCGCGCGGTGTGCTCGACCGAGGTGACCGCGATCAACGGGTGACCGCGTTCGGTGACCAGCGCCGCCAGCTCGACCACCGAGCCGTTGATGCCGGACTGGGACGCCACCACGAACACGTCGCGCGGCTGGGGCGCCGCGAGCGCGTAGATCTGGTGGGCGATGGAGGGATCACGTTCCAGCTTCGGGTCGGCGAGCACGTCGCGCGGGGCGTCGCCGTGCACCACCAGGTCCCGTACCGACAGCCGGTTCGTGGGGACCAGCCCGCCCGCGCGGGCGACCAGCTCGGCGGCGAACGCCTCGGAGTGCCCGGCCCCGAACGCCTGGAGCACGCCGCCGGAGCGCAGGCTGTCGGTGATCAGGTCGGCGGCCCGGGTGATCCCGTCGGCCTCCGAGTCGAGCAGCCGGTCGAGCACCGGGCGGACGGCGTCCGCGTACCCCTGTGCACTGATCATGAAAGGGTTCCCTTCGCTGCCTTGTGCCCGTCGACGGCCTGCGCGGTACGCCGGAAGGCCGCGTGGGCGCGGTCGTGGGTGCGCTGGGCGACGGCGATGTAGAGCAGGTCGAGCACCACCAGTTGCGGGTGGCGGGCGGAGAGCGCGTCCGGCCGGAAGGTGGTCGCCTGGCTGGCCGTGAGCAGCACGATGTCGGCCAGCTCGGCCAGCGGTGAGCGGGGGAAACCGGTGAGGGCGAGGGTCGTGGCACCCCTGCTGCCCGCCTCGGCGAGCATCTCGATGGTCTCCCGGGTCTGGCCGGTGTGCGAGATGCCGAGCGCGACGTCGCCGGCGCCGAGCAGCGCGGCGCTGGCCAGCCCCTCGTGCACGTCGCTCCAGGCCCAGGCGGCCACCCCGATGCGGTGCAGGCTGAACTGCATCTCCTCGCCCACCAGCGCGCTGCCGCTGGCCCCGAAGATGTTCACCCGGTTGGCGCCGGCGATGGCCACCGCGGCGCGCTCCACCTCGCCGAGGTCGAGCAGCGCGGCGGTGTCGTGCATGGCGCGGGTGTCGGCGGCCATGATCTGGTCGAGGACCCGGGCGAGGGGATCGTTCGGCTGGATCTCGCGGCCGATGTCGACGGTCCAGCCGGCGGAGCGGGCCCGCCCGGTCTCGGCGGCGATCCCGAGGCGCAGGTCGGCGTACCCCTCGAAGCCCATCGCCCGGCAGAAGCGGGTGATGGTGGCCGGCGAGGTGCCGCTGCGCTCGGCCAGCTCCACGATGGTCGAGCGCGCCGCGGCCTCCGGGTCGCTGAGCACGTGCTCGGCGACCCGACGCAGCGCGCCGGTCAGCTCGCCGAGCCCGTTGCGTACCCGCGCCAGCACCCCGTCGGAGGCCGCACTCCTTCGGTCGATCGCGTAGGCGTCGACCACCGCGGTCCCCGCGGCGGTGTCCACCTCGTGATCAACCATGGGGCGCCTCAACTTTCCGAAAAGACTGTTAACTGTTAGTGGTAAAAGTTCTTACTGAACGGCCCTCCGTGTCAAGACTGTGGGCGAAGTTTTCAAACTGTTACCTCCCGCACAGCCCTCCAGGGCCCGCCCGGGTTGCCCCAGAGGGCGGCGCCGACCAGCATGAACAGGCCCATGACCGCGCAGAGCAAGGAGGCTCGTGCCGATGTCCGACACCGTCGTGGTCGGCCTCGACGTCGGGGGTACGTCCACCCGGGCGACCGCCCTGACCCTCGCCGGCGAACGCCTCGGCACCGGCAAGGCGGGCGGCGGTAACCCCACCAGCCACGGTGCCGAACGGGCCGCCGCCGAGGTGCTGAGCGCGCTGCGCGCCGCCCTCGCCGACGTCGACCCGAACCGGGTGGCCGCCGGCACCATCGGGCTCGCCGGCGCGCCCCGACTCCTCGCCGACCCCAACGGGCGCGCCGCCTTCGACCGTGCCTGGCACGACGCCGGCCTACGCTGCCCGTACGCCGTGCACGGCGACGCCCTCGTCGCCTACGCCTCGGGCAGCTCCGAGCCCGACGGGACGATCCTCATCGCCGGCACCGGCGCGATCACCGCCCAGGTCGTCGACCTGCGCCTGGACCGCGTCGCCGACGGACACGGCTGGCTGCTCGGCGACGCCGGATCGGGCTTCTGGCTCGGCCGCGAGGCGGTCCGCCGACTCCTCGCCGACCTGGACGCGGGGAACACCCCGGGCGCCCTGGGCGCGGCCCTGCTCACCGAACTGGTGGGCAGCTCGGACGTCGCCCCCCGGCCCCGCGACACGGTCGACGCCACCGTCCAGGCCGTCACCCGTCGACCGCCGATCGACCTGGCCCGCCTGGCACCGCTGGTGGTGACCGCCGCGACCGACGGTGAACCGGTCGCCACCGCCCTGATCGCCGAGGCCGCCGCCCACCTGGCCGAGAGCGTCACCCGCATCCGCCCCGCGGAGTCGACGACGCCTGTCGTGCTCGGCGGCGGACTCCTCATCGCGGACACCCCGCTCGCCCGGGCCGTCCGCGCCGAGGTCGGTCAGCGCTGGCCGTCGGCACCCCTGCGCACCGCCGGCGACGGCGCCGCCGCGGCCGCCTGGCTCGCCGCCCGCGAACTCCCCGAGGTCACCGACCCGGCAGCTCTGCACGCCCTCCTCTTCCCCACCCCCTGACCCCCACCTCGAGGTGCCCGACCCGTCCCCGAGCCGCCCAAGATCCGCGCACTTACCCCGAAACTGCTGCCTCACGGCGTCGTGAGGCAGCAGTTTCCGTGATGTTGTGCAGATCTAAGGGGGCGGGCGGCGCAGCCGGGTGATCGGTATCGGTCAGGTCTGGGTGGGGAATCCCAGGTTCACGCCACCGTGGCGCGGGTCCAGCCACCGGCTGGTGACCACCTTGCCCCGGGTGAAGAACCGCACCCCGTCCTCGCCGTGGGCGTGCAGGTCGCCGAAGAGGGACGACTTCCAGCCGCCGAACGAGTGGTACGCCATGGGCACCGGGATGGGCACGTTGATGCCGACCATGCCGACCTCCACCTCGTGCTGGTAGCGCCGGGCCGCACCGCCGTCGTTGGTGAAGATCGCCGTGCCGTTGCCGTACGGGCTGGCGTTGACCAGTTCCACGGCCTCGTCGTACGAGTCGACCCGGACGACGCTGAGCACCGGACCGAAGATCTCGTCGGTGTAGATCGACATGTCCGGGGTGACCCGGTCGAACAGGGTCGGACCGAGCCAGAAGCCCTCCGGATCGCCGTCGGGTGTCACGTCCCGCCCGTCGACGACCGGCACCGCGCCGGCGGCCACACCCGCGTCCACGTAGGAGCGCACCCGGTCGGCGTGCGCGGCGGTGACCAGCGGTCCCATGTCGCAACCCCGCCGACCGTCGCCGGTTCGCAGCCCGGCCATCCGGGCGGCGATCCGCTCCACCAGGGCGTCCGCCACCGGCTCCACGGCCACCAGCACGGAGATGGCCATGCACCGCTCCCCCGCCGAGCCGAACCCGGCGTTGACCGCCGCGTCGGCAGCCAGGTCCAGGTCGGCGTCGGGGAGCACCACCATGTGGTTCTTCGCCCCACCGAGCGCCTGTACGCGCTTACCGGCGGCGGTGCCGCGCTGGTAGACGTGCCGGGCGATCGGGGTGGAGCCGACGAACGACACCGCGCGCACCTCCGGATGGTCCAGCAGCGCGTCGACGGCCTCGGCGTCGCCGTTGACCACGTTGCACACCCCGTCGGGCAGGCCGGCCTCGGCGAACCACTCGGCCAGCAGCAGCGCCGCACTCGGGTCCTTCTCGCTCGGCTTGAGCACGACAGCGTTGCCGCAGGCGACCGCCACCGGCACGAACCACAGCGGCACCATCACCGGGAAGTTGAACGGCGAGATCACCGCCACCACACCGAGTGGCTGCCGGATCGTGTACGAGTCGACCTCGGTGGACACGTTCTCGCTGAACGCGCCGCGCAGGGCCGACGGCAGGCCGCAGGCGTACTCGATGACCTCGAGGCCGCGCTGCACCTCGCCGGCGGCGTCGGCGAGCACCTTGCCGTGCTCGGCCGTGATCACCTCGGCGAGCCGGTCGCGCCGGGCGTGCACCAGCTCGCGGAACGCGAACAACACGGCCGACCGCTTCGCCAGCGACACGCCGCGCCAGTCGCGGGCCGCGCGGGCGGCGGCCCGCACCGCGACGTCGACGTCCGCGGTCGAGGCCAGCTCGACTTCGGCGGTACGACGACCCGTGGCCGGATCGAACACGTCACCGCGCCGCTCGGACGTGCCGCCGACCCGCTTGCCGTCGACGAAGTGGCCGATGCTCGTGCCGCCCGGACCGCCGATGCTCATGCCGCCACCTCCGCCGACGAGCGGATCGCGTCGACGAGGATCGCCAGGCCCTCGCGGGCCTCCTCCTCGGTGAGCGTCAACGGTGGACCCATCCGCAGCACGTTGCCGTACAGGCCGCCCTTGCCGGTGAGCAGACCACCGTCGCGGCACGCCTCGAAGACGCGGTTGGTCAGGGCGACATCCGGCTCACCGCTACCCGGTCGGACGAACTCGACGCCGAGCATGAGCCCCTTTCCGCGTACCTCGGCGACGCAGTCGAGACCGCCCACGGCGGACCGCAGGCCGTCGGCGAGGATCGCGCCGACGCGGGCCGCGTTCGCCTGGAGGTCGTGTGCGATCAGGTAGTCGAGCACCGCGTTACCGGCCGCCGTCGAGATCGGGTTGCCGCCGAACGTGGAGAAGCTGATTCCCTGCACCGCCTGGAGCACCTCGGCCCGGCCGACCACCCCGGCCAGCGCGAACCCGTTGCCGATGCCCTTGGCGAAGGTGAGCAGGTCCGGGGTGACGCCGTGCGCCTGGTAGCCCCAGAAGTGCTCCCCGGTACGCCCCCAGCCGGTCTGCACCTCGTCGGCGATGAACAGGATGCCGTGCTCGTCGAGGACCTTCTTCCAGCCCGCGAAGAGCCCGTCCGGTGGGTGGACGAAGCCGCCCACGCCCTGGATCGGCTCGGCGATCAGCGCGGCCACGTCGCCGGAGGTCTGGGTGGCGAGCACCTCGCGCAGGTCCTCCACTGCCGCGTCGATGAGCTCCTCGGCGCTGAGCCGCGCCAGCAGACCGCGTACGCGGTCGCCGGAGTGCAACCAGGCCACCTGGAGCGGGTTGAGCGCGCTGGCCGACCAGGTGCGGTTGCCGGTCACGCCCATGGTCGCGTACGACCGGCCGTGGTAGCTGTTGCGCACGGCCAGGACCTGGTGGGATCGGCGATAGTTGGTGGCGACCAGCAGCGCCGCCTCGTTCGCCTCGGTGCCGGAGTTCGTGAAGAACACCCGGGCGTCTCCGATGCCGGAGCGCTGCGCGATCTTCTCGGCCAGCTCGACCTGGTGGCGGATCAGATAGAGGGTCGAGGTGTGCACGATGCCGGTGGCGAGCTGCCGCTCGACGGCCTCCCGGATCTCCGGGATGTCGTACCCGATCATGTTGGTCAGTACGCCGCCGAAGAAATCCAGGTAGGTGCGGCCCTGGGCGTCGGTGACCCGGCGACCCGAGCCGGACACCAGCTCGATCGGCTCGGCGTAGTAGAGGGGCATCCAGGGCGGGAGCACGGCCCGGTGTCGGGCCAGCAGGTCATCGGTCATCGTGGCAACCCTCCAGCGGCGTTCGTGGATACCGCACGCTCCCATCGGCGGCCGGTGCGGACAACTGTCAGGGTGTAGCGCAAGGCCGTTCCGGCCTGACAGCACGTCAACGATTTTCACTGCCATGGTCGTGGTTGACCGCTGATTTCCGTAGCGAACGTGCTCTTGCTCCGCTCGATCCGCAGCCTGGCCGGGCCCCGTTACCCTGGGTCCGTCCACTGTCGCCGGGGAGGCACGCGGTGCGCATCGACGAGACCATCGCCGCACTGGAACGCGTCGCCGCACGAGAGGTGGGCCGGGGCAGCGAGGCGCTGGCCGCGCCGGCGGCCGGCGGGCTGCTGGCCGCCGCCCGGTCGCTCGCCGCGGGTGCGCCGCAGGCCGCGGTGTTCACCGGGTTCTTCATCCCCGGCGCCGAGCCGCCCGCCGCGGAGACCGACGGCCCACTCGGCGCGGTCCAAATCGCCGCCGCGCTGCGCCTGCTCGGTGGCCGGTGCCGGCTCGTCACCGACCAGCCCTGCGCACCGGTGGTCGAGGCGGCCGTCGCCGCCGCCGCGCCGGGCCTGCCGGTGGATGTCGCGCCGCTGGCGGGGTACGACGAGTGGGCCGCCACCCTCCTGCCCCGCTACGGCCGCCTGACCCACCTCATCGCCTGCGAACGGGTCGGGCCAGCAGCGGACGGTCGACCCCGCAACATGCGCGGCGAGGACATCGGCGCGCACACGGCACCTCTGGACCGGCTCTACCGCACCGGTTCCGCGTTTCGGATCGGCATCGGCGACGGCGGCAACGAACTGGGAATGGGCCTCCTGCCGGCGGAACTCGTCGGCCGGGTGGTCGCCTCCGGCGAGCGGATCCGCTGCGTGGTGGGCGCGGACGCCCTGCTCGTCGGCGGCACCTCCAACTGGGCCGCCGCAGCCCTCGTCGGCGCGCTGTCGCTGCTGCGCCCCGAGGTGCCCGAGCTGCGGACGCTGCTGGAGCCCGCCTGGTCGTCCGACCTGCTGACCGCGATCGTCTCGGCGGGCGCGGTGGACGGGGTCCGCCGCCGGCCCACGCTCAGCGTCGACGGCCTCGACTGGCCCTCGTACGCCGAACCGCTCATCCGCATCGCGGACCTGGTCAGGAGCGCCCGGTAGGCGGGCTCACCGCACGGTGGGTGGCTCGGCCGCCGGCCGCAGAGGTCTCGACACGCGTCCCGACGCGCTGGCCCGGGCGGCTCCGCGGCGGCCCAGGGGCAGGTGCAGGGCAGTGGCGACCACCCCGAAGGCCGCCCAGCCGGCGCCCAACGCGACGGCCGACGAGACGTCCTGGAGGTAGTGGTACGCGGTGAGGAAACCGACCAGCGCGAGGCTGTTGCGAGAGAAGTGCCAGCTGAACTCGAACAACTGCCGGCGGGCCTCGACGGCGACCAGCACCCCCGAGTACGGGAATGTCACCACCATGCCGCGCAACACCGCGCCGAGCACCGCGGTGAGGATCGCGCCCACGAAGATGACCAGCAACTTGAGCAGCGCCGGCAGGCCGTCCGAACGGCCTCCGGTCGGCGTCTCCGCGCCGGAGCCCGCGTCGTCGACTGCGGTCGGGCCGGCAGCGGCGGCGTCCGCTCCGCCGGCAGCGGCGGGGGCAGCGGCGGCGTCCGCTTTTCCGGCGTCGGGGGCGACCCGCGTACGGGCGCGATGGCGCAGCAGGAGCATGGCCGCCAGCCAGAGCACGAGCGTGGCGGCGAGGGCCGCCTCGAACGGGATGTCGACGGCCAGCAGACCCGCGCTCAGCGCCACGTAGACAGCGATCCCCGCGCCGTCGGCGAGCAGGATGGGCCAGCGCAGCCGCTGGTGAGTGACCGCCACGGTGACGAAGAAGAGGTTGAGCCCGAGCACGCCGAGCACCTGCGCGCCGCCCACCCCGTAAGGCGTGCTGACCAGGGCGAGCGTCATCGGCAACGGAAGGCTGTAGACCAACGCCCGGAGCCGGATCGAGCGGATCACGCTGACCGCCCAGACCACGGCCGTCACCAGCAGGACCGCACCCACCGTCATGGCTTCCCCGTCCCGGCCGTCAGTCCTGGAAGGTCGCGGCGTTCACGCAGACGTCGAACACGCGGGTGAGGCGCTCGACGTCCGTCCGGTTGACCGAGAACTGGTTCTCGCCGATCTCGCCGTGCGCGGTCATCCGGGCCTCCCAGCAGCTCGCCCCGTCCCAGACCGTCAGATTGACGAGGAGCTGTGGACTGACCACACCGAAGGGCAGCAGACCCACCCGCGCCCCGGCCGCGCGCTGCCGCTGCACGAGCGCGGACAGCTCATCGGTCAGCGTGGCGTGGACGAAGACCCGGGTGATCCGGACGCCCCGTTGCAGGGCCGCGACGTTCGCCTCCCAGTAGCGTCGGCCGACCTCGCTGCGCCACCAGCTCAGCTCCCCGCTCGCCCGGGGCATCACGTTCGTCAACGCATCCAGCCGGTGCACGCAGCCGCGGGTCGCACCGACCAGGTCTTCGTCCTCGTCGCCACGCCGGATGATCCGCCCCTGCGCGAGCTGCTCGGCCTCCAGCCGGAACTGCTCGTAGCGGCGCTGCGCCTCCGCCGCGACCCGCGTGCCCGCGTGCTGCTCGGCCGCCTCCCGCATGGCCCCGGCCAGCTCCGTGGTGGTGTGGACGAGCCACGGCGGCCCGTCCAGCAACGTCCGCAGGTGAAACCGGCGCTCCGCGCGGGCCAGCGAGTCCACCAGCAGCGAGATGGTGATGCCCATCAGGCCGGCCAGCAGCGACTCCACTCCGGAGGCGGCGTTGGTGAGGTCGAGCATGACGCTGAGGCTGATCGACAACGTGATGCCGACCAACGCCACCGGGTCGGTGTGCGCCACCAGACGCGCGAAGCCGTCGGAGGCGCCGCCGCGCTCCCGGGGCCGTCGGCGGGCCATGTCACGGACCATCGAACTCCCCCAATCCGCCGGTTCTGCCAGGGTAGATGCCAGCCACAACCCGCGGGCCCCGCCGGTGGAGAGCGGTAGCATCCGGCAGGTGCAGAGCGCGGATGCGGCCCCATCGACTTCGACGGTCGCCGAGCAGATCACGGCGGACGTCCGGGCCTGGGTCGACTCCACTGCGCTCCGCGGCCTGGTCCGGCACTTCGGCGGCGGCTGGCCGACCGGCGACCTCGCCGAGGTGCTGCGCTTCCTCGACGACTTCTCCGCCCGGCACTGGGACTTCCGGCAGGGGCGCGAACGCCCGGACGCGCGGGAGCCGACCTTGGACGCGCTCACGTCCAGGCTGGTCCTCGACGCGGCCGCCGCGCTCGGCATGGTGCGTGCGGTGCCGCCGGCCCGCCCGGCGTACGCCCACCTGGTCGTGCTGGGCGGCCTGGCGCACGCCTGCGTGCGTCGCGTCGCGTACGCCGCGCATCTGCTGCGCGCCGGCCTGCGGGTGACCGGCGAGGTCGCCGTGCTGGGCAGCTTCCGACCACTGTCCGAGTGGGAACGCGCCACCCTTGCCGACGCGGGCCTGCCTCCGGACGAGACCGAGGTGAACGTGCTGGACACGGCGGTCCGGCAGGTGTTCGGGGTGACCGCCCCGACCGAGCAGGACGGCGTCGACGCCGGCCACCCCCACCAGTCCTGGTCGTCGCGGACCTACCGGCCGGCGGGCCTGCCACCGGTACGGGTGCTGGCCGCGCCGTCCAGCGACCCGGACCGGCGGCGGGCACACACCGCCGACACCCAGCGGTTCTGGGCCGGGCACGTCCGGCTCGCGCCCGGCGACGAGGTGCTGACGGTCACCGCGCCGATCTACGTGCCGTTCCAGCACTGCGACGCGCTGCGCACCCTGGCCGTGCCCTACGGCTGCGACATCGACACGGTCGGCGTGGACCCGGCGGTGGCCGACGTGGCGGTCCTGCCCGAGCAGACCCTCACCCCGGGCCGCTATCTCCAGGAGATCCGCTCGGCGATCCGCTCGATGCGCGCCCTGCACGAGAGCCTGGGCTGAGCCGGCGGCGCGGGGTTCAGCCGGCGGTGGCGGTCTGGCGGACGGCCTGGGCGAAGACCTCGGAGCGGTGCTCGAAGTTGCGGAACCGGCCGTAGCTCGGTGCGGCCGGGGACAGCAGCACCACGCCGCCGGCCGGGGTGACCTCCCGGGACAGCCGTACCGCCTCCACCAGGTCGTCGACCAGTTCGGTCCGGACCTTCGGCAGGTTGGCCAGCACCTCGACGATGCGGGCGCCGCTGTCCGGAATCCCGATCACGGTCAGCTCCCGCTCGGCCAGGTGCTCGGCCAACGGCGTGTAGTCCAGCCCCCGGTCGTTGCCGCCGACGATCACCGTCAACGGTCGCCCGTCGTACGCGTCGATGGCGTGCATGGCCGCGTACGGGCTGGTGGCCAGGGTGTCGTCGACGAAGGTCAACCCGGACGGGTCGGTGATCTCGGTGAGCCGGTGGGCGAGCCCCTGGAACTCGGCGACGGCGATGGCGAGGTGGTCCTTCGCGGTCACCACGTCGACGCCGAGCGCGTCGAGGACGGCGAGCGCGACGCACAGGTTGCCCTCGTTGTGCCGCCCGACCAGCGGCAGCACGGCACGCGGGAAGAGCGGCTGGTCACCGAGGTGGAACCAGGGCGTGCCGTCGGCACCGGTGGCGACGTGGGTGGTGTCGGGACGGCCGGCCCGCACCGCCGGCAGGTCCCCCAGCTCGGCGGCGAGCCGCGGGTCGGTGCCGTTGACCACGATCGTCTGCGGGTCGTGGGCCAGCAGGTTGAGCTTGTCGCGGTAGTACTCCCGCTCCCCGCCGTGCGCGTCGAGGTGCTCGGGGAAGAGCGCGGTGACCACGGCGACCCGCGGCGAGTCGGTGAGATCGCTGCACTGGTAGCTGGACAGCTCCAACACGTACAACTCGGCCTCGGGCAGGTCGAGCGTGGGCACCCCGATGTTGCCGCCGAAGACGTTCGACCGGCCCATCGCGGTGAGCAGGTGGCTGATCAGGCTGGACGTGGTGCTCTTGCCCTTGCTGCCGGTGACCCCGACGGTGCGCGCGGCGTGGTCGGCCATCCACAGGGCGGTGCCCTGGGTGACCAGGACGCCACGTCGCCGCAGCTCGACCAGCCACGGGTGGGTCTGCGGCACACCGGGCGAGCGGACCACCACGTCGGCGGCGGCCAACCTTGCGAATCCCGCCTCGCCGGTCACCAGCGGCGCCGCCTCGGCCAGCGGGCCCTCCCACGGCAGCGAGAGGAAGTTGGCGCTGTCGTCGACCGCGACCAGTTCGGCGGGGCCGTGCGCGGCGATGGCGGTCACAGCGGCCCGGCCCTCCCGGCCGGCACCCCAGACGGCGACGGTACGTCCGCGCAGGTCAGACAGGCGCACGGGGCTCTCCTCGGGGGTCACGGCGGCGGCTGGCGGGGCCCGGTCCGGACACGGCCGGACGAACCAGGGCCTAGTATGGCGTGTGCCTAACGAGCAGCTCCGGCGGATGGACGCCTTCACCTTCCCGTCCTACTCGATCGACTTCGCCACCGGCGAGGCGTTGTTCGACTACGCGCTGACCGGCCCGGCCGGTGAGCAGCGGTTCACCGAGGTGATCACGCTTCCCCTGCCGGCGGAGCCGCCGTCCGACGAGACGGTGGCCACCCTCGACCGGGTGCTGGAGGTGCTGCACCTGGTCGCCGGGGTCAGCTACTACAAGACCGCCGCGCCGGCCCGGCTGGTGCTGCCGGCGCCGCTGGGCGCGGCCACCGTCGACTACGTCACGGCCGTCTACACCAAGGGCCTCGCCGAGTACGCGTACCGCAACGAGCTGCCGCACGTGCTGGAACTGCGTCCGGAGGTGCCGGCCGGCATCCCGGAGACACCCCGGGTGTACGACAACTCGGACCGTCGCCCGCTCTCGGCGGTCGGCGGCGGCAAGGACTCGATCGTGAGCCTGGAGGCGTTACGGCGCGCCGAGCTGGACCCGGTGCCGTTCTCGGTGAACCCGAACCACGTGATCGTCGCGGTGAATGAGGCGTCCGGGCTGACCCCCCTCGCTGCCCGCCGACGGATCGACCCGGTGCTGTTCGACCTGAACGCCGCCGGCGCGCTGAACGGCCACATCCCGGTCACCGCCATCAACTCCCTGATCGCGGTCGCCACCGCCGTACTGCACGGGCTGGGGCCGGTGGTGATGTCCAACGAGCGTTCGGCGTCCGACCCGAACCTGATCTGGAACGGTCACGAGATCAACCACCAGTGGTCCAAGGGTGTCGAGGCCGAGGGCCTGCTGCGGGGCGCGCTGGCCGAGCACGCCGGGCTGACCGAGCCGTACTTCTCCCTGCTGCGTTCGCTGTCCGAGCTGCACATCGCCCGACTGTTCGCCGAGTTCGACCGGTACGACGACGTGGTGACCAGCTGCAACGCCGCCTTCAAGCTGCGCGACGCCTCCGAGCGCTGGTGCCGCAACTGCCCGAAGTGCCGGTTCGTCTTCCTGGCCATGGCGCCGTTCATGCCCCGGGAGCGGGTCACCCACATCTTCGGCGGGGACATGCTCGCCGACCCGGAGCAGATTCCTGGCTACCGGGAGCTGCTGGGCGTGGACGGGCACAAGCCGTTCGAGTGCGTGGGCGAGGTCGAGGAGTCGGTGGTGGCCCTCGGCCTGCTCGCCGAGCAGGACCAGTGGCGCGACGCCCCGGTGATCAAAGCCCTGGTGGAGGCGGTCCCCGCCACAGCGTGGTCCGCGGTGGCGCAGACGGACGTCTTCACCCCCGGCGGCCCCAACCACATCCCCGCAACCTACGCAAAAGCCCTAACCGCCCTCTCCTAACCCCCGCCCCCACCCCCAACCCCACCCCACCCCCGGGCCCAGCACTCGGTTGATCATGAAGTTATTGCCACGACACGCCGAGGCGACTGGCAATAACTTCATGATCACCGGGGCAGGGCGGGGTGGGGCGGGGCGGGCCGGGGCGGGGTGGGCCGGGGCGGGGTGGGCCCGGGAGTGGGAACGGGGGGTGGGGTTAGGGGGTTCGGACTGCTTCTAGGGCTAGGAGGGCCACGTGTAGGGAGAGGCTTGCCTCTACCGAGTCGAGGTCCACGTTGAGGATGCGGGCTATCCGGGCCAGGCGTTCGTAGAAGGCCGGTCGGGACAGGTGCGCGGCGGCAGCGCCGGCGGACTTGTTGCGCCCCTGCTCCAGGTACGCGCGCAGGGTGTCGAGCAGCCGCTCCCGGGGGTGCTGGGCGTCGTACTCCAGGAGTGGGCCGAGTTCACGCTCGACGAAGGTCTGTAGTCGGGGCTCGTCGCGCAGCAGGTGCAGCAATCCGGCCAGGCCCACGTGCGGCAGCCGGAAGACGGGCAGGTCACGCCGGTCCCGGCGGGCCGCCTCGGCGATCTGCCGCGCCTCGACGAGCGACCGCCGGGCCTCGCGCAGGCTGCTCACCCCGGAGCCGGCAGCCACGATCACCCCGGCGGAAGCGTTGGACGTGGCCCGGCCCGTGGCGGTGTCGACGCGTACCCGACGGAGGGCGTCGGCGAACGCGGACAGCGCGCGGTCCTCGGCGGCCGGGTCGGTCAGGACCAGCAGCGCGCCCACCGAGTTGTCGTCGACCGCGCTGGTCAGCGCGGTCAGCCTGGCCTCCCGCAGCGCCTGGCCGACGGCCTCGGACAGGTCCCGTAGCCGGGCCTGGCCGGCTTCGGGGCCGCCCTCTCCGGCGGGGTCGTCGGCCCGGTGGCGGACCAGCACGCCGACGAGGTGCCGGCGCTCCAGCGCCACACCGAGCGCCTTGGCGCGCAGCGCCACCTCGTCGACCGGCCGGGTGTGGTCGAGCAGGGCGGTGAGCAGGGTGCGGTGGAGCTGCCGTTCCAGCCCTTCGGCGTCACGGCGGATCAACCGGCCCAGCGCGAGGGTGGAGGCGGCCCGCTCGACGAGGATGCTCAGCCGGTTGGGGGGTGCGGTGTTGGGCGGGTCGCCGCTGGCGGGCCAGCGCAGCAGCAGCCGTCCCCAGTCCTGGCCCCGGGCGCCGACGACGGTCACCAGCCAGCCGCTGTCCGGGTCGTACGCGGTGCGCCCGGCTGGCCGGATCCGCCGGGAGTGCTGCTCCCAGCCGTCCAGGAGCAGCTCGGCGCTCTCCCCCGCCGGGTCGTACCCGAGGACCTGCCGGGACAGGTTCTCCAGCACGACCGGGCAGCCGGACAACTCGGCGGCCTGCCGGATGACCTCGGCCGCGTCGGCGCCCTCGACGGAGAGGTCGGTGAACCGCTGGTGGATCTCCTCCGCGGCCCGCAGCTCGGTGAGCTGCGCGTCGACGATCAGCGCGTGCACGGCCTCGGTGATCCGCACGAACGGGGTGGCCCGGCGCAGCTCGACCAGGGGCAGGCCGCGCCGCTCGGCGGCGGCGGTCATCACGCGCGGTACGCCGCTGACGTAGCGGCGGCCCAGTTCGACGACGAGCCCGGAGACGCCGACGTCGGCGAGGTCGCCGATGAACGCGCGCAGTCCCGCGTCGTCGGCCGGCAGCCCGATTCCGGTCGTGAGCACCAGCTCGCCGCCACCGAGAAGGGTGGCGATGTCGGGTACCTCGGCGACGTGCACCCAGCGGACCGGTCGGTCCAGCCCGGCGTCCCCGGCGACCACGCGCGGAGCGCCGTGGCGGACGGGGTCCAGGGCCAGGACCTCACGGACGGTAGGGAACACGGCCGACACGCTACCGTCCGTGACCCTGAACCCCGACCTGCCGGGTACCGATCAGTCAGTCGACGCCGAACTCCATCGCCGCGCGGTCGAGCGCCTCGTCCTCGGCGGTGGCGACGCCCCGGGAGGCGATGGCTTCCGCGCCACCCTCGGGCATCGCGCCGATCAGGCCGGTGGAGGCCGCCTGCGCTGCCCCGATCATCCGATCGGTGGGCGAGCCGCCGACCATGCCGAGGGACGCGTACTGCTCCAGCTTCGCGCGCGAGTCGGCGATGTCGAGGTTGCGCATGGTGAGCTGGCCGATCCGGTCCGACGGACCGAACGCCGAGTCCTCGGTACGCTCCATCGACAGCTTGTCCGGGTGGTAGCTGAACGCCGGGCCGGTGGTGTCGATGATCGAGTAGTCCTCGCCCCGGCGCAGCCGCAACGTCACCTCACCGGTGACCGCCGTGCCGACCCAGCGCTGCAACGACTCGCGCAGCATCAGGGCCTGCGGGTCCAGCCAACGGCCCTCGTACATGAGGCGGCCGAGACGGCGACCCTCGCTGTGGTAGTTGGCCAGGGTGTCCTCGTTGTGGATCGCGTTGACCAGCCGCTCGTACGCGGCGTGCAGCAGCGCCATCCCGGGCGCCTCGTAGATGCCCCGGCTCTTGGCCTCGATGATCCGGTTCTCGATCTGGTCGGACATGCCCAGGCCGTGCCGGCCGCCGATGGCGTTGGCCTCCAGCACCAGGTCGACGGCGCTGCCGAACTCCTTGCCGTTGATCGTCACCGGGCGGCCCTGGTCGAACCCGATCGTGACGTCCTCGGTGGGGATCTCCACCGACGGGTCCCAGAACCGGACGCCCATGATCGGGCTGACGGTCTCGATGCCGGTGTCGAGGTGCTCCAGGGTCTTCGCCTCGTGCGTGGCGCCCCAGATGTTGGCGTCGGTCGAGTACGCCTTCTCGGTGCTGTCCCGGTAGGGCAGGCCGCGCTCCAGCAGCCACTCCGACATCTCCTTGCGGCCACCCAGCTCGGTGACGAAGTCGGTGTCGAGCCACGGCTTGTAGATGCGCAGCATCGGGTTGGCCAGCAGGCCGTACCGGTAGAAGCGCTCGATGTCGTTGCCCTTGAAGGTCGAGCCGTCGCCCCAGATCTGGACGTCGTCGGCGATCATCGCGCGGACCAGCAGGGTGCCGGTCACGGCCCGACCCAGCGGGGTGGTGTTGAAGTACGAGCGTCCGCCCGAGCGGATGTGGAAGGCGCCGCAGGTCAGGGCTGCGAGGCCCTCCTCGACCAGGGCGGCACGGCAGTCGACCAGTCGGGCGACCTCGGCGCCGTAGCTGAGCGCACGGCCGGGGACCGACCCGATGTCGGGCTCGTCGTACTGGCCGATGTCGGCGGTGTACGCGCAGGGGACGGCGCCCTTGTCGCGCATCCACGCGACCGCGACCGAGGTGTCGAGGCCGCCGGAGAAGGCGATGCCGACACGTTCGCCGATGGGCAGGGAGGTGAGAACCTTGGACACGGGAAAGATTATTCAACAGAACGCATGGTCATGCAAGCGGATCGCCGCGTCCGAGTTCCCAGAACGCCACGGCCGCCGCGGCGGCGACGTTCAACGAGTCCACCCCGCGCCGCATCGGGAGGACCACCCGCACGTCGCTGGCCGCCTGCGCCGACGCCGTCAGGCCGGGACCCTCGGCGCCCAGCAGCAGCGCGGCCCGCGCGCGCTGCGCCGGGGTCAACAGCTGCATGGGTACGGCATCCGGCGCCGGCGTCATGGCGAGCACGGTGAACCCTGCCTCGCGTACCTCGTCGAGACCGGCGGGCCAGCGGTCGAGCTTGGCGTACGGCAGCGCGAAGACCTCGCCCATGCTGACCCGCACGCTGCGCCGGTAGAGCGGGTCGGCGCAGGACGGCGACAGCAGCACCCCGTCGATGCCCAGCGCGGCGGCGCCCCGGAAGATCGCCCCGAGGTTCGTGTGGTTGTTGACGTCCTCCAGGATCACCACGCGGCGCGCTCCGGCGAGCACCTCGGCCGCCGTCGGCAACGAACGGCGGTGGAACGACGCCAGCACCCCCCGGTGTACGTGGAAGCCGGTGGCCCGTTGCAGCACGTCCTGGGTGGCGGCGTAGACGGGCGCGTCGCCGGTGTCCAGGTCGGCGAGCTGGTCGACGCGCTTGGCGTCGACCAGGTACGACCGGGCCGGGTAGCCGGCGCGTAACGCGCGGCGCAGCACCAACTCACCTTCGGCGATGAACAGTCCGTGCGGTGGCTCCCAGCGGGTGCGCAGCTCGACGTCGGTGAGCGCGCGGTAGTCGGCGATCCGGTCGTCGTCGGGGTCGGTGATCTGGTGGACGGGCACCCGACGATTCTGCCGGACGGCCGTCAGCCGCCCCGACGTCCGCCCAGCGGCGGTGTTTTGTCCGGTCCGGAAGGGGAACGACCGGTGGCGTACCGGACGCGACGGGAAGGACCAGCCAGGTGAGCGCAGAGCACACGGCACCGGCCGAACGGGGCACTCTGCCCCGGCGTCCGACCGTCGCGGACCACATCGTCTCCCGCCTGTTCAGTTGGGGCGTACGCCGGTACTTCGGCTATCCCGGCGACGGCATCAACGGCCTCACGTCCGCCCTGCAACGCACCAACGAACGCGCCCAGTTCGTCCAGGTGCGGCACGAGGAGACCGCCGGGTTCGCCGCGTCCGCGCACGTCAAGTACGGCGGCGGTCCACTCGGCTGCGCGCTGGTCACCAGCGGTCCCGGCGCCATCCACCTGCTCAACGGCCTGTACGACGCCAAACTCGACCACCAGCCGGTGGTCGCCCTGCTCGGGCACACGGCGGTCACCGCCGAGGGCGGCGGCTACTACCAGGAGGTCGACCTCCTGGCCCTCTACAAGGACGTGGCGGCGGCGTTCCTGGCCCAGCTCGACCATCCCGCGCAGGTCCGCCACCTGGTCGACCGGGCGTGTCGGACGGCGCTGTCCCGGCGGACCGTCACCGCGCTGGTGCTCCCCTCGGACATCCAGGACGAGCCCGCCATCCCCGACCCGCCGCACGCGCACGGTTACTACCACACCAGCAACGTGCCGAGCAGCACGCCGACCGTCCCGCCGACGGCGGACCTGCGCCGTGCCGCCGAGGTGCTGCGCGGCGGCGAGCGGGTGGCGATGCTGGTCGGGCAGGGTGCGCTCGGCGCGCAGGACGAGGTACGCGAGATCGCCCACCGGCTCGGCGCCGGGGTGGCCACCGCGCTGCTCGGCTTCACCGTCGTCGACCATCGCGAGCCGTGGGTCACCGGCGCGATCGGGTTGCTCGGCACCCGCCCGAGCTGGCAGCTCATGACCGGCTGCGACCGGCTGCTGATCGTGGGCAGCAACATGCCGTACTCGGAGTTCTATCCGCCACCCGGGCAGGCCCGCGCGGTGCAGATCGACCTGGACGGCACGCAGCTCGGCCTGCGTTACCCGACCGAGGTGAACCTGACCGGCGACGCCCGCCCCACCCTGCGGGCGCTGCTGGACGAGCTGGGCCCCGGCCCCGGGCCGACCGCCTGGCGGGCGCAGATCGCCGAGTCCACCTCGGCGTGGCGGCGCGCCCAGCACGACCTGGCCGGCCAGAGCGCCGACCCGGTCAACCCGCAACTGCTGTTCAGCACACTCAGCGACCGGCTCCCCGACGACGCGATGCTCGCCGTGGACTGCGGCACCGCGACCGCCTGGTACGCCCGGCACGTGCAGGTCCGACCCGGCATGCTGGCCAGCCTCTCCGGCACGCTGCTGTCGATGGGCGGTGCCATGCCGTACGCGCTGAGCGCCAAGTTCGCCCACCCGGACCGCCCGCTGATCGCCATGATCGGCGACGGGGCCATGCAGATGAACGGCGTCAACGAGCTGATCACGGTGGCGAAGTACTGGCGCGGCTGGGCCGACCCACGGTTCGTGGTGCTGGTGCTCAACAACCGGGACCTGGCGTTCGTCAGCTGGGAGCAGCGCTCCTCGGAGGGGACGCCGATGTTCCCGGACAGCCAGCAACTCCCGGACATCGGCTACCACCGGTGGGCCGAGGTGCTCGGGTTACACGGTGAGCTGGTCGACTCGCCGGAGCAGGTGCCGGGCGTCTGGGAGCGTGCGCTCAGCGCCGACCGGCCGGTGGTCATCAACGCGCTCGTCGACCCGGCCGAACTGATGCTGCCGCCGCACTTCACCGCCGAGCAGGCCCGCAAGACCGCTGCGGCGGTCCTGCGCGGCGACACCGACTGGGCCGGCATCATCCGCCGCGGTCTCCCGGCAACGATCGCCAGCTACCGCCCCCGCCGCCGCGAACACTAACCACCCCCAACCCCACCCCCAACCCCAACCCCAACCCCCGGCCCCCGGCCCCCGGCCCCCGCGATCTTGCACTTTCTGTGGCGACATAGCCGCACAGAAACGGCAAATAGACAACCGAAAGTGCAAGATCGGCGGGGTCGTTGAGGGCGGGCGGGGCGGGGCGCTGGAGGGCGGGGCGGGCGGGCACGGCTGGGTGGGGTGGGTGGGGGCGGGGCGGGGCGGGCGGGCACGGCTGGGTGGGGTGGGTGGGGGCGGGGCTGGGTGGATCAGCCTCGGCGGTTCAGCCAGCGTTCCAGTGGGGACAGGGGGTCCTCGGTCGGGGGTTGTTCGCGCTTCGGGACCGCCGGGCGCTCCACCGGGCGGCGGGGGTCGCCGGCCAACTCCTTGCTGGGCGCGGCGAACGCCTTTTCCGGCTGACCCTTCACCGCTGTGGCGATGACGCGGGCGACCGCGTCGATCACCTTGCTCTGCACCGCGGAACCCACCGAGTCGGCCGGGTCGTCGGGGTTGGCCGCGATGCCGGCGACGGCCACCTGCGGCGTGAAGCCGACGAACGTCTCGGTGGCGTTCTCCTCCGAGCTACCCGTCTTACCCGCCACCGGCCGGCCGTCGAGGATGTCGTTCACACCGGTGGCGGTGCCGCCGTTGCACTGCCCGTACGGCGACTGCTGGCCCACCGGGCAGCGGGCCGCGTCGGTCGCGGCACGGGCCACGTCGGGGTCGACGACGCGCTTGCAGGACGGCTGGCCGACGGGCACCTTCACGCCCTTCGCGTCGGTCACCGAGACCACCGGCACCGGCGTGCAGTAGGTGCCCTCGGCGGCCACCGTGGCGTACGCGTTGGCGAGGTCGAGCGGGGTGGTGGCGGCCACGCCGAGGGTGAACGATCCCCAGTTCGCGGCGTTGTTCTTCGCGAAGGCGGCGTCGGTGTCGGCGCGGAACGTGATGCCGAGCCGCTGCGCCATCTCGACCACCTTGTCCTGGCCCACCTGCTCGGCCAGCCAGACGAAGTAGGTGTTCACCGAACGGCCGAAGCCGTCCCACATCATCCGGTACCCGTCCATCCACGCCGGGTTGGCGTTCGCCGGGCACCAGTGGCCGTCACAACTGCCCGGCCCCTCGGCCGGGTAGCGGGTGGGCAGCTTGGCGGGGGCGTCGAAGCCGGTGGAGAGCGTACGGCCCGACTCCAGCGCCGCGAGCATGGTGAACAGCTTGAACGTCGAGCCCGCCTGGTACCCGTCGACGCTGGCCCCACCGGAGATCAGCGGGTTGACGGTGTTCGGGTAGTTCGCCTGCCCGGCCGGGTTGTCGGCGAGGCTGTAGTGCCTGTTGACCGCCATCGCCAGCACCCGACCGGTGCCCGGCTGGACGGCGGCGATCGGCAGGGCGTGCTTCTTGTCGTACCCGTAGACCTTGGTGGCCTGCTGCTGCGCGGTGGCCTGGATCTTCGGGTCGAGCGACGTGACGACGGTGTAGCCGCCCGAGCGCAGGGCCTGCTCGCGCTCGGCGGGGGTCGCGCCGAAGGCCGGCTGGGTCAGCCACCACTGACGCAGGTAGTCGCAGAAGTAGCCCCAGTCGTCGTGGCCCTGCGCGACGGCGGTGCAGCCGTTGGGCTGCGCGGTGGGGTGCAGGGCCAGCGGCTCGACCTTGGCCTGGGCGGCCTGCGCGGCGGTGATGGCGCCGGTGGCGACCATCGAGTCCAGCACGTACGAGCGACGGGCCAGCGCCTCGTCCTTGTCGCCGCCGATGGGGCTGTACGCGTCCGGGGACTGCACCAGTCCGGCGAGCAGCGCCGACTCGGCGAGGGTCAATTGTGCGGGGGGCTTGCCGAAGTAGCGCTGGCTGGCCGCCGCGATCCCGTACGCGCCGGCGCCGAAGTAGGCGATGTTCAGGTACCGGCCGAGGATCTCGTCCTTGCCGAGGCTCTTGTCCAGCGCGCCCGCGTACCGGATCTCCTGGAGCTTGCGCCCGACGGTGGGGTCGGTGGCGGCGGCGCGCTCCTGGGCGGTGCGGGTCGGGTCGGTCTTGAGGACGTTGCGGACGTACTGCATGGTCAGCGTGGAGCCGCCCTGCTCGGTGCCGCCGCCCTTGACGTTGGCGATGAGCGCGCGGGCCAGGCCCCGCAGGTCCGCGCCGCCGTGGTCGTAGAACCGCCGGTCCTCGGCCGCCACGATCGCCTGCCGCATGACCGGGGCGATGTCCGCCAACGCGACGTCGGTGCGGTTCACGTCGTAGAACGTGGTGAGCAGCGTCTTGCCGTCGTTGGCGTAGAGGTAGGAGCGCTGCGGCGTGGCCGGGGTGCGCAGCGCGTCGGGCAGCGCGGCGTACGACCCGATCGCGGCGCGCGCGGCGAACCCGACCAGCAGGTTGCCCGGCAGCGCCGCGACGGCCAGGACCAACCCGGCCAGCAAGCCGGCGAGCAGCACGGTGAACAGCCGCGACAGCGGCGAGCGAGGGGCGGCCATGCAACCCAGGATTGCCACAAATAACGCCAACCGACCACCCCCGCAGCCCGATTGTCAGCAACTTCACGGCCCCCCATCAGTCAACTCACCCACGCCAGACCGCGTTGATCATGAAGTTATTGCCACGACACGCCGAGGCAGAGCGCAATAACTTCATGATCAACGGCATCGGCGCGCGGGGCGGCGCGGGGCGGCGCGGCGGGCGGGGCGGCCGGCCGGGTTAGGGGGTTGGGGGTGTGGGGAGGCTGGCGTTGGCCGCGTCGTGGACGGTTTCGCGGGGCATCAGGCGGCCGCTGCGGTAGCCGATGCCGATGCCGGCGATCAGCACGAAGATCGCACCGAAGGTCTGGAGCGACCCGATCAACGCGCCACCCAGGCCGAGCAGCGGCGCGGCGATGATCAGCATGACTCCGTCGCCGAGGCTGAAGGTGCCAGAGCGGGCCACCGCCCATCCGGTGAGGAACCACCCGACGCTGTAGAAGGTCGCGCCGAGCAGGACCAGCGACCGCGCGGTGGTGCCGAAGACCGGCGTCTGCTCCTCGAACCCGGCGAACGGCAGCATCAGCACCGTGCCGGCGATGCTCACCAGCAGGCCGGCGGCGGCCACCCGGCGGCTGCGCGTCGCGGCCAGCAGGCCGGTGAGGGCCAGCAGCGCGAGCAGGCCGAGCCAGACCGCGGCCACCCAGCCGATCAGGTACACCGCCTGGCCGTCGGCGGGATAGGGGTCATTGCCCACGCCGCCGTCACTGGCCATCGCCACCGCGCCGTAGAGGATGGCGTACGCGGGCAGCAGCCACACCGCGGCCCGCGCGAACCGGCGTACCGACCAGGCCCAACTGGCGTTCGTGGCCGGTGCGAGCGGGGTGGGCTCGCCGACGAAGGGCAGTACACCGAAGCCGCCGCCGCTGCGCCGGGAGCCCAGGGGTGCGACGGGATCGTGCGCGCCGGGCACCGGGGCCGAGGACCACATCCGATTCGCCGGATCCTTCATGCGTCACCTCGCTCGTCCACGAGCGGTGCGAGACGCGCCGGGGCGCCCCGATTGCCTGGTCACCACCCGTCCTAGGACCGATCGTGGCAGGCGTCGGAGCGCCCCATGAGCCTTTCTCGCGTTTATCCGGCCGGGCGGCTGACGACCGACGTCGGCCGCGCGCCGCCTCCGCGCCGCGCGGCCGGCGGCACGTACCGGATCAGCCGCGCTCGCGCTGGTCGGTCGGGTCGTTGACCAGGCTGTCCGGGGTGACCGGCTCCGGCGCGGGCAACCCCTGCGGCTTGTTGCCGCCGGTGGCCTGCGCCTCGGCGACGCGTACCTCGTCGTGGATCTGCTGGGCGGCGGCGGCCGCAGCCTGCGCCGCCTCCGCGGCCTCGCGCTCGACCTGGCTCGCGTGGTCGGCAGCCTCCGGCGAGGGCAGATCCCCCACCATCTGGCTCAGCCCACCGAGCGCGCCACCCATGCCCTCCAGGGCCTTGGTCAGCTCGGCCGGGATGATCCAGACCTTGTTGGCGCTGCCCTGGGCGATCTGCGGCAGAGCCTGCAGGTACTGGTAGGCGAGCACCTTCTGGCTCGGGTTGGCCTGGTGGATCGCGTCAAAGACCGTCCGAATCGCCTTCGCCTGACCCTCGGCCTGCAGGATCCGGGCCTGCCGGTCACCGTCGGCCCGCAACACCGCCGACTGCTTGTCACCCTCGGCGGTGAGGATCACCGACTGCTTGTGCCCCTCGGCGGTCAGGATCGCCGCGCGGCGGTCCCGCTCGGCGCGCATCTGCTTCTCCATCGAGTCACGGATGCTGGCCGGGGGCTCGATCGCCTTGATCTCGACCCGGGTCACCTTGATGCCCCAGCGGCCGGTCGTCTCGTCCAGCACCCCGGACAGGTGCCGGTTGATCTCGTCCCGGCTGGTCAGGGCCCGCTCCAGGTCGAGCGAGCCGATCACGTTGCGCAGCGTGGTCACCGTCAACTGCTCGATGGCCTGGAGGAAGCTGGAGATCTCGTACGTCGCCCGGACCGAGTCGACCACCTTGAAGTAGAGAACCGTGTCGATCGAGACCACCAGGTTGTCCGAGGTGATCACCGGCTGCGGCGGGAAGCTGACGACCTGCTCCCGCATGTCGACCTTGGTGCGTACGGCGTCGATGAACGGCACCAGCAGGTTGAGGCCGGGGTTGAGGGTGCGCTTGTACTTACCGAGCCGTTCCACCACGTCCTGGCGCTGCTGCGGCACGATCCGCACCGCCTTGGCCAGCGTTATCACGGCGATCAACGCCACCGCGATGATCAGCACCCCGACTATCGTCATCCCGTTCACCCTCTCGCTTCCGGCAGCTCGCCGGCGGAAGAAACATCGTCCTGCCACACCAGGGCGGTAGCGCCCCGGACCTTTATCACCCGAACCCGCTCACCGGGCTCGAAAGTCTGCGTCGTGTCGTACGGCCGGGCGCTCCACATCTCCCCCTCGATCTTGACGAGGCCGTGGTCGGCGTCCACCCGCTCCAGCACCAGGGCCGTGGAGCCCTCGATCGCCTCCACGCCGAACGGCTGCTCGCCGCTCTCCAGCGCCGACCGGCCGTGCCGCTTGATCACCGGCCGGACCACCACCAGGCTCAGGGCGGACACCACCGCGAAGACCAGGGCCTGCACGGCGACCGGTGCTCCCAGAGCCGCAGCGCCCGCGGCGGCGAACGCGCCGACCCCGAACATGATCAGAAACAGGGTCGTCGTGAAGATCTCGGCGACCGCCAGCACCACACCCAGAACGATCCACACCACGGCGTCCACACCACGATCGTGACACGCAAATGCTCGCGCGGCCTCCCCGCGAAGATCAGTAGGCTCGGCGAGACCCTTTCCGGCCCACCGGAACACCACCCGACGGTGGCCCGACCCGAGGAGATCCCGTTGACGCTGCTAGCCGAGACCGCCCGACAGATCGACACCCGGGTCGCCCAGGCGCAGGCCGAGGGCCGTGCCCCGTCGCTGGTGCTGGGCGTGGTCCGCGACGGCACGCTGGTGCACGTGGCCCCCGCCGGCGAACACCCCCGCCCGGCCGTCGACCTGCAGTACCGGCTGGGCTCGATCAGCAAGACCATGACCGCGACCCTGATCATGCAAATGCGCGACGCGGGTCGGCTCACCGTCGACGACCCGTTGGAGGAGCACCTGCCGGGCACGGGGGTCGGCTCGCTGACGCTGCGCCAACTGCTCGGGCACGCCAGCGGCATCCAGCGTGAACCCGAGGGCGACTGGTGGGAGCGGGCCGCGGGCGTCGACCTCACCACCCTGCTCGCCGGGGTCAGCCCCGACAAGATCGCCTACCCGCCGCACGCCACATACCACTACTCCAACCTGGCGTACGGGCTGCTCGGCGGCCTCCTCGAACGGCTCACCGGCACACCCTGGGCCGATCTGCTCAACACCCGCGTCCTCGACCCGCTCGGCATGCGGCGCACCACGTACGCGGCCACCGAGCCGTACGCCCGCGGCTACGTCGTCCACCCCTGGCACGACACGCTGCGCGAGGAGCCCCGCACCGACACCGGCGCGATGGCCCCCGCCGGGCAGCTCTGGTCGACGATCGAGGACCTGGGCCGCTGGGCCGCGTTCCTGGCCGACCCCGACCCGTCGGTGCTGGCCGCCGAAACGCTTACCGAGATGTGCACCCCCCTGGTGATCAGCGACCTGGAGGCGTGGAGGCACGGTCACGGTCTCGGACTGGAACTTTTCCGCGAAGGCGACCGCGTGTTCGTCGGGCACGGCGGATCGATGCCCGGCTACATCGCCTCGTTGGCCGTGCACCGGCCCACCCGCACCGCCGTGGTCGGCTTCGCCAACTCGTACGGCCTGCGCACCGGTGGCCTCGGCGCGCTCAGCCGGCGACTGCTCACCCTCGTACTGGACCGCGAACCCGCACCGCTCACCCCGTGGCGGCCGGCCGCCACCGCCCCGCCCGCCGAGTTGGCTGAGCTGACCGGCCGCTGGTGGTGGATGGGCACCGAGATCGAGGTGACCGCAGACCCCGCCGGGGACCTGCACGCCGGCCCGATCGGCGCGCCGGACCTCCGCTTCGTCATCGAAGGCCCGGACCGCTGGCGGGGTCGGGCGGGTGACCAGGACGGCGAGATCCTCACGGTCCGACGCGACGAGCGGGGCCGGGCGGTCGCCCTGGACATCGCCACCTTCGTCTACACCCGCACCCCCGACCAGGAGCCCTGAGCCACGCGCCCGCCCACCACCGGTCCAAGATCCGCGCAATATCACTGATGTTGCTGCCTCGTCGCGCGGTGAGGCAGCAACATTACCGAAACTGAGCGGATCGTGCGGGCGGCTGGGCCGGGCGGTGGGTCAGGCTGGCTCGGTGACGAAGTCGATCAGGCGCTCCATGGCGTTGATCAGCGGGGTCTCGACGTCGGCGAAGCTGTTCACCCGGGACAGGATGTGCCGCCACATGTCGGCCGGCTCGGCCACCCCGAGGGCCGCGCAGACCCCCTCCTTCCACGGCCGCCCCGGCGGCACCACCGGCCAGGCCGCGATGCCCAACGCCGCCGGCTTGACCGCCTGCCACACGTCCACGTAGGGGTGGCCGGTCACCAGCACGTACGGCGAGGTCACCCGGGCGACGATCCGGCTCTCCTTGCTGCCCGGCACCAGGTGGTCGACGAGTACGCCGAGTCGTCGGGTCGGGCCGGGGCCGAAGTCGCGAACGGATGCGTCCAGATCGTCGATGCCGTCCAGCGGCTCCACGACCACGCCCTCGATCCGCAGGTCGTCGCCCCAGATGCGCTCGACCAGCGCGGCGTCGTGGATGCCCTCGACCCAGATCCGGCTGGCCTTCGCCACCTGGGCGCGGACGTTGTCCACGGCCACCGAACCGGACGCGGTCCGTCGGCGGGCCGCCGGCACCGGCGCGCGGCTCGGGCGGCGCAGCGTCACCGGCCGGCCGTCGAGCAGGAATGCCGCCGGCAGCAGCGGGAAGTTGCGCCGCTTACCGTGCCGGTCCTCCAACACCACCGCGCCGGCCTCGAAGCCCACCACCGCTCCACAGAACCCGGAGTCGGCATCCTCGACCACGAGATCCGGTTCGGCGTCCACCTCGGGGGTGACCTTTCGTCGCCGCCAGTCTCCGGCCAGCACGTCCTCGCCGTATCGCCCCGCCATGTCGATCACGCTAACCCCCACCACCGACGCGCTCACTCCGACACACCGTCCCCGCGTGAGCACAGCGGGGACCGGCGGGGCAGGACGGGCAGCGGATGGGGCGAAGGGGGCAGTTCGGGGCAGGCAGGGCGGCCGGAGCGGCAGCCGAGACAGGGCCACCGATCACCACGTACCCTTTCGGCATGTCCACCCCCGCAACGGGCGCGGCCACGCTTGCGCCGCGCCGGTCGAGCCGGTTCGTTGCCTGGGTGCGCGCGTGGCGCGCCGGGCTGGTGCCGTACGACGAGGTCGCCGACGCCATCGCCGGTGACGAGGAGCACCTCGTCGCGGACGCCCCCGGCACCTGGACCGACGTCCCGCTGGGTGCCGCGCTGCCCACCCTGGCCAAGCTCTCCCCCGACGAGATCCGGCTGGTGCTGCCCGCGCCGGGTGACCCGCGGGGCCTTCCCGGTCCCGGGGACTTCGCCGGGGCGGCGCTGGTGGCGGGTGAGGCGGTGGTGGCTGGCGGGCTGGGCCTGATCCCACACGTGCGTAGTCACACCTCCGGCTCCGGGGACTGTTTCGAGACGGTGCTGTGGCGGGTGTACCCGCTGCCGGCCGACGCTCCGGCCGCCTCGTTGTCGCTGCCCGGCGCCGCCGAGGCAGAGGCCGAGCTGGCCGCCGCTCTGGCCGAGACGACGGCCGCGCTGACCCGGCTCGACGTGGCGCAGTGGCGGCCCGAGTTGGCCGGCGCGCTGGCCGCTCTGCGCCGCCCCGACGGCGCCACCGACCTGCCGCCCGGCTTCGACCCACGGGCGCGCCGGCTGTTCGCCCGGGCCGCCGTGCTGGACCGGGTGCTCGCGCTGGCCGGGCACGCCGCTCCCGGTGGCGCCATCAACAACTACGAGGCCCAGCAGCGCGACGCCGCGCTCCGCCCTCTCACCACGGCCTGCCGCCAGGCACTGGTAGCCGCCTGCAACGCACCCCTACGTCCCTGACCCGGTCCGGCGACGCTGCGGCTCCGCCGGTCGCTTGATCCAGAAGGCCATCACGTCGGGGCTGGGGTACGCCCGATCTCAGCCCTGGTCGCGTCCGCAGACGCCCATGGCTCTGCTCGCGTCCTGCGCTCTGTACCCGGCCTGCCGCTCTGCCACCCGCCCGGCGCTCTGCACGCGTCCTTTGCTCTGCTTCAACCAAGGCGACACCGGAAGGCCACGAGCGTTTCCTCCGCTGAAGCAGAGCAAAGGACGTCTCACCCACCCACGCCCCCGCCGCCGTCGGACCGCACAGCCGTTGGACGGCACGGCCGTCTGGCCGCACGACGCCGCCGTCGGACCGCACGGTGCCGCCGTCGGACCGCACGGTGCGCCGCCGCGCGGCGCGGTCGTCAGATCTCGTCGAGCAGGTCCGCGACCGAGTTGATGATGCGGGACGGGCGGTACGGGTACCGCTCGGCCTCGGTGCGGCTGCTGATGCCGGTGAGCACCAGGATGGTCTCCAGCCCGGCCTCCAGGCCGCAGAGGATGTCGGTGTCCATCCGGTCGCCGATCATGGCGGTGGTCTCCGAGTGCGCGTTGATCGTGTTCAGCGCCGATCGCATCATCATCGGGTTGGGCTTGCCGACGAAGTACGGCTCCACCCCGGTCGCCTTGGAGATCATGGCGGCGACCGAGCCGGCGGCCGGCAACGCGCCTTCCACGGACGGGCCGGTGACGTCGGGGTTGGTGCAGATGAAGCGGGCCCCGTCGTTGATCAGCCGGACCGCCTTGGTGATCGCCTCGAAGCTGTAGGTGCGGGTCTCGCCGAGCACCACGTAGTCCGGGGCGAAGTCGGTGAGCACGTACCCGACCGCGTGCAGCGCCGTGGTCAGGCCGGCCTCACCGATGACGTACGCGGTTCCACCCGGGCGTTGGTCGGCGAGGAACTGGCCGGTGGCCAGCGCGGACGACCAGATCGACTCCTCCGGAACGTCCAGCCCCATCCGGCTCAACCGGGCGGTGAGGTCACGCGGCGTGTAGATCGAGTTGTTGGTCAGCACCAGGAACGGCTTGCCGGAGGCGCGCATCCGGTTGATGAACTCCGGCGCTCCGGGCACCGGCTGACCCTCGTGCACCAGCACGCCGTCCATGTCGGTGAGCCAGCTCTGCACGGGCTTGCGGTCATGCATCGGTGCCCCCAGCAGGCGTCGGTCGACGGGTCGGTACACAGCAGACGGTGGGGCAGGTGTCCCACATCGGCAGGTCGCCGAGGCGACGGCGCAGCTGCGCGCCGTCCGGGTCGGTGCGTTCAATGACCAACTCACGGATCATGGTCACGAAGCGCGGGTCGGTGCCCGGGGTGCCGGCCCGGACGAAGTCCAGGCCGAGCTGCTTGGCGGTCTCCAGGGCCTCGGTGTCGAGGTCCCACACGACTTCCAGGTGGTCGGAGACGAACCCGATCGGGCTGACCACCACGCCGGTGGTGCCGCCCTCGGCGAGCACGCCGAGGTGGTCGTTGATGTCGGGTTCGAGCCACGGTACGTGCGGGGGGCCCGACCGGCTCTGCCACACCAGGTCGTACTCCAGGTCGGGGGCGGCGGCCTCGGCCACCAGCCGGGCGGCCTCGCGCAACTGCGCCTCGTACCGGCCGCCGCGCGGGCCGGCGTTGGCCGCCATCGAGGTGGGGATGGAGTGTGCGGTGAACACGAGTCGGGTCGTGTCCCGCTTCGCGGGGTCGAGCTGGGCGAGGGCGGCCCGGACCGCGTCGACGTGCGGCTCGATAAACCCGGGGTGGTCCCAGAACTGCCGCAACTTCTCGATCACCGGCGCGTCCGGCCCGACGGCGGCGCGGGCGGCGGCGATGTCCTCCTGGTACTGCCGGCAGGACGAGTAGCCGCCGTACGCGCTGGTGACGAAGGCAAGCGCCCGGGTCACGCCGTCGTCGCGCATCCGGGTCACGGTGTCGGCGAGCATCGGGTCCCAGTTGCGGTTGCCCCAGTACACGGGCAGGTCGATGCCGTTCGCGTCGAAGTCGGCGCGCAGGGCCGCCAGCAGCTCACGGTTCTGCTGGTTGATCGGGGAGACCCCGCCGAAGTGCTGGTAGTGCTCGGCGACCTCGGCCAGCCGCTCGGGCGGCACGCCGCGGCCGCGGGTCACGTTCTGCAGGAACGGCATCACGTCCTCGGGCCGTTCGGGCCCGCCGAAGGACACCAGCACCACCGCGTCGTACACCATGGGGTCATTCTTGCCCCTCGCCCACGACGGCCCGGCGACGCCCCCTGGTCCGGACGCGTAGGTCACGCGCGCGGCCCTCGGGGGCGTCGCCGATGAGAGCGTCAGGCGCCGATGGCGTGGTAGCCGCCGTCGACGTGCACGATCTCGCCGGTGGTGGCCGGGAACCAGTCGGACAGCAGCGCCAGGCAGGCCCGCGCGGCGGGCTCCTGGTCGGTGAGGTTCCAGCCGAGCGGGGCGCGCTCGCTCCAGGCGGTCTCGAACTGGTCGAAGCCGGGGATCGACTTGGCGGCGATGGTACGCAGCGGTCCGGCGGCGACCAGGTTGCTGCGGATGCCCTGCTTGCCCAGGTGCATCGCCAGGTAGCGGGACGTGGACTCCAGGCCGGCCTTGGCCACGCCCATCCAGTCGTAGACCGGCCACGCCTTGCTGGCGTCGAAGGTCAGGCCGACCACCGCGCCGCCGGCCGACATCAGCGGCAGGGCCGCCATGGCGAGGGACTTGTACGAGTAGGTCGACACGTGCAGGGCGGTCGCCACGTCCTCCCACGGCGCGTCGAGGAAGCCGCCGCCGAGGCAGCTCTGCGGCGCGAAGCCGATCGAGTGCACGACGCCGTCGAGCCCGTCGACGTGCTCGCGGACCCGGTCGGCGAGGCTGGCCAGGTGTTCGGCGTTGGTCACGTCGACCTCGATCACCGGCGCGGGCTCGGGCAGCCGCTTGGCGATCCGCTCGACCAGGGAGAGCCGGCCGAAGCCGGTGAGTACGACCTGAGCGCCGTTCTCCTGGGCGATCTTCGCCACCGAGAAGGCGATCGAGGCGTCGGTGATGACACCGGTGACGAGCAGCCGCTTACCAGCGAGCAGTCCGGACATGCAGGGTTTCCTCCGTAGTCAGAGAAGGTCAGTGGCCCATGCCGAGGCCGCCGTCGACCGGGATCACGGCGCCGGATACGTACCCGGCGCTGTCCGAGGCCAGCCAGGTGACGACGGCGGCCACCTCGTCCGGGCTGGCCATCCGGCCGGCCGGGATGGACTTGCGGATTTCCGCCTTGCGGTCGTCGGACAGGCCGGCGGTCATGTCGGTGTCGATGAAGCCCGGCGCCACCACGTTCGCGGTGATGTTGCGGCTGCCCAGCTCGCGGGTGATCGAACGGGCGACGCCGACCAGGCCGGCCTTGCTGGCGGCGTAGTTGACCTGACCCGCGCCGCCGGAGAGGCCCACCACCGAGGAAATGAAGATCATCCGGCCCCACTTGGCTCGCAGCATCTTGCCGGAGGCGCGCTTGGCGACCCGGAAAGCGCCGGTGAGGTTGGTGTCGACCACGGTGGTGAACTGCTCCTCGGACATCCGCAGCAGCAGCGTGTCGTCGGTCATGCCGGCGTTGGCGACGACCACCTCGACCGGGCCCAGCTCGGCCTCGACGGCGGTGAACGCGGCGTCGAGCGACGCCGCGTCGGTGACGTCGGCCCGTACGCCGAACAGCCCGTCGGGGGCCTCGCCGCTGCGGTGGGTGACCGCCACCCGGTCGCCCTGCTTGGCGAAGGCCTGCGCGATGGCCAGGCCGATTCCCCGGTTGCCACCGGTCACCAGCACGGTACGGGCCACGGTTCCTCCTTGCGAGTGCACAGCACGGACGGCTCGGAGCCTAGGCGTTACCCGCAAGTAAGCGCTAACGGGTGTGGCGTCCCACCAAGGTACGACGTGGGGATCAACCTGCGGGGGCACGCCTGGTGGCGCCCTCGGCCCGTAGCCTCCGGGTGGTGAGCCGGCAACCGATCGCCGTGACCCTCGGCGCCCTGCGGCAGACCCTGTGGGGCCTGGACGCCCCACCCGAACGGTCGGTGCTGGCCCGGTGGCCCAGGCTGGCCCGCTACGCCGCCCCGGTGGGGCTGCTCGCCGCGCTGGGCCTGTTCCTCATCACGCTGACCGTGGAAAGCGAGTGGGGCCTGCCGACGCCGGTCGCGCTGCTGTTCGCGGCGATGACCGTGGCGCCGCTGCTGGCGCTGCCCCGGTTTCCGCTGCTGGCCTGGCGGCTGACGGTGGTGGCCCTGCTGGTGTGCACGTTCAACGCGCCCGCCGACCAGGCCTGGCCGTGGACCCCGCCGCTGGCGCTCGGGTCGGTCGCGGTGCTGGCGGTGGTCGTCGCGCGGGTCGACCGGCCGGTGCTGGCCTGGGTGGTGGCGATCAGCACGGTGCCGGTGTTCACTCTGGTCCACCCCGACAACCGGGTGCCTGTCCTGCTGCTGTTCGGCGCGCTGGCGATCGTCGGCGACCTGTACCGACACAACAGGTTGTCCCGGCGGGCTCTGGCGGCGCAGACCGAGCTGAGCGAGCGGGAGCAGGAGCGTCGCGCCGTCCTGGAGGAACGCACCCGGATCGCCCGCGAGCTGCACGACGTGGTGGCGCACCACATGTCGCTGATCGCCGTGCAGGCCGAGACCGCGCCGTACCGACTCGGCGACGTGCCCGCCCCCGCCGCCGCGGAGTTCGTCGCCATCGCCGGCTCGGCCCGCGACGCGCTGACCGACATGCGGCGGCTGCTGGGAGTGCTCCGCAGCGAGGCCAGCGGGCCGCAGACCACCCCGCAACCCGACCTGGCCGACCTGGGCGCGATGGTGGACGCGGCCCGTCGTGCCGGGCTGCCGGTCACCCTGGAAGCCGGCCCGTCGGGGCCGGTGCCCGCACCGGTCGGCCTGGCCGCGTACCGCATCGTCCAGGAGGGCCTGGCGAACGCGGCCCGGCACGCGCCCGGCGCCGCGGTGCGCGTCACCGTCCGTTCCGGTCCGTCCGGTCTGGGAGTACGCGTCGACAACTCCCGGCCCGACGTCCGACCGACCGTCGACGGCAGCCCGGGACACGGGCTGACCGGCATGCGGGAGCGCGCGACCTCGCTGGGCGGTACGTTCACCGCCGGACCGCTGCCCGACGGCGGGTACGCCGTGGTGGCCGAACTGCCGTACGAGGTGGGGAGCGCAGACGCATGATCAAGGTGCTGATCGCCGACGACCAGGCGATGGTCCGTCAGGGCTTCGGCGCGCTGCTCGCCGCCCAGCCGGACCTGCTCGTGGTGGGCGATGCCGCCGACGGCGCGCAGGCCGTGGCCGCCGCCCGCCGGCTCGACCCGGACGTGGTGCTGATGGACGTGCGGATGCCGGTCCTGGACGGGTTGGAGGCCACCCGCAAGCTGCTGGGTGACCGGTCGGCACAGCGCCCCCGGGTGCTCATCCTCACGACGTTCGACCTCGACGACTACGTGTACGAGGCGCTGCGGGCCGGTGCCAGCGGCTTCCTGCTCAAGGACGCCCCGGCGGCCGATCTGGTGCAGGCGGTACGGGTGGTCGCGGCCGGGGACGCGCTGCTCGCCCCGGCGGTCACCCGCCGGCTGATCGCCGAGTTCGCGGCCCGCCCGGACCGCCGCCGGCCCCGCCCCACCGACCTGGCCGGGCTGACCCCCCGTGAGACCGAGGTGCTGCGGTTGATCGCCCGGGGCCGCAACAACGCGGAGATCGCCGGCGACCTGGTGGTGGCCGAGCAGACGGTGAAGACGCACGTCGGGCGAATCCTCGCCAAGCTCAGGCTGCGTGACCGGGCCCAGGCCGTGGTGCTGGCGTACGAGACCGGTCTGGTCGCCGCCGGCGAGTAGCACCGGGGAGCTACCCGCAAGGCGGCTCCCCGGCACGACGCCCGCGACCCGTACGCCACCGCACTCTCCCTCCGGACGACATTCCGGAAGGGGAGAACGCGCATGCGACGACGAGGTGCCGCCCGTGTGGCGCTGAGCGCACTGCTCGGCGTGAACCTGATTCTGCCCAGCAGACCGGAGCCGGTCGCGGCTGCGGGGTTCGTCGAGGCGTACCCGGTGACGGCGGCGGCGATGCGCGCGGCCGGCCACCCGTACGCGGACTGGGTGGCCGACGGACGCCGGTTCCTGACCTTCGACGCGCGCGGTGACGGCCGCGCGGTGGAGGTGCTCGGCGACCTGGCCGACGCGGACCGGATCGCGGTGCTGGTGCCGGGGGTGGGCAGCACGCTCGCCGACTTCGACCGGGGGCTGGGCGGGGTGGCCGGGCGCGCGCCGGCGGTACAGGCCGCGCAGCTGTATCGGCGGCTGCGCTCGACCGACCCGTCGGCGCGGGTCGCGGTGCTGGCCTGGCTCGGCTACGACCCGCCCGACGGGGTGGTGGCCGCCGTCAGCGACGCGAGCGCCCGGCGCGGGGCGGTCGGGCTGGCCGGGCTGCTGCGGGAGCTGGCGACGCGGCGTCCCACCGCGACGATCACGGTGATCGGGCACAGCTACGGGGCGCTGGTGGCGGCGCTCGCGGCGGCGCACGCCCCGGCGCAGGTCGGCGACGTGGTGAGCCTCGGCGGTGTCGGCGCGGGGGTGCAGCGGGCCGACGAGTTGCGCGACGGCCTGCGGTTCTGGGCGGCCGAGGCGTCCTCCGACTGGATCCGCCGGGTGCCGGGGGTGCGGCTGCCCGGTCTCGGGTACGGGCGTCGCCCGGGCGACCCGGCGTTCGGCGCCCGGCCGCTGCCGGCGGACGGGGTGTCCGGGCACGACGGCTACCTGGCGACGGGCAGCGCCACGCTGGGCGCGCTCGCGGAGGTCGTGCTGGGCACCGGGCCGGTCGAGGAGGCGCGGTGAACCGCGACCGGGCGGTCGACGCGCTGCGGGCGTACGCGATCGGTGGGGTCGTGCTCGGGCACTGGCTGGTCACCGGTCTGGTGCTGGCGGGGGACGGCGGCCTGCACCAGGCCAGTCCGTTGGCCACGCTGCCCGGCCTGGCCCCGGTCACCTGGGTGTTGCAGACGCTCGGCCTGTTCTTCTTCGCCGCCGGCTTCGGCTCGGCACGGTCGCTGGCCGGGCACCGGGGCGGGTGGGGCGGCTGGCTGGCCCGCCGGACGCGTCGGCTGCTGCTGCCCGCGGTGGCGCTGCTCGGCACGGGTGCCGCGGTGTTGCTGGCCGCCACGGTGGCGGGGGCACCGGACGACACGCTCGCCGTGGGGCTGCGGCTCGCGGTCAGTCCGCTGTGGTTCCTGGCGCCGCTGCTGCTCCTCGTCGCGTCGAGCGGCCCGCTGCGTGCGGCCGTACGCCGATGGGGGGTCACACGCTGCGCGCTGCCGGCGGTGGCCGTGGTGGCGGTGAGCGACCTCGTGGTCCGTCTGCTGCCGGACGGTGTCACCGTGCCGCCGGTCAGCGTGGTGGCGGCCTGGTCGGTGCCGTACCTGCTCGGCCTGGCGTACGCCGACGGGCGGCTGGGTGGACGGCGGACGGCCGCCCTGCTGGCGGCGGGCGGGGGCGTCACGCTGGCCGTGCTGCTGGCGGCGGGTTACCCGGTCAGCGCGGTCGGGGTGCCCGGGGCCGGGGTGTCCAACCTCAACCCGCCGTCGCTGCTGGCGGTGGCGCTCGCGGTCGCCCAGGTCGGGGTGGGCCTGCTGGCCCGACCAGGGTGGGAGCGGTTGCTGGCCCGACCGCTGCCCGCGCGGGTGGTGAGCAGGTTGAACAGCGATGCCGTGCGGATCTACCTGTGGCACCAACCGGTGCTGGTCGGGGTGACCGCGCTCACCGCACGAGGCGGCCTGCCCCTACCCGGGCTGCACACCGCACCGGACGGTCCGGGGTGGCTGCTGGCCCGGTGCTGCTGGCTGCCGCTGCTGGCCGCGGCGCTGGCCACGGTGGTGCGTACGGGTCGCCGGAGCGGGTCGACGGACCGCCCCGGCGGGTCGCGCCGGCCGGGCGGTGGAGCGCTCGCCGGCCGGTCGGCCGAGTGCGTGCCCGCGCCGACGCAGGTGTACGATCATCGACGTTCGGACCGGGCCGACTTTCAGGAGGTGATCGCTGTGCGAGATAGCGATCCTCCCAGTCGTGGCCGGGCCGATGGTCAGCCCCGCTGAGCCACGACTCAGTCTGGCGAGCTGACCCCGCTCCGCTCCCCCACCACCTCGGCGAACGCCGTGGTGTGTGCCGCACCGTCCGGTCACCGGACGGTCGCCGGGAGCCGCCCGGTCACGACTTCGTGTGCGCGTCCCCACCCCCTGCGGTCCGCCCCCGCACGCGGACCGTCCAGCCGCCACTCGGAGTTGTCCATGAGCCGCTACGTCGCCCCGCTGGGCTTCACCCTCGCCGCCGTCTGGGTGGCCGTCGTCTTCGTCCTGGCCGGCGGCGGTCACTGACCACCACCGGCCGTCCCTCCCCTGGCCGTTGCTGACCCGGTCGGCTCAGGTCATCCGCTGACCCGGCCTTCGGTCAGAGCATCCGCGACGACCAGAGCAGGCTGAGCGCGCCGGCGCAGAGCGCCAGCAGCAGCGCCACCCCGGCGTACCACTGCGTCACCTCGCGCGGCTCGGTGCGGAAACCGATCGAGCTGCCCATGTCCTGGTAGACCTGCTTCAGCTCGCTCACCGAGGCAGCCTCGTAGAAGTAGCCCTCGGTGGTCTCGGCCAGCTCGGCGAGGGCCAGCCGGTCCACCGGCACCCGCTGGAGCTGCCCGCCGATGTCGACCTGACCCGTGTCCGTGCCGAACGCGATGGTGGAGACCGGCACGTTGGCCGCCTGCGCGGCGGCGGCCGCCTCCTCCACCGACCGGCCGGAGGTCCGGAAACCGTCCGACAGCAGCACGATCCGCGCCGGTGGGACACCCGCCGCACCGTCGGCCGGAACCGACCGGATCGCCTCCAGGCAGGTGAACACCGCCTCGCCCGTCGCGGTCGCCTCGGCCAGCACCAGACCCTCGATCGCGGCGGTCACCGCGTCCCGGTCCTTGCCCGGCGGCACCAGCACGTTCGCCGCCTTGGCGAACGAAACGAGGCCCAGGTTGTAGCTCTCCGGCAGCTCGGCCACGAACTGCTTCGCCGCCTCCTGCGCGGCCTCCAACCGGTTCGGCGCCACGTCGTCGGCCTGCATCGACAGCGACACGTCGATGGCGAGCATCACGGTCGCCCGCTCCAGCGGCTCCTTCGTGTCCATCGCCGGCCGGGCCAGGGCCGTGGCGAGCACCAGCAGGCAGAGCAGGAACGCGGTCGCCGGGACGTGCCGCCGCCAGCCGAGGCCCTTCGGCGCAACGGTACGCAGCAGGTCCACGTTGGTGAACCGCATCGCGTACGCCCGGCGGTGCAACTGCCGCCACACGTAGAACGCGGCGAGCGCCAGCACCGGCAGCACGGCCAGCAGCCACCACGGTTGCAGAAAACGGATCATCGTGTCGTCCCCCGGGTACGCGCGTGCCGCTGCGCGGCCACGAAACGCACCATGTCCAGCAGCCAGTCTCGGTCCGTACGCAGACGCAGGTGGGCCGCGCCGGCACCGCGCAGCGCGGCGGCGATCGTGGCCCGTTGGGCGGCTGCGGCCTCGGCGTAGCGCTGCCGCAGCCGGGGGTCCGCGGTCTGCACCTCGTGCAGCTCACCGCTCTCCGGGTCGACCACCGGCAGCACCCCCACGTCGGGCAGCTCCAGCTCACGCGGGTCGACCACCTCGATCGCCAGCACGTCGTGCCGTACGCGCAGCTTGCGCATGGGCCGGGCCCACTGCTCGGCCGGTGCCAGGAAATCCGAGACCACCACGGCCACCCCGCGCCGCCGAGGCGGGCGGTTGAGCATGTCGACGAGTGCTCCCAGGTCACCTCGACCGGGCTGGATCGCCGTACGGGCGACGGTACGCAGCAGGCCCTGCGCCTCCTTGCGACCGGAGCGGGCCGGCAGGCGGGTGAACGCGCCGGGACCGGCCGGAGGCGGGCCACCCCGCCAGCGCCGCGCCGGCGCGGACGCGCCGCCACCGGTGCCGATCACCGCGCCGATGCGGTTGCCGCCGCGCACGGTCAGGTGGGTGATGGCAGCGGCGGCCGCCACCACCACCTCCCGCTTGAGCCACTGCCCGGTGCCGAAGTCCAGACTGGCCGAGAGGTCCAGGGCCAACCAGGTCTCCAACTCCCGGTCCGCGACCGTCCGCCGCACGTGCGCGGTCGTGGTCCGCGCGGTCACCGGCCAGTCCATCCGGCGTACGTCGTCGCCGGGGCGGTACTCCCGCGACTCCCCCGCCTCGCTGCCCGGCCCGGGGAGCAGGCCGGCGTAGTCGCCCTGCAGCAGACCGTCGAGCTTGCGGGTGACCAGCAACTGGAGTCGGGACAGCACGGCCTCGCTGCGGTCGGCCAGAGGGGCGGGTCGAGGGGTGGGTGAGGTCACGGCCGCTGCCCGGGCCAGCCCGCGCCAGGCGGTGGGACGGTCGACGGCGGGGTGGCCTGCTGCCGGGGTGCGACCGACGGGAGCGGGATGGTCGACATCACCCGCTGGACGATGTGATCGGCCGGCACGTCGTCGGCGAGCGCGTCGTAGCTGAGCACCAACCGGTGCCGCAGGATGTCCGGGGCGATGTCCTGCACGTCCTGCGGCAGGGCGTAGTCGCGGCCCCGCAGCAGCGCCAGCGCCCGGGTGGCCCGGACCAGACCGAGCGAGGCGCGCGGGCTGGCGCCGTACTGGATCAGCTGGGCGACGTCCGGCATGCCGTGCTCGGCGGGCGCGCGGGTGGCCAGCACCAGACGTACCGCGTAGTCGACAAGCGCGTTGTGCACGAAGACCTGGTCGGCCTTGCGTTGCAGGGCGATCAACTCGGGGGTGTCGAAGACCGCCGTCGGCTCCGGCGCGGCAACGCCCATCCGGTAGACGATCTCCCGCTCCTCGGCGTCGGTCGGATAGCCCACCACGATCTTCATGAGGAAGCGGTCCCGCTGGGCCTCCGGCAGCGGGTAGACGCCCTCCTGCTCGATCGGGTTCTGGGTGGCCATCACCAGGAACGGGTCGGGCACCCGGTGGCTCTCGCCGCCGATGGACACCTGCCGCTCGCTCATCACCTCCAGCAGCGCCGACTGCACCTTGGCCGGCGCACGGTTGATCTCGTCGGCGAGCAGGAAGTTGACGAAGACCGGGCCCAACTCCACGTCGAACTTCTCGCTCGACTGCCGGTAGATCCTGGTGCCCATGATGTCGGCCGGCACCAGATCCGGGGTGAACTGCACCCGGGCGAAGGACCCGCCGACGACCTTGGCGAGGGTCTCCACGGCCAGGGTCTTGGCGACGCCGGGCACGCCTTCGAGCAAGCAGTGGCCGCGGGCGAGCAGCGCGACGAACATCCGCTCGACCATCCGGTCCTGGCCGACGATCACCCGTTTGATCTCGAACAACGCCTTCTCCAGCAGGGTGGCGTCCTGCGCGGGCGTGGTCACCGGGGCGGGCGCCTGCGGTGCCACCCCGTTCGGCGTCGGGGCGTCGGGCGTGGTCGGCTGGGCCACCGGTCCTCCACAGCGTTCGTCGGTCGTCGCGGCTGATGCGGTATCAAGACTCGCATGCCTTCCTGAGTGCCGAGGTGGGGAGAAGCCGAAATTCGCCGCGCCGTCCCGACCACCGAATCGCGCGTCACGGGTGGACAGGGACCGGGCCGCCGTGTGTACGATTCATCCCGTCGCCGGGCGGCTCCCCCCGTGGCCGCCCGGCGCTCAAACTTTTCCGTCCGGCCGCCCTAGACTGGCCCGGATGAGCGCCCCCACCCCTGCCGACGAAGCCCTGGTCTGCTCGGCCCGGGGCTGCCGCGCCCCCGCCGTCTGGGCGCTGGAGTGGAACAATCCCCGCCTGCACACCGCCGATCGGCGCAAGACGTGGCTGGCCTGCGCCGAGCACCGCGACACCCTCGGGGCGTTCCTGGACGCCCGGGGCTTCCTCCGTACCGTCACTCCGGTGTCCGGATCGCCTACCCTCGACATGTGAGCGAGCGATGAGGCACAGCAGCGTGGCGTCTCGCGCGGCGGCGCGGGACGCGCAGAACGGATCCCATCGGTGAGCGCGGAGGACCGCGCCGAAATCCCGACCTCCCCCGACCCCGACGCCCCACCGGCCCTGCCCGGCCCCACCGCCCCGACCCGGGCGACCTCCCCAGCCGCTGCGCCGCCCGGCGTCGCGCCGCCGCCCGGCGCATTCCCCGCGCCCGGCGCATTCCCCGCGCCCGGCACGCTCGGCCCGGACCCGTCTCCCCCGGACGTGTCGTCGCCAGCCCCGTTGCCCCCGAACGCCGTTCCCCCGTCCGACAGCCACCACGACGTCCCCTCGTCGCCGCCCGACCTGCCGCCCCCCGGGCTCCTGCCGGCCGGGCGCGACCCCGCCGGGTCGAGACACGGCCCGTTGGAGCCGTGGCCGGACACCGTCCAGTGGCAGCCGATCTCCGCCGACCTGATCTGGGTGGAGCTGATCCGGCTCGCGCTCGTGGTGGCCGTCGGCCTGGCCGTCACCGCTATCGGCTGGGCGCTGAGCGGCCACTGGCTGTTCGGTCTCGCCCTCGCCGTCGTACTGGTGCTCGGCGCGTGGCGGGCCACTGCCATCGTCCGGGCCGTACGCGCCTGGGGCTACGCCGAGCGCGACGACGACCTGCTCGTGCGCCACGGGCTGCTGGTCCGTCGGCTGTCGATCGTCCCGTACTCCCGCATGCAGTTCGTCGACGTGAGCGCCGGCCCGCTGGAACGCGCCTTCGACCTGGCCACCGTGCAGTTGCACACGGCCGCAGCCGCCAGCGACGCACGGGTACCCGGCCTGCGTCCGGCCGAGGCGTCCCGACTGCGCGACCGGCTCACCGCGCTCGGCGAGGATCGGGCGGAGGGGCTGTGACCGGCCGCGCGGGCGACCGTCGGCGACGCCGGGAGCCGGCCCGATGAGCGAGAGCCCCGTCGAGCCGGGCACCCGACCGCCACCCTCCGACGGCGGCGCGTTCCCGCCCGGCACGCCACACCCGCCCGGCTGGCCACAGCCGCCCGGCACGCCACAGCCGGTCGGACCACCGCACCCGGTCGGACCACCGCAGGCCGCTGGGTCGCCGTACCCCGTCGGGCCAGCGCAGGCGGTTCAGCCCTGGCCGGCGCCGGGGGGCGGCGGTGACGGCGAGCCTCGGCAACGGCTGCACCCGCTCAGCCCGCTGCTGCACGGTGCCAAGTCTTTGGTCGTGGTGATCGCCGGCCTGTCCTGGTCGACCCTGTCGCGGGTCGGCTTCGGTTGGTTCGCCGCCATGGTGGTGGTGCTGGCGCTCGGCGCGACGGTGCTGTCGGTGATCAGTTGGTACAACACCGGCTACCACGTGGTGGGTCGTGAGCTGCGGGTGTACGAGGGGCTGCTGTGGCGGCGTACCCGGGCGATCCCGTTGGAGCGGTTGCAGGCCGTGGAGGTGGTCCGGCCCCTGCTCGCCCAGCTCACCGGCCTGGCCGAGCTGCGCCTGGAGGTCGTCGGCGGGGGCAAGACCGAGGCGCCGCTGGCGTACCTCGGGGTGGCCGACGCGGCCCGCCTGCGCGCGCGGTTGCTGGCGCTCGCCGGGCGGACGGCGGCACCCGACACCACCGCGCCCGCGACGCCGACCGAGGCGGCGACGGCCGTGCCGGGCCGGCCACTGCATGCGGTACGCAACAAGAACCTGCTGGTCAGCCAGTTGCTCACCCCGCAGGCGTTCCTGCTCCCGTTCGGTGTGGCATTCGTCGTGGTGCAGTTCGTCACCGCCGGGTCGTGGTCGTTCATCGCGGTGGCCAGCACGCTCACCGCGATGGCCGGTGTGCTGCTGCAACCGATCCGCCGGGTCCTCGACGACTGGAACTTCCGGCTGGCCCGCGACGGCGGCACCCTGCGGGTGCACAACGGCCTGCTGGAGACCCGGGCGCAGACCGTGCCGCTGGACCGGGTCCAGACCGTACGGGCCACGTGGCCGCTGCTGTGGCGGGTCAACGACTGGCTGCGACTGAGGTTGGAGGTGGCCGGCTACTCGATCGCGGAGGCCGACGACCGCAACCGGCCGGACCGACTGCTGCCGGTGGGCGACCTGCCGACCGCCACGATGATCGTCGGCGAGGTGCTACCCGCCGTACGCCTGGACGCGCTCACACTGAGCCCGCCACCGCCCCGGACGCGCTGGCTGCACCCACTCGGACGCGGCGCGCTCGGTGCGGGCCTCTTCGAACGGGTCTTCGCCACCCGGTCCGGGCTGCTCACCCGGGAGCTGGCGATCGTGCCGTACGCGCGGATCCAGAGCGTGCGCGTCGTGCAGGGGCCGGTGCAGCGTCGGCTGGGGCTGGCCACCGTGTACGCGGACACGGCCGGCGGCTCGGGCGCGGCGGCCCAGGACCGCGACCTCGCCGAGGCCTGGTCCCTGGCGGCCGAACTGACCACCCGAGCAACCGCCGCCCGCCACCAAACCCCAGCCCCACCCCGCTAACCACCCCACCCCCACCCAACCCCCAACCCCAACCCCACTCCACCCCGGTTGATCATGAAGTTATTGCCCCGACACGCCGACGCGAGGAGCAATAACTTCATGATCACCGGGGAAGGGGCGGAGGCCGGAACCGGGCGGAGGCCGGGCGGGGGCGGGGGCGGGTTAGTGGTTGGCCGGGATGGGCGGGGTTGGGGTTTCGGTGGGTGGGGGTGGGGGTTGGGGTGCGGTCGTGACGGGTGTGGTGGGGGGTTGGGTGGCGCGGTGGGCGCGCCAGGTCCTCCAGCCGCGCTCGGCCAGGCCGACCACCAGGTAGGTCAGCCCGACGTACGTCCAGCCCACCAGCACGTCGATCACGTAGTGCTCGCCGGAGTAGACCAGGGTGAAGGTCATCGCCAGGGGGTACGCGAGCAGTAGTGGCCACCACCGGCGACGGGTGGTGTGCAGGAAGAACAGCACCACGAACAGCGCCCACGCGGTGTGCAGCGACGGCATCGCGGCGACCGGGTTCGAGGCGATCTGGCCGGCGTTGAGCACGTTGCCGGCGCCGTGCATCCCGAACACCTTCCAGCCCCGGGTGGAGATCCGGGCGACCTCGGTGAGCAGGCCGTTCTGCGCGGCCCACCACGGCGGGGCGGCCGGATAGATGAAGTAGGTGGCCAGCCCGGCGGCGCACAGGAAACCCCAGCGCCGCATGTAGGCGGCCCAGCGGTGCCGGTCGCGCAGCCAGAGGACGGCGGCGGCGGCCAGCGCCACCACGAAGTGCGAGAAGTACACCCAGCTCGCCGCGATGTCCCACCAGTGCACCTGCGGGCGGTACAGGTGCTCCTGCAGCCAGACGGTGGGCACCTCCCCACCGGTGGCCCAGCCGAACATGAACCGGTCGGCGACGATCAACTCCATGGCGTGCGGGGTGGCGCCGTTGTCGGCGAACCCGCGCGACAGGTTGTACGCGGCAAGCAGCAGCACCACCGGTACCCAGTCCCGGGCGAAGCGCAGGTGGCTGCGCCACGGGCGGTCGCTGTGCCAGGCGATGGTCCCGAGCCAGATCCAGACGAAGGCGTACGCCGGGTCGGTGGGTAGACCGATGCCGAGCCACGCGGCGACGAAGGCGACCGCCCAGATCGTCATGGCGACGATGCGCCGGCGGCCCGCTTCCGGGGACGCGGGTGGGTCGGTCCGGGCGGGGGGCTGGGGGTCAGTCACGACGGCCATCGCGGTCAAGGTTAACGACGGCTACGGCATCGACCGACGGGTACCACCCGTCGAGGCGCCGCACGGGTGGAGGGTGGGCGGCGCCGGGATCGCCGGGCGGGTCTTCGGCAGGCTCGGGGAGCACCTAGGCTGGCGACCATGCAGGAGCAGCCCGAGCCGGCCTTCGCGCCGGGTCTGACCGCCCAGGTCGAGCTGATCGTCACCGACGCGGACACCGCCCAGGCGGTCGGTTCGGGGGACGTACCGGTGCTGGGCACACCCCGGGCGCTCGCGCTCGCGGAGGCCGCCACCGTCGCGGCCACGGCCAGCGCGATGCCGCCCGGGTCGACGACAGTGGGCATCCGGGTCGAGTTGGAGCATCTCGCGCCGACGGTGGTGGGCCGCACGGTACGGGCGCAGGCGCTGCTGGCGACGGTCGACGGTCGACGGTTGTCGTTCGAGGTGACCGTCGCCGACGGCGACCAGACGGTGGCGCGGGGCCGGGTGGACCGCCTCCTGGTGGACCGGCAACGCTTCGTCGACCGGGCCGGGCGGTCGTCGTGAGCGCCGGGTTCGTCGAGGTCGCCGACCGGGTGTACGTGCGGGACGAGCCCCTGCTGCGGGTCAACGTCACGCTCGTCGTCGGCGACGACGGGGCGCTGCTGGTGGACACGCTCTCCTCGGCCGGGCAGGCCGCCGAGCTGGCCGAGGCCGTCCGGGCGGTCACCGACCGTCCGCTGACCCTCGTCAACACGCACCACCACTACGACCACTGCTTCGGCAACGCCGTCCTGGCCGGCGACCCACCACGCCCGGTGTACGCGCACGAGCGGGCCGCCGCCGCCCTGCACGACGAGCCGGAGCGGCTGCGCCGGGAGGCGTACGAGGAGGTGCGCGCGGAGCACCCGGAGCTGGCCGCCGATCTGGCGGACACTCCGCTGCTGGCCCCGACGCACACGGTGCACACCGAGACGACGCTCGACCTGGGTTCTCGACGGGTGGTGCTGCGGCACCCTGGACGTGGGCACACCGACGCCGATCTGGTGGTGCACGTTCCCGACGCCGATGTGCTCGTCGCCGGCGACCTGGTGGAGCAGAGTGGTCCGCCCGCCTTCGAGGACTCGTACCCCCTGCAGTGGCCGGACGCGGTCGCGGACCTGCTGCGGCTGACGACCGCGCGCACGGTCGTCGTGCCGGGTCACGGCGATCCGGTGGACGTCGATTTCGTGCGCGCCCAGCACGCGGAGCTGGTGCGGCTGGCCTGGCTGATCCGGGCCGCGCACACCGGCGACGCGCACCCGGAGCGGGTGGCCGCCGAGGCGCCCTTCGGTGCCCGAGCGGCCCTGATCGCCGCCCGCCGCGGCTACCGGGAGCTCAACGGCGAAAGCTGAGCGCCCAACCCCCGCCGATCTTGCACTTCCTGCGGCGACATAGCCCCGGATAAGGGACATATTGTCAACAGGAAGTGCAAGATCGGCGCGAAGGAGAGGGCGGAGCTAGACCCCCGTGCGGCGCCACTGTTGGTTGGTGCCGGTGGTGCAGGTGGACTGGACGGCGCGGGCGCCGTCGGTGGTGGCGGCGTTGAGGATGGTCAGGCACTTGTTGCTGTGCCTGGCGATGAGCTGTACCGCGCCCGTGCCTGGGTCCTGCACGCGCCACTGCTGGTTGGTGCCGCCGTTGCAGGTCCACTGGGTCACGCGGACGCCGTCGCCGGTGGCGCTCGCGCCGCCGTACACGTCCAGGCACTTGCCGCTGTGCGCGCTGATCACCGTCTGGTAGCCGCCGCCGGCGTCCTGGAACCGCCACCGCTGGTTGGGCTGCCCGTTCGCGGCCCACTGCACGATGTCGGCGCCGTCGTTCGTCGCGTTGTTGGAGACGTCCAGCAGCTTCCCGCTGTGCTGGGCGGTGAGGGTGTACGCGGACGGCACCGGCACCGTGGTGCCCGGGGTCAGCCGGTACAGCCCGGCACCGTGGGCCGGCAGGGAGCGGGTGAGCGTGCCGTTGACCGTGCCGAGGGACGCGCCGGACCACAGGTCGGTCACGGTGGCCGATCCGATTCCGAGGTCGGCCAGGTTGACCGAGACGTTCGCCGCGCTGCTCTCGCGGTTGAACAGGGCGACGTAGCGGTCGGTGCTGCCCGGCACGTCGGCGGTCCACACCTGCCGCGTGCCGCCGGAGAGCTGACGGTTGTTCGCGCTGTTCTGGTCGACGGCCAGGACTGCGGCGTTCGTCATCAACGCCAGATCCGAGGCGCGGTTCTCCACCAGGTTGCCGCCCCACATCAGCGGCGCCCGGTTGATCGCCCAGAGCGTCATCAGGGTGCGCTGCTCGTCCGCGCTCAGGTTGGAGTAGCGCGGCGATCCGACCGGCCCGTACTTGGAGAGGCGGCCGATGGGGATCATGTCCGGGTCGGGCCACGCGCCGGTGGCGCGGTACGGGGTCCAGTTGCGGAGTTGGTCGAAGAGGGCGTCGACGGACGACCAGTTGTCCCACAGGTCGTTGACGATCCGCCACATGTGCGCGTTGGCCTGGACGTGGCCCCCACTGGCCAGCGGGGTCGCGCCCGGCGACAGGCTCAGCACCATGGGACGGCCGCTGTGCTGGATGGCCAGCTTGTAGCCCTCGATTTCCGCCTGGCGGTAGGTCGGGGCGGCGATGTCGTCCACCTTGACGAAGTCGATCCCCCAGGACGCCAGCAGTTGGAACACCGAGTCCAGGTAGCTCTGCGCGCAGGGGTTGGACATGTTGAGGCCCCACATGAGGTTGAGCCAGGCCGCCGTGGTGCTGTTGTTGATCTGGTTGGCGCGGCAGGTGGTGCCGAGGATCGGGACGTTGTCGGCGACCGCCTGGCGGGGGATGCCCCGCATCAGGTGGACGCCGACCTTCAGTCCCTGCGCGTGGATGTAGTCGGCCAGGGGCTTGAACCCGTTGCCGCCCGCCGCGGAGGGGAACCGGGTGGTGTCGGGCAGCAGCCGCCCGTTGCCGTCCATGCCGAGCCGGGGTTGCAGGTTCGAGTCCTGGTTGGGGCTGTTGTTGTGTCGCCCGGGGTAGTACCAGGCCCAGTCGATCACCACGTACTGCCAGCCGACCTGGCGCAGGTTGGTGGCCATGTAGTCGGCGTTGGCCCGTACGTCGGCCTCGGTGACGCTCCAGTTGAACGAGTCGTAGCTGTTCCACCCCATCGGCGGGGTGCTGGCTGTCTCGTTGTCCCAGGCGAGCGCCCGCTCCGGCGGACTGGCTGCCACGCCGATTGCGGCCACCAGGACGACGACGAGGATGGCGGCGAGGCGGCGGAATGCCGGTGGTACCAGGACGAGTCTCATCGGAGCCTCCCGGATAACACGCTGGAAATAGGCAGACGCCGATGTTAACGTTCACATAACGTGGCCGTCAACCAGTCGTCACCGCTCCTCAGCCGCCGAAGCGGCGCTCGACGTCGGCGCGCGTGGGCATGGCGGTGGCCCCGCCCGGCGACTCGCAGACCAGGCCGGCGACCCGCAGCGCGAACGCCACCGAGTCCACCCAGCCGGCCGGGTCGGCCGGCTCGCCGTCGCGCAGCAGGCCGGCGATCAACGCGGCCATGACCGAGTCACCGGCGCCGGTGGCGTCGACGGCGTCGACCTTCGGGGCCGGCACCCGCACGGGGTCGGCCTCGGCGGCGGCCAGCACCGCGCCGGCCGCGCCGAGCGTCACCACCACCGTGGAGGCCCCCAGCTCCCGCAGGTACGCGGCCACCCCCTCGACCGGCTCACCCGGATACAGCAGCCCGGCATCGGCGCTGCTCAGCTTGACCAGGTGCGCTCCCGCGGCGAACTCCGCCACCACCCGTCGCAGCCCGTCCAGCGCGGCCGGCCCGTCGAGCAGTCGCGGGCGGACGTTCGGGTCGAGGACCCGCAGACCCGTGGCGAGCGACCAGGCCCTGCGGGCGGCGGCCAGCGTGCCCGGCTCGAGCAGCACGATCGAGCCGCAGTAGAGCACGTCGGCGCCCTCGGTCAGCGCCAGGTCCAGGTCGTCCGGGCCGAGCAGCCCGTACGAGGGTGGCTCGCCGTAGAAGCGGAAGTCCGGTTCCGGGCCCGCGTACGTCACCACCGCGAGCGTGGTCGGCACGGGCACCGTGACCGCCCCGGCCAGGCCCACCCCGACCTCGGTCAGGAAGCCGCGGATCCGCCCGCCCAGCGCGTCGTCGCCGAGCGAGCCGACGAACTGCGCCGCCCCGCCGAGGCGGGTCACCCCGACGGCGACGTTGAGCGGGCCACCACCGATGGCCTGCCGGTAGACCCGTTCCCCGTCGAGTTCGCTGTCGAGCAGGTCGACGAGCGCCTCGCCGAGCACCAGCGCGTACCCCATCGGAGTTCCCCTCGTCGTCCGCGGCCGCGACGGCCGTCTGCAACCAGGCTGGCACAGCGCGCGGCCCGGCGAGCGGCGAAGGCCCGGGCCGCGCTCAGCCCGGGTGGTGGATCGGTCCGTCGAGCGCGGCCAGGGGGCGTCCGCTGCCGCCCCAGCGGGCGGCGACGATCTGCGCCGCCACGCTGACCGCGGTCTCCTCGGGGGTACGACCACCGAGGTCCAGCCCGATCGGCGAGGCGAGCCGGTCGAGTTGCTCGGGGGCGAGCCCCGCCTCGCGGAGCAGCTTGTGCCGCTCGTCGTGGGTGCGCCGCGAGCCCATCGCGCCGACGTACGCCAGCGGTTGGCGCAGGGCCAGCTCCAGCAGCGGCACGTCGAACTTCGGATCGTGGGTGAGCACGCAGACGACGGTGCGCCGGTCGACCCGGCCGGCGTCGACCTCGTCCCGCAGGTAGCGGTGCGGCCACTGCACCACCACCTCGTGCGCCTCCGGGAAGCGCCGGCCGGTGGCGAAGACGGGCCGGGCGTCGCAGACGGTCACCCGGTAACCGAGGAACGCGCCGATGCGGGCCACCGCCGCCGCGAAGTCGATCGCCCCGAAGACGATCATCCGGGGCGGGGTCGCGTACGCGGCCACGAACAGGCTCAGGCCGCTGCCCCGGCGCTGCCCCTGGTAGCCGTACCGCAGGACGCCGCTGTGCCCGGCGGCGAGCAGCCCGCGCGCGTCGTCGACCGCGGCGTCGTCCAGCCGGTCGTCGCCGAGCGAGCCCGTCACCTGCCCTGCGGTCAACACCAGCCGACGGCCCAGCCGCCCCGCCGGATCGGCCGACGCCGCGGTGTCGCCCGCGTCGGCGGCCACGCAGGTGACGACCGCGGCCGGTTCGCCGGCCTGCCGCGCGGCGGCGACCACGTCGAGCTGCGCCAGGGCGTCGTCGTCGAACCGTTGGACGAACACGTCCAGCATGCCGCCGCAGGTCAGGCCCACCGCGTACGCCTCGTCGTCGCTGACGCCGTAGTGGACCAACTCCGGTACGCCGGTGTCGAGCACGTGGCGGGCCCGCTCGTAGAGGTCCGCCTCGACGCAGCCGCCGGAGACGCTGCCGGTGACCGACCCGTCGGCAGCGACGAGCATGGCGGCCCCGGGCGGCTGCGGCGCGGATCGCCAGGTGGCGACCACGGTGGCCAGGGCGACCGACTCGCCGGCCCGGCAGCGGCGGTGCAGCTCGTCGAACACGTCGGGCACGCGCTGCCGCCCCCTTCGTCTGCTCGGACGGCCGTCGTCGCCGTAGGAAGGCAGACCATCACTATAGGAGAGAACGGGCGGGGCCGATCGGAGGACGGACAAGCCCGGCATGGGTGCCCGCCGCGATTGACACATCGAGGACCGACTATTGCGCCGGCGACGGGCGGCGTGGTGGGATGACGCGTACCGGGCGGTGCGAGGGCTGCCGCGCCACCGGTTGCCGGGTTGGTTAGACGCGAGGGCACCGGTCCAGGACAGGACCGTCGATGGCGCGTGTCCCCCGGCCGATCTTCTGCCGGGGCGCGCCAGGGTGATCGTCGTATCCGCTTGCGGCGGGGCGGCCCAGGCGGCACGCCTCCCGAGTCAGGAGAACCCGTGAACCGTTCCCGTACGGCCGCAGTGCTCACCGCGGCCCTGACCTTTGCGCTGGGCGCCGTAGCCCTGGCGTCCAGTCCACAACCGGCGGCCGCGCACGGCGCGGCGATGACGCCGGGCAGCCGCACCTACCTCTGCTGGCAGGACGGCATGAGCCAGACCGGCGAGATCAGGCCGAACAACCCGGCCTGTGCCGCCGCCGTGGCGCAGAGCGGCACGAACTCGCTCTACAACTGGTTCAGCGTGCTGCGCTCCGACGCCGGTGGCCGTACCACCGGCTTCATTCCGGACGGTCAGCTGTGCAGCGGTGGCAACACCGGCTACCGGGGCTACGACCTGGCCCGCACCGACTGGCCGCTGACCCACCTGACGTCCGGCGCGCGGTTGGACTTCAAGTACAGCAACTGGGCGCACCACCCGGGCACCTTCTACTTCTACGTGACGAAGGACAGTTGGAGCCCCACCCGCGCGCTGGCCTGGAGTGACCTGGAGGAGCCGTTCCTGACAGTGACCAACCCGCCGCAGCGCGGCGCGGTCGGCACCAACGACGGTCACTACTACTTCAGCGGCAACCTGCCGTCGGGCAAGAGCGGCCGGCACATCATCTACTCCCGCTGGGTGCGTTCGGACTCGCAGGAGAACTTCTTCGGCTGCTCGGACGTGACCTTCGACGGCGGCAGCGGTCAGGTGACCGGTGTGGGTCCGGGCGGGTCGAACCCGACCACCCCGCCGCCCACCACGCCTCCGCCGACCACCCCGCCGCCGACCACCCCGCCGCCGACGACTCCCCCGCCCACCACGCCGCCGCCGACCACCCCGCCGCCGACCACGCCTCCGCCGTCCAGCGGTGACTGCATGGCCGTCTACAAGGTGACCAGCACCTGGCAGGGCGGATTCCAGGGCGAGGTCACGATCATGAACCACGGCAGCACGCCGTTCTCCGGCTGGACCGCGAGCTGGACCTGGCCCAGCGGACAAGTGATCAACCAGGTCTGGAATGCCACCCAGACGACGTCCGGCGCCTCGGTGACCGCGACGAACGTCCAGTACAACGGCACGGTCGCGCCGGAAGGCACGACGTCGTTCGGCTTCCTGGCCAGCAGCACGGGAACGAACAGCCTCCCGACGGTCACCTGCGCCCGTCGCTGAGGTCCCCTGAAATGATCAAGAGGTTTGCGTCATCCGGAGCGCTTCCGATGACGCAAACCTCTTGATCGACAGGGTGGGGTCCGTGGGTCAGCGGACCATGGAGCCGACCACCGGCTTCGTCAGCAGGGCCGACTGGTTGCGCTGGATGCCCGGGTCGAGCGTCTTGGCCACGAAGATGGCGTGCCAGATGCAGAAGATCAGCACCGTCCACACCTTGCGGGAGTGGTCGGCCTCCTCCCGCTTGTGCTCGTCGAGCAGCCGCAGCGCGTACGACAGGTCGAGCAGGTCACCCGCGCCGGAGGTGCTCAGCACGTGCCGGGCCCACTCGTACATCTCGCCGCGCAGCCAGACCCGGGTGGGGGTCGGGAAGCCCAGCTTCTTGCGGTTGACGATCGCCGGCGGGACGACGCCCTGCAACGCCTGGCGCATCGCGTACTTGGTGGCGTCGGAGCGCGGCGGCAGCTTCAAATCGACCGGAATCTTCGCCGCGACGTCGAAGACCTCCCGGTCGAGGAACGGCACCCGCACCTCCAGCGAGTGCGACATCGAGATCCGGTCGGCCTTGACCAGGATGTCGCCGCGCAGCCAGGTGTAGAGGTCGACGTACTGCATCTTGGTGACGTCGTCGAGCTCGGTGCACTCGGCGTAGATCGGGGCGGTGACGTCCGTGTAGCGCACCGAGGGGTCGTAGCGGCGCATCAGGTGCTGCTTCTCCTCCTCGGTGAACATCCGGGCGTTGCCGTAGTAACGCTCCTCGATCGGGGTGGTGCCGCGCTCCAGGAAGCTCTTGCCCTTGACGCCCTGCGGAATCGCCTTGGAGACCGCGCGCAGCCCCTTCTGCACACCGCCGGGCAGACCGTTGACGCTGCCCAGCGACAGCGGCTCCCGGTAGATCGTGTAACCGCCGAAGAACTCGTCCGCGCCCTCGCCGGAGAGCACCACCGTGACGTGCTCGGCGGCCTTCTTCGCCACGAAGTACAGCGGCACCAGCGCCGGGTCCGCCACCGGGTCGTCCAGATGCCAGACGATCTTCGGTAGCGCGTCGATCATGTCCTGCGGACCGATCTTGGTGGGAATGGTGGTGACGTCCAGGTGCCGCGCCGAGTCCTGGGCGACGTCGATCTCGGAGTAGCCCGGGACGTCGTAGCCGACGGTGAACGTCAGGATGTTCGGGTTGAACTCGCGGGCCAGCGCGACCACCGCTGTCGAGTCGATGCCGCTGGACAGAAACGAGCCGACCGGCACGTCGGAGCGCATGTGCATGCGCACGCTCTCGCGCAGCGTCTCCCGGATCTCGTGGTAGAGCTTCTGCTCGTCGTCGACCGGCGCGGGCCGGAACACCGGCCGGTACCACCGCCGCACGTCGATCCGCCCGCCCGGGGTCCAGGTCAGGTACTCCCCCGAGCCGATACGGCTGATGCCCTTGTGCAGCGTGCCGGGCTCCGGCACGTACTGCAGGGTCAGGTAGTGGCTCAGGTTGGCCGCGTCGACGCCCGCGTCGCCCTGGTAGTTGCTGTGCGCGAACGGCAGCAGCGCCTTCTTCTCCGACGCCAGGTAGAGGCCGTCGGCGGTCTCCAGATAGTGCAGCGGCTTGATGCCGAAGTAGTCGCGGCCGCCGAACGCCCGCCGTTCCTGCCGGTCCCAGATGACGAAGGCGAACATGCCGCGCAGCCGGGTGAGCACCTGCTCGCCCCAGTAGTGGTAGCCGGCGACGATCACCTCGCCGTCACCGGCGGTCGCGAACTGCGCCCCGAAGTCCCGGATCAGCTCGTCGCGCAGCTCGATGTAGTTGTAGATCTCACCGTTGAAGGTCAGCAGGTAACGGCCGTTCGCGTAGGGCAGCGGCTCGTGGCTCGACGCGACGTCGATGATGGCGAGCCGCTTGTGGGCGAACACTCCGTCCGCGTACCGGCCGGACGCGTCGCCGACCACCTCGACCCCTGTCTCGTCGGGGCCGCGGTGGTGCAGGCATTCCAATGCTCCGGCGATGTGGTCGCGGTGCGCGGCGGCATTGCCGTTCGCGCTGAAGAAGGCCAGGAGTCCGCACATGGTGGTCATCTTTCCACGCGGTCTGTCGGCCCGTCGCAGCCGTCCGTCGTTCCGGGCCGCTCCCGGCCGCCACCACCGCGAACCGGGCGCGCGGTACCGTCGGGACCAGCCACGAGCGGAAGGGAGCGGCCCCATGACCGAGGAACGCACCGACGGTACGCCGACAGACGGCACGGAATCGCACGATCCGGACTTCCCGGAGGCGTTCCTGTCGTTCATGCGGCAGGGCTGGCGCGACACCGAACTCCCCGTCGCGCCCCGTCCCGAGGTCCCCAACTACGCCAAGCGGCGCGCCGCGCTCTCCGCCGCCTTCCCGGGCGAGACGCTTGTCATCCCGACCGGTGGTGAGAAGGTCCGCGCCAACGACACCACCTACCCGTTCCGGCCGGGCAGCGACTTCGCCTACCTGACCGGTGACCACGACCCGGACAGCGTGCTCGTGGTGCGCCCGAACGGCTCGGGGCACGACGCGACGCTGTACATGCGGCCCCGCTCGTCGCGGGAGACCGACGAGTTCTTCCGCAGCCGACACGGTGAGCTGTGGGTGGGCCGGCGACACACCCTCGGCGAGAAGTCCACCGAGCTGGACCTGCCCACCGCCGACCTGACCGGCCTGGAGGCGGCGCTGGCCGACCTGGCGCCGGCGCGTACCCGGGTGTTGCGCGGTTTCGACGCCCAGGTGGACGCGGCCGTGCGGTCCTACGACGGACCCCGCGACGAGGGCCAGCCGGCCCGCGACCGGGAGCTGGCCATCGCCCTCTCGGAGCTGAAGCTGGTCAAGGACGAGTGGGAGATCGCCCAGCTCCAGGACGCGATCGACGCCACCGTGCGCGGCTTCGAAGACGTGGCCCGCGTCCTGCCGGCCGACCGGGCCGTCTCCGAGCGGCTGCTGGAGGGCATCTTCGCCCTGCGCGCCCGCCACGACGGCAACGACGTGGGGTACGGCTCGATCGTCGGCGCCGGCGAGCACGCCACGATCCTGCACTGGGTGCACAACCACGGCGCCACCCGTCCGGGTGACCTGCTGCTGATGGACATGGGGGTCGAGGGGCGCAACCTCTACACCGCCGACGTGACCCGGGTGCTGCCGGTGAACGGCCGGTTCACCGCCCTGCAACGCCAGGTCTACGACATCGTGTACGCCTCGCAGCAGGCCGGCATCGACGCCATCCGCCCGGGCGTGAAGTTCAGGGACGTCCACCTGACCTGCATGCGGGTGCTCGCCGAGGGCCTGGCCGAGCTGGGCCTGCTGCCGGTGAGCGTCGACGAGGCCATGGACGAGAAGTCCTCGGTCTACCGGCGCTGGACGCTGCACGGCTTCGGTCACATGCTCGGCATCGACGTGCACGACTGCTCGAACGCCCGTAAGGAGACGTACCGCGACGGCGCCCTGGGCGAGGGCTACGTGCTCACCGTCGAGCCGGGGCTCTACTTCCAACCCGAGGACGAGCTGGTCCCGGCGGAGCTACGCGGCATTGGCATCCGGATCGAGGACGACATGCTGGTCACGGCGACCGGCGCGGTGAACCTGTCGGCGGGCCTGCCACGCACCTCCGACGACGTGGAGACCTGGCTGGCCGAGCAGCGCGAGGCCGGCCCCCGCCTGCCCGCCTGACCCGCGCGCGACACCCTGGCTCGGGCCGGACGCTCTGGCGTCCGGCCCGGCCCCATTTCCGGCCGCCCGTGGCACGTCTGTCCACCGCCAGATCGCCGACCTTGCGGTATTTAGCCGCCCGGATACAGCGACATCGGCGCAGCGGTGTGGATCATGCGACGACGAGCGCCCCTCGCCCGGCCACCCAGGCGCGCCTCGGGTGGCCGTTTGGGCTGCCTACATCCCTTCCTGCCGACCCGGTCCGTTAGCGGGCGCGTGCCCTAACCTGAGGCATATGCGGGGTTTTTTCGGATACGTCTTCCTCGCGAAGATAGTTCTCATACGGTGGGCATCAGAGGCTACAACCCATTTGTAGCTGGTCGTGGCGCTGCGGGCGGTGCGACCCCGTCTGGTAGCAGGAAGGGCGGAAGGCTCTGATGTCCAACGACGTAACGAGTACCGACGGCGGGGCCTCGACGGCTCCGCCGACACGACGACGACGGGCCCTGTGGGTCGCCGGCGTCGCCGGTTTGACCGGAGTGGTGGGGTTGGCCGCCCTCGGAGGTGTGGCCGCACGGGATGACAAGCCCACCTCCGACCGGGTGTCCGACGCGCAGCCGTCGACGAACCGGCAGAACGTCAGCGACGCTGGGGGTGGGAACGCCGACGACGGCAAGGAGAGCGGCGACGACGACTGGAGCGGCGACGACTGGAGCGGCTTCGATGATCGTGGCGGTAAGGACGACAAGCACGAGGAGAAGGACCGCGCCCGGCAGGTGCCCTGCGACTCGGACAAGCTGATCCAGGCGATCACCTTCGCCAACAGCGGCGACGGCGGCGTCCTGGAACTGGCGAAGGGCTGCACCTACACCCTGACCCGGAACCAGGACGGCAACGGCCTCCCGGTGATCACCGAGCCCATCACGCTCAAGGGTGAGCACACGGTCATCGGCCGCGCGGCCACCGCCGACTACTTCCGCATCCTGAACGTGGGTCCGGGCGGGAACCTCACCCTCAAGGGCCTGAGCATCAGGGGTGGGCAGACCATCCAACGGCCGGTGACGGTGGCGCCGGCCACGGTCTGGGGGCCGTACTCGGCCTCGGTCCGGACCACCACGGCGACAGACGCCGCCGCCCCGGGTAGTGCCGCCACACCGACCGCAGCACCAGCCGCGAAGCCTGCGGCAGCAACCAAGGCGGCCCCACCGAAGGCAGCCAAGGCGGCCACCCCAACGGCAGCGAAGCCGGCGACGACGGCAGCGAAGCCGGCGACAGCCACGGCAGCGACAGCCAAGGCAGCGAAGGCCAAGCCAGCGAAGGCCAAGCCGGCAACGGCAGCAGCGGCCAAGCCGGGAGCAAGCAAGGCGGCCAAGCCGGCAGCGGCAGCCACGACGGCGGCGATCACCAAGGCCCCGACGGCCGGTACGTCGACGGCGGCGGGCGCGGCGGTCGTGCCACTGGTGGAGGAGCCCGGGTTCAACGACGGTGCCGGCGTGCTCGTACAGCCCGGGGGTCGGGCCGAGATCCTGGACAGCGAGTTGCTCTACAACCAGTCCGGCGGCAACGGCGGCGGCTTGGCGAACTTCGGTTCGGCGCGGCTCAGCAAGAGCACCGTGGCGCACAACACCGCGTTCTTCTACGGCGGCGGCATCTTCAACACCGGCGTGCTCCAGGTCGACGAGTCGAAGGTCACGGACAACACGGGGATCGTCGGTGGCGGCGGTATCGCCAACGGTGCGGCCTCGATCGTCACCGAGAGCATCGATGGCGGTGCGGTCTGGGTCTACAGGAGCGAGATCACCGAGAACGAGACGCTCGGTGTCGGTGGCGGCGTCCTGGACGTCGGGGGCACCACGACCCTGCACGACACGAAGGTCACCGACAACACGGCGGTCCTGGACGGCGGCGGCGTTGGCGTGGCCGACGGTCAGCTCACCCTCAAGAACGCCACGGTGGCCAGGAACAGCGCCGGTCGCGAGGGTGGTGGTGTGGCGGTCGTCGCCGACAGCACCGCGACGATCGAGGACACCGCCATCGCGGACAACACCGCAGGGTCCAGCGGCGCAGGCCTCTTCAACGACGAGAGCCGCACGACGCTGCGCGACAGCGAGGTCGTCGGCAACCGGGCCATCGGCCCGTTCGCCCGCGGCGGCGGCATCCTCAACGCCGAGGGGAGCGAGGTCAGGCTCTACCGGACGACGGTGGCGCACAACTTCGCCACCCTCGAGCCGGGGGGCATCTTCAACAGCCTCGGCGGCACGGTCCTGCTGGACGACGAGTCTGCGGTCACTGCCAACCGCCCGACCAACTGTTTCAACGTTCGGGACTGCTTCGCCTGATCGGGTGGGGCTGAACCACATAGAGGGCGCGCCCCTCCGAGCCGGTGACGGCACGGAGGGGCGTACCCATTTCGGCTGGTCAGGGGCGTGATGACCCGGCTGGGGGCCGCGTGCCCGGCCGGGGCCTGAAGGCCACCCGCGGCCCGACATGAACCGAATGTGGGGTTGTTTCGGATACCGCCGCCAGGCGAGGAACATTCTCATACGGTGTTTTTGGGAGCTACAACCGATTTGTAGCAGGGGACGACCGTCTGAGGGCGGCGACCCTGTCTGGTACGAGGAGAGGGCAGAGAGCTCCGATGTCCAACTACCTAACGAACAACGAAGCCTCCGGGCGGGCGACGGCCAAGCGCCGCCGCAAGCTCTGGCTCGCCAGCGGCGTGGCCGGTCTGACGGGCGTGATCAGCATCGCGGCGGTGGGCGTCGCGGGCAGCGCCGGGGCGGTCGGCCTGAACTGGAACACCGCGCAGGTCAGCAAGGACGGCGACCAGCACGGTGACGAGGGTCGCGACCGGGACAAGGACCGGGACAAGGACAAGGACAAGGACCGGGACAAGGACCACGAGCGTGGGAAGGAGGTGCCCTGCGACACCGACAAGCTGATCCAGGCGATCGTGTTCGCCAACAACAAGCACGGTGGTGTGCTGGAACTGGCCAAGGGCTGCACCTACAACCTGAGCCGCAACGACTACCAGGGCAACGGTCTGCCGGTCATCACCGAGCGCATCACCCTGAAGGGCGAGCACACCACGATCGCCCGGGAGGCCACGGCCGACTACTTCCGCATCCTCAACGTCGGCAGCGGTGGGCACCTGACCCTCAAGGGCCTGACCATCAAGGGCGGTCAGACTCTCGAAACGTTGAACGCCGTCGAGCCGGCGGCCGTCTGGGCGTCCTACTCGGACTCCGAGGCGATCGCGGCGCAGGTGAAGGCCGGTGTTCCGCTGGACCAGGCCCTCACCGCGCGTCAGGCGAACCCGAAGGCCGGCCTGAAGGCCGCACCCAAGGTGACGCCGAAGGCCACCACGAAGGCGGCGCCGGGCGTCGTCACGCCGCTCGTCGAGGAGCCGGGTGACACCGACGGCGCGGGCATCCTGGTCCAGCCGGGCGGCACCGCCGAGATCATCGAGTCCGAGGTCGTCCTCAACCAGTCCGGCGGCAACGGCGGCGGTGTGGCCAACTTCGGCACCGCGAAGATCTGGCACAGCACCGTCGCGAGCAACACCGCCTTCTTCTTCGGTGGCGGTGTGTTCAACGCCGGCCTGCTCAAGGTCGAGGAGTCGAAGATCAAGGACAACACCGCCATCATCGGTGGCGGCGGCATCTCCAACGGCGCCGCGGAGATCTTCACCGAGGACGTCGACGGCGGCACGGTCGAGCTCAAGAAGACCGTGATCAGCGACAACGAGACGCTGGGCTTCGGCGGCGGCTACCTCGACATCGAGGGCAACACCACCGCGTACGACACCGAGATCACCTCGAACACGGCGGTCCTCGCCGGTGGTGGTCTGGCGGCGGCGGACAGCCAGCTCAACCTGCACAAGGTGACGGTGGCGAAGAACAGCACCGCCGGGGTCGGTGGCGGTCTCGCCATCGCCTTCGACAGCGCGGTGACCGTCGAGGACAGCTGGATCAAGGAGAACACCGCCGGCTTCTTCGGCGGCGGGGTCTTCAACGCCGGCAGCGTCCTCACGCTGCGGGACACCGAGGTCGTCGGTAACCGGGCCATCGGCCCGATCGGGGTCGGCGGCGGCATCTTCAACATCTTCGGCGAGGTCAACCTGTCGAAGACGAAGGTCGCCAACAACTTCTCGACCTTCGCGCCGGGCGGTGTGTTCACCTTCTTCGGTCAGGTGAACGTGGACGACAAGTCCGCCATCACCGCCAACCGCCCGACGAACTGCCTGGCCATCCCGGGCGGCACCATCGAGAACTGCTTCGCCTGAGCACCAGCGCCACGCACCACGCACCACGCACCACGCACCAACAAGGACCGGCCCCCTTCCGCACGACGCGGGAGGGGGCCGGTCCCCGTTCACCTCTGGACGAACACCCCCACGCTGCGCGCCGGCACCGTGAAGGCACCGGTCGCCCGGTCGAACGACGCTGTCCGCAGCGCCGGGTCGGCCGAGTGCACCAGGACCGGATGCAGCGCCACGTCCGCACCTCGCAGACCGGTCAGGGTCTGCGTCGTCGTTCCCGGGGTGCCGTTGAAGACCACGGTCAGCGACGTCCACGCCCCGCCCAGGCCGCGGGCATCCAGGGTCATGGTCAGCACGCCGGGGGTCTCCGACTCGCCGGAGAGCGGGAACGCCACCCGCTGCTGCACCTGCTCGGCGGTGCCGAGGCCGAACACCGGCGAGGACGCGCGGATGCGCAGCAACTCGGCGTACCGGGCGTCGGTGGTGTCGATCGCCGCGCAGTCGGGCACCAGGGCCGGGTCCGCGAGCAACGGCTTGGCGTACGGCCACTTGTCCTGGTTGTCCTGCGCCGGCGGCAGGCCGACACCGAACCCGTTGCCCCGCTCACAGCCCCAGCGGATCTGGTTGAACCAGTCACCGGAGTTGAACGAGTTGCGGTCCAACGACTTCGACCGCAGCCGTTCCGTCCCGGCGGTGACGAACCCGGTGCCCTGCCCCAGCACCACCGTGCTCAGCGCGAGCACCTGCATCCGGGCACGGTCCGCCGCGCTGGTGGCCTGCGGCAGCTTGTACGCCAGCGCGTCGTACAGGATCTCGTTGTCGTGCGCGTCGACGTAGGTGACGGCCTCGCCCGGCGCGGCGGTGTAGCCGGCCGGGGAACCGTTGTAGTCCACCTGCGCCCCGGTGACCGTGCGGCCCGAGGTGTCGGTGAACCGGTAGTCCCGCAAATTGCCGGTGAGACCCACCTTGACCAGGTCGTGGGCGTGCAGAAGCCGTTCCTTCTGCGCCGTCGCCGACCCGTTCACCGGGTCGCCGTTCGGGTCGGTGTAGAGCCCGGAGGCGAAGCCCTGCACGCGGGGGTTGGCGTCGAACGGCCCGCCGCCGCGCACGGCGTCGCGCAGCCGGTCGTTGAACGTGCCGATGCCGGTACCGGCCATGTTCGCCTGGGTGGCCTGCACGAACCGGGCGTCGTTGGCGACTTCGCCGAAGTTCCAACCCTCGCCGTAGAGCATGATCGCCTTGCCGTCCACGCCGTCGCGGGCGACGGTCAACCGATCCAGCGCGGCTCGGACGGCCAGGATGTTGGCCTTCGGGTGGTGACCCATCAGGTCGAACCGGAAGCCGTCAACCCGGTACTGCCGGGCCCAGGTGACCAGCGAGTCGACGACCAGCTTGCCCATCATCGCGTGCTCGGGGGCGGTGTTGGCGCAGCAGGTGGAGTCGGCCACCGTGCCGTCGTCGAGCAGCCGGTGGTAGTAGCCGGGCACGATCTGGTCGAGCACCGACTTGGCATCGACGCCGGCCGCCGCGGTGTGGTTGTAGACCACGTCCATGACCACCCGCAGGCCGGCGTCGTTCACCCCGGCGACCATGCGGCGGAACTCGGTGGTCCGCGCCGCGCCGACCGGGTCGACGGCGTACCCGCACTCCGGCACGCTGTAGTGCAGCGGGTCGTACCCCCAGTTGTAACCGTCGGTGTCGGCGACCGCCGCGACGCACGCCTGCTGCGCCTCGGAGTCCGGCGGGAGCGCCGCCAGGTCGCAGGCCGGCTCGCGCTGGTCGGTCCGCTTCTCGGGGATCGTGGCGAAGTCGAACGCCGGCAGCAGGTGCAGGTGGGTCACCCCCGCGTCGCCGAGCGCGCGCAGGTGCGTCATGCCGGCGGTTCCCGGGTCGGTGAACGCCAGGAAGGTGCCCCGCCGCTGCGCCGGCACGGTGTCGTCGGCGATGGAGAAGTCCCGCACCGACAGCTCGGAGATCTGCGCCTTCGACGCCGGCACGGCGGCCGGCTTGCGCAGCGTGCGCCACCCCGGCGGAGCCAGCGCCGGGTCGTCCAGGTCGACGAGCTGGCTGTGCGTGGAGTCCGGGGCGAGGGCCACCGAGTACGGGTCGGTGACCGACGCGGTGACCATCCGCTGCGCCGCCGGCTGCCACGCCTGCACCTGGTAGCGGTAGTACTTCCCCGTCCAGGCGTGGTTGCCGCGTACCGACCAGACCCCGGTGCGGTCGTCGCGGCGCATCGGCACCGTCGTCGGCACGGCCGTGGGCGAGTCGAACAGTTGCAGCGTCACGGTTCGGGCGGTCGGCGCCCAGAGCGCGAGGCTCGGCGTCCGCCCGGCGTAGGTCGGCCCGAGCGTGACCCGGGTGGCCCGCGAGTACACGTCGTCGAGCGCGCCGGGGATCTGCACGCCGGTCGCGGCGAGCAGCTTTCCCTGGGCGTCGCGCTCGGTGACCAGCACCTGCCCGCGCAGCGCCGCCGGCACCTTCGCCAGGTCACCCCGGTCGAGCGTGAAGGCCCGATGGGACCACAGGTGCGGGAACGCCGCGCGCTGGGCCTCCGTGAGCCCGTTGCGCTGCGCGCGCAACGGCAGACTGGTGTACGTCCCGGACAGCTCGCCGTCGACGACGCTCACCCCGCCGGCCGGGGCGGCCACCAGGGCGTACACCCGGCCGTCGGTCGGTGGGGTCTGCCAGGCGATCGTCGACCGGTCGATCCAGTGCGCCCGCTGCCTGCCGATGTCGGTGTCCCCGCCTGCGCTGGTCGCGGTCGACGGGAGCAGCCGCCCCGGGGTGGCGGCGAGCAGCCACACCTCACGGCCGGCGCTGGCGACGTCGAGCCGCTGGTCGTCGGGGAGATCCTTGGTGTCGCCCCGGTGGATGATGTAGTTCAGCCCGGTGGCCCCGGCCGCCAGCGGCACCCGGAACACCGCGCCGTACGCGTCGATGGACGTCGGCGCGAGCGGGGTGGCCCACTCGGTCGGGTTGGCCGCGCCGTCCCACACGTGCAGGCCCCACCCGTCGTAGTTGCCGTCGGCCCGGCGGTAGTGGATGACAGCGGTGCCCTCCTCGACCGGCGGGTCCGGTTGACCGGTGGCCGCCTGCCGGCTCGGGTAGATCGCCGGGTCGCCCTGTTTGAGCCAGACCTCACCGGTGGCCGTCACGTCGATGCTGCGGTCCTGGGCGACGTCCTTGGTGCCACCGGAGTCGACCACCACGAAGCCCACGGACTTCGCACCGGGCTTGAGCTTCACCCAGGCGAACCGCCCGTAGGAGTCCTCCCCGGCGAACGGTTGCCCCTCGGGCCACTCCGTGACGTACGCCGGGTCGATGTCACCCCAGGCGTACAGCCCCCAGTCGTCGTACCCCCCGGCCGGACGCTGGTAGTGCACGACCGCCCACTCCCGGGACCCGCCCAGCTCGGGCGTGCCGACGACGGCGACGGACCGGGCCGTGGCGGTGCGGCCCCGGCCGTCGCGGACCACCGCCCGGTACTCGATCCGGGTGCCGCCGGCCAGCCCGTCCAGGTCGTGGTGCACGGTGTACGGCGCGTGGTCGGCGCTGCCCAGCAGCGTCCACCGGCCGCCGCCGACCCGCGCGGCCACGGTGACGGTGGCCAGCGGGTCGCCGGTCACCTGCGCGGTGACCGTGGCGCGGGTGGCCACCGACGCGTCCGGCGCGGGCGTGGTGAGGCTGATGGTCGGCGTGCCGGTCGGCCGGGCGACGGCGGTGCCCGCGCGGTACGCGGCCGCCGACAGCGGTGGCACGGTCAGCGTCAGCTTTCCGTCGCCGCCGGCCTTCGCACCGGCCGAGGAGCCGTAGATGCCGGTGAAGGTGGCGCCGGCCGACCAGGTGTCCACGGTGACAGTCTGCGGGGTCCCGGTGTTGTTCACCGCGACGATGTACTCGGTGCGGTCCCCGGGCGCGATCCGGGAGGCGGCGAACACGCCGGGACCGTCGGCGGCGTACCGGGTGACCTGGATGCCGTCGCGCAGCGCGGGGTGCGCCTGGCGGAGCCGGCCCAGTTCGGCGATCGTCCGGTACAGCGGGTGGGCGGTGTCGAACTGGTCGCTGGCGTGGGTGCGGTCGGTGCCGAGCAGGTCGTCGTCGAGGTAGTCGGGAACCTTCGACGCGAACATGTCCTGCCGGGCGTCCTTGTCCCCGCCGGGGCCGGTGAAGCCCTGCTCGTCGCCGGAGTAGACCACCGGCTGGCCGCGGGTCAGGAACATGAGCTGGTGGGCGAGCTGATCGCGGCGCAGGTGACTGGCGGGATCGGTGCCGCCGCCGGCGATGAACGAGCCGATCCGACCCATGTCGTGGTTGCCGAGGAAGGTGGGCAGCCGACCCGCGTCGGTGTCCCGGGCGGCGTAGAGGTCGTCGCGGGCGTACACGTCGGCAAGCGCCTTCGCCGAGCCGGCGCCCGCCGTGTAGCCCCGCGCGGCCTCCTGGAACGGGAAGTCGATGGTGGCCGGCAGGCCGCCGCGCCGCACGTACCTCGACGTGACCTCCGGATCGGCGCTGTACACCTCGCCGAACAGGAAGAAGTCCTTCTTGCCGGCCTTCTCGGCGGCGCGCTCGACGCCCCGGGTGAACTGCGGCCAGAAGTCCATGTCGACGTGCTTGACGGTGTCCAGCCGGAACCCGTTGACGCCTGTCGCGCCGATCCAGTCGCCGTACGCCCTGGTCATGCCCTGGACCACCGCGGGCCGCTCGGTCCACAGGTCGTCGAGGCCGAAGAAGTCGCCGTACTCGCTGTTCTCACCGGCGAAGGTCGAGTCGCCCCGGTTGTGGTACATGCTCGGGTCGTTGAGCCAGGCCGGCACCTTCACGGTGGCGTCGCCCGGCTCCGGAAAGACCGGCGTGTACGGGCCGGCGGTGCTGTCGACCCTCGGGAAGTCACGGCTGCCGTCGGCGTAGTTGCGGTCCTCGAAGGCCCGCCCCTGCGCGTCCGTGTACGGCGAGGTGGCCTTGTCCACGTACGCGTAGCGGTCCTCGGCGTACCTGATGACGTCGGCGGTGTGGTTGACCACGACGTCGAGATAGACCTTGATGCCCCGCCGGTGCGCCAGCGTGACCAACTCCTTGAGCTGGGCGTTCGTGCCGAAGTGCGGGTCGACCTGAGTGAAGTCGGTGATCCAGTAGCCGTGGTAGCCGGCGGAGACGTCGTCCCCCTCGCCCTGCACGGGGCGGTTCTTGAAGATCGGGGCGAGCCAGATGGCGGTGGTACCCAGACCCTGGATGTAGGACAGCTTGTCGATAACGCCCTTGAGATCACCACCGTGGTAGAAGCCCTTGTCGGTCGGATCGAGCCCGGTGCGCAGCCGGTCACCGGTGAGCGCGCCGGTGTCGTTGCGCCGATCGCCGTTGGCGAACCGGTCCGGCAGGACGAAGTAGAACTGCTCGGCACGCGCGGTGTCGGTGCCCGCGGCCAGCAGCGCCTCGGCGGTGGGCGCGTCGCGCCACTGCACGGCACCGGCCTCGGCCAGCCTGTCGGCGCTGGACGGACGGGGGTCGGCGTCGAGGGCACGCGCGGAGACCGGCGCACCGACGAGGGTGGACGTGAGCAGGCAGGCGAGCGCGAGCAGGGCGGTACGCGGGATCGACGGGGGTCTCATCGACGGCCTTCCTCTGGTCGTGATGGCCGCACGCTAATCCTTGCCGCAACGATCTGCAATACCTTGCAAACACAGTCGAAACAGAGCAGCATCCTTGCGGAAGCACCGCTCAGAAACCGCTACAGCGCACCCCGTCGACCGTGCACCCCCGCGGTGTCGTGGACGCCCGCTCCAGGTGGAACCGCAACGCCACCGACCCGCCGGCCGGCACGTCCACCCCACTGACATAGCTGAAGCCGCCGTCGACCTGCCGCACCGTCCCCTGTGGCACCCCCTCCACCCAGGTCGTCACCAGTCGACCACCGGTGAAGTCGAACCGCACCGTCCAGCCACGGTCCACACCCGAGGAGTTGACGACCAACACCTCGCCGGTGAAACCCCCGTCGAAGCTCTGCACCACCCGGTAGCGGCCACTCACCGCCGGTGGCCGCTGCGGGGCCCGGGTCGACGGCCGCGCCGACGCCGCCGCCCCCGTCGGGCTCACCGCCGGCGGGCTTGACATCACCGGCGTGCTCGGAGGCGAGCCGCTGGCCCGTGGCGACAACCCGGGCAGCAGCGCCGAGTTCTCCGGCAGCGGCGTCGGCGACAGCTCGTACGGCGACACCGGCACCGGCGGCAACGGCAGGCCCGCAGGTGGCGGCCCGTCGTCCGGCGCCGGGCTACGCCCCCGGTACGCGCCCAGGGCCACGAAGAGCAGGACCACCATCACGACAACGCCGGCAAACACCACGATCCACGGCGACGAGGCGATGGCCGCCGGACCGTGCGACGGTCGCGGGGCACGACGCAAGCCGGACATGTACCTCCCTCAGCGGGCCGTCCGGGCAGCCTAGCGATCGACGGCTCACGCTGAAAGCGCGCGCGGCACACCCGACGCCCGGTCAGCCGAACCGGCAGTCGACCCCGTTGACAGTGCACCGCAGCGGACGCGCCGCGGAGCCGTCCCAACCCAGCCGCAGGCGCACCGTCGCCGTGTCACCTGGACCCAGCGACGCCCCGCCGCTGAGCACGAAACCGCCGTCACCCTGGGCCGACACCGAGATTCCCGCCGCACCACTCACCCGCAGGCCGCGCATGTCGCCTTCGAACGCCAACTCCACCCGCCAGTCCGCCGACCGCTGCGACTCGTTGGTCACCGCCAAGGTGGCGTCGGTCGCGTTCCAACCGTCCGTACCGACCTGGTAACGAGCCGACACCGCACCGTCGTCCGCCGTCGCCAGCGTCCCGGCACTCGACTTGGCCGGCGACGGCGACCGGGTCGTGGCACGCGGCGACGGCGTCCGGCTGCTGCGCGACGCGCGCGGCGAGGCCGTCCGCCGCTCCAACCCACCCGGCGTCGGCGCAGACGACGCCGCGGCCGGCGTCGTCGGCAGGAACACCGGCGGCGCCGCCTGCGGCGAGCTGTCCCGCTCCCGGGTACGGAACGACAGCAGCGCGACCACCAAGAGCACCGCCAGCGCGCAGACGCCCACCAGCACCACGATCCACGGCAGCGACACCACGACCCGCGCCGTCCGCGGACCTCCCGCGCCGTCCGGCCCCACCGCCATCAGGTCTCCCCTCGTCCCACCGACGCGACAGCGTAGCCAGCGCCGGCCCGACCGGGAACCGGGCGGGTACGGATCGGACCGACCGGCCACCCTGGCGCGGAAAACGGCTCGGCCGCCTCGACGGTACGCGGGCGGTCAGGCCGTCCGGACGACCGTGCAGATGAGCGGACCCTCAGCCGACGTACGCAGCAGATAGCGGTACCGCTCCCCCGGCACCGAACGCCCCTGACTGTCCAGGAACTCCCACTCCACCGACACCAGGGTCAGCAGCGCGGAGACCGGCTGCACGTCCTCGATCCGGGCGTGCGCGGCGATCAACTCCCGGTCCTGGTAGTCGGGCGCGGCGCCCACGAAGGACAGCGCGACCGCCGCCAACGAGGTGAACGAGAAGCTGTACGCGTCCGCCACCACCAGCCCGGGCAGGGCGTAACAGCCGCCGAGGGACGGCAGGTCGCCCGAGGTCAACGCGGCGCCGTACCGATCGAAGAAACCGGTCAGCGTGTCGAGATCCGTGGAGGCGTTCACGGCGACAGCAATTGCCGCTCACCGGGTGGGCCAAACCTCAGCGGGGCGGAACCCGCACCTCGATCTCCGTACCCAACCGGGCGCCACCGGCCAACCCCAGGTCGTCACCACTCCAGAACCGCCCCGGGTCGTACCAGTTCGGACGCTTACCGGCCGGCAGCAGCCCCATCGCCTCGTAGGTCACGGCCACGACCTCGGCGCAGTACGCCGTCTCCAACGCCCGGTCCCGCGCGGCCGCGCTGGTCGGAGCGGCACGTGTCCCCCGCTCGGCCCCGGTGCCCGCAGTGCCCGGGCCGTCGACCCCGGAGGTGGGGGTGTCCGACACGGCGGAAGCAGCGGGGTCGACCCAGGCCGCCTGGGCGGCCCGCGATACGGCTCGGAGTGCCGCCCGGCCAGGACCCGGCATCGACGGCACCCGACCGCGCACCCACCGCCACGCCAACTGGGCGGTCGACGGAAACGGCGTACCGTCCAACCGCGCCACGGTACGCAACACCGCGCGCTCCATCTCGCCCTCGGCCGGCGGGTCGAGCTGCCGCAGCCAGGCCCGCTGACCGTACCGGTTGGCCCACACGCACACCGCGTCCCGCAGGTCGTGCAGCTGCACACCACGCTGGTGCGTGCCCGACCACAGATCCGGCAGCGACTTGCCCAGCTCGGCGTGCCACATCAACGGCGGCATGTCGTCCAGCACCACCGCCATCCCGACGTGGTTGACCGGACTGTTCGTGGTGAACTGGATCGCCCGGTCCGGCGCGCTACGACCCCGGAACACCCACACGTCGCCGGTGCGGGTCAACTCGACGGCCTCATCCAGGCTGATGCTCATGGGGGACTAGCCTAGGCCGATGCGGCAACCAATGCGGTGGTGGAAGATCCTCGGCCTCGCCGGCCTCGCCGGGGTGGCAGCGTCCGGTGTGGTCATCGCCCGAGCCGAGCGACGCCGGCGCGCGTACACGCCGGAGGAGATCCGGCAGCGGCTGCTGGAGCGTCACGCCCAGGCCAGCGAGGCAGCGGACTCCGCCTGACCACCCGCGGCTCAACCTCCCGTGTGGCCAGTCAACAGACAGCGGCCACGGGTGAGCCCAGCCGACGCACCCCGCCACGTCGGGGACGTCGGCGCGGAACGTGACGTCGGGCATGATCGTGCTCGATCCGGGACGTAGTGGCCTCGCCCGCACACCGAGGGGCCTCTTTCCTGGATCTAGCGCGATCATGGGTGGCCAGGTGCATTTTGGGTGATTTGGGAGTTTCATCCCGTGACCGGTGGCACCCTGGCGGCGGAATCGCGGGCCGGGCGGGGTCGTTATACCTGGCATGCCGCCGCGCCCGTCGGGCTGGCGGCGCAGGGCAGCGGCCGGGAACACCCGCCGGGTCGGCGTCGTTACATCCCCCGCACCGCCGAGCAGCACCGGCCAGCCCCGGTCCGCAAGCCCTTCAGGCGCGGCGGAATGATCCGCCACCACAGGCCGTTGGACCACCCCTCCGGAGACACGCCCTGTGCAGGCCCCGTCGGGTCGCCGGGCCCTGTCTCGGATGAACTTCCGCTTCGACACACCGCCCCCGTTCGTGTGTCGTCGTGTTTTCCCCCGACTTTCGCAGAGGAGCACGCTGTTATGCGTACCGATCTGATTCGTAGGACTGCTCTGACCGCTGCTGGTCTCGCGTTCACCGGTGGGGCTGTCGCCGGTCC